>JANOAZ010000195.1:0-17630 GCA_031411395.1 Chthoniobacteraceae bacterium
GAGAACGGGCCGTTCAAGTCGCGCAAGGAATTGCAGAAAGTCACAGGGCTCGGGCCGAAGGCGTTCGAGCAGGCGGCGGGCTTCCTCCGCATCCGCGACGGCGCGCATCCGCTCGACGCCAGCGCGGTGCATCCCGAGCGCTACGAACTTGTGGACCGCATGGCCGCCGACGCCGGCTGCACCGTGCTCGACTTGCTGCGCGATTCGGCCAAGCGCACAAAAATCGACGCGAAGAAATACGTCAGCGAGGAAGTCGGCCTGCCCACGTTGCAGGACATTTTGAAAGAACTCGCCAAGCCGGGCCGCGACCCGCGCCAGCAGTTCGAGGCGTTCTCTTTCGCCGAAGGCGTGGAGAAAATGGAAGACCTCCAGCCCGGCCTGAAGCTCCCCGGCATCGTCACGAATGTGACCGCGTTCGGCGCCTTCGTGGACATCGGCGTGCATCAGGATGGCCTCGTCCACATCAGCCAGATGAGCGACGACTTCGTGAAGAATCCCGCCGACGTGCTCAAGGTCGGCCAGCGCGTGCAGGCCACGGTGATGGAGATCGACATGCCGCGGAAACGCATCGCCCTTTCGCTCAAGACCCGCGTCGAGATCGGCCCGCGCGGCGACCGCAAAGCCGAGGCCGGCAAACGCGACGTGCAGCGCTTCGCCGTCGGCGCCGGTGTAGGCGGTGGACGCTCCGCCGCCCCCGCCGGCCCAAGCTGGTTCGACATGGCGCAGCAGAAGAGGAAGTAGAACTAGCCGAGCCGGACCCATTTCACGGAACCTAGTAAGCGACGCCGTTGAACGAACGTGAGGACAGCTTGACGAAGCAAGTCCACGTCCTGCCACACGTTCTGGCGCGAGTAAGTATAGGTCTCGTATCCCTCAACCAGTTGCACCCGCTCGTCAGGAACGGACGGATCGAACATCTGCCACTCTCCCTCGTGATTGAATAACCGGAGATAGAATCGTCCGCGCTCACCGACGATCTTAACACAAGGATAGCCGCCGGCGGCAGGCCCTCCCGGCTCGAAAAACATCTCAAGAAGAAAGACAGGGCGCCGTAGCATCAAATCGATCGCCTGCTCTGCGATCACTCTAACGTCACCTTGGGCCTCACAACGTCTGATCCCCATACCACCATCCGGTGCATGCTCGAAAACCAATAGGCTCCTAATCTCATCTCGAGGCCAAGGCCACCAGCTCCAAAAAAGCGGTTCGGCCAGGGTCTTCCAGCGTGAAGGGGGCGCATTTTCGCGGGCAGCCTCTTTCGCGACCTGGCTCAACTCGTCGAGGGTTTCCTGGGCACCACGATCAGGATTTACGGGATCAAAACCCTCCTCGTGATCCGAGTAGAACACTCCGCGTGCGGGATCGGTGAGATCGATGAAATAGCGGTTGTCGTCCAACTCCCCAATGCAGAACAGATTCGGAGGCCACGGCGTTCCGTCGAAGCCTTTCTCACTTAGAACGCGATTTTCCTGTACGATCTTGGCCGCGTCGCCAAAGCACGCGCGGAACGAATCGTCCTCCTCTCCGCTCGGCGGCAGCAATCGCGCAAACCGGCGATACTTTTCGGGAAGCCTGATCCCGAACTGGCGCTCGATTTCTTTGAGTTCCGACCTTGTCACGTCTGCAACATCAGCAAACCTCCCATCTGCTTACAACCATTTGCGGTGGTGGGAGGCAGGAGAACCGCGGAAGTTAGCAGTCCCTCGCCACCGAAACACAGTTTCGCCGACAAGCTGGCGTACCCAAAGCCCCACTTTGTGCACGAGAAGGTGACGAAGCCGGCAGCGCGGGAAACGCTATCCACGGCGGAGGGGAGTCTCCATAAATCGCCGATGATTTTCAGATTCCTCGTGGCGGCGGGTGCCGCGGCGGCGCTCGCCGGCTGCGCGGTGCCCAGTGGACAGATTCGCAGCGGGCGCTTCGTCTCCGACGACCACGGCTCGCTGCGCATCATGAACCAGACCGTCGCTTTCGACGTCCGGGACCTGCCTCCCGGTTCGCGGCTGAGGAAGCGCGTTTTCTATCGCCTCCGGCCGGATCACGGGATCGATTTCAATCTCCGGTTGGCGGTCGATTACCGGACGGGCGTGGGCGCTTACCTCTGGCGGCTGGAGGACGGTGAAATCATCGCCACGGGTCGCCGGGACAAATCTTCGACCGCCATCTTTTACCGCCCAGGCAAGCGGCGTCCGGTGGAAGTGCGCCCACCGGTGGAGCCGCAAATTCCCGTGGGGGAACCTCCGCACTTCATCCCGGCTACGCCCGGCGAAAGGCCGTTGCCAGTGATCATCGATTGATCCGCGCGAAGCGTGGGGTGCGGCGCAAGCCGGAGAAGTAGCGCGCGACTCCAACGGCGCGCTTGTCGCCGGTGCGAGGCGCGGCCCATCCTGTCTTTCATGCGACGTTCCCTCCGTTTTCTCGCCGCCGCGTTTCTCGCCGTCTGTCGTCTCCGCGCCGAGTCCGAGAACGCGATCCAGCAGCAGATCGATGCGGCGATCAAAGCGGGCGGAGGCGAAGTCGTCATCCCCGCCGGGGTTCACCTCCTGCCGCGGGGCCTGATGCTGAAGGACGCGCGGCATGTGCGACTCGTCGCGGAGGAGCCGGGCAAATCCATCCTGCAACTCGGTCCCCTCGCCTTCGCCGAAGCGTTCGCCGACGCGCCCCCCGGGGCCGCGGAGATTCCGGTGAAACGGTCGCAAAATTTCACCGCCGGGATGCGGCTGTGGATCGAGGCCGACGGCGAGCGCGATGCTTTCACGGGAAAACCGAAGCCGTATCAGCTCGCGGTCCTAAAGGCTGCCGAAGATGCGCGGTTCGTGCTCGAGGCGCCGCTGAAATTTCCGGTCCCGGCGGGCACCTTCATCCGCCACGCGGACGCGCCGAATCTCATCGAAATCCGCGGCGTGAGCGAAGACGTGCAGCTCGATGGCCTGGTCCTCGACGGAGGGCGCCGCGAAGCCGATCCGCCGGTCCGCGGCCACGCGCAGCTTTGCGGCGTTTTCGCGAGCGGAGCCTATTCCTACGATGCGGGGCCGACCGGGCCGCGCGTCAAAGGCATGAGCGTGACGCGCTGCACGATCCGCAATTGTTTCGGCCGCGGGATTGCCTTCTACGCCGTCGAAGGCGCCGTGGTGGAAGACAGCGTCATCACCGGGACGAATGATGAAGCGATCGACCTCGATCATTTCACCGTGAAAACCGTGGTGCGCAGGAATCGGGTGGCCAACTGTCTCGTCGGCGTCGAACTCAATGACGCGAGCGATTGCGTTGTCGAGGAGAATGAATTTCGCGGCACGCAAACCGGGCTCAACCTGTGGCGCTGGTGCAAGCAACCCGGGCTAAACGAGCGCAATCGCATCACCCGAAATGCCTTTCTCAACCAAAGCGGCAATGGCCTGCAAATCGCCACTGGCACTGCGACCAACCTGATCGCCGACAATCGGATCGAAGGCGCGGGCCGCAACGGCATCTCGCTCAGCGGCACGGATCAAACCGTGACCGGCAACCGCATTCGCAACGTGAAGCTCAAGCCCATCGCAGTGATCGAAGGCGAGCACACGCTGCGCGACAACGATTCACTGGCGAACGAGTGAGATCTCACCCCTCCCGCGTTAGTTCAGCGCGTCGCCGATGGCCTTGGTCACGGCTTCGGTGAAGAGCGCGACGCCGGCGGCCTTCCAGTGGAATTGATCGCCCGCGGCCAGTTCGAGCCGGTTGCTGACCAATCCCGCGAGGTCGTCGATGGCCACGCCTTCCTCCTTCATCACCTGCAGGGCGAGCCGATTGTGCTCGTCGATCGTCGGCTGGATTTCCGGGTCGAGCTTCTCGGGCTGCCCTTTCACCGTGACGGGAGTGATGGTGGCCCAGATGAGTTTCGCCGCCGGTGCATTCGTTTTCAGGGCCTGCACCATCTGGCGGGTGAGCGGCACAAACTGCCCTTCGGGAATGCGCCCCTTTTGCCAGCCGTGGAGGCCGAGGTTGAAGTGAACGACGGCATACTTCGACTCCGCGAGAATCGCGGCGAGGGTACCCGGGAGTGATCTGTCGGCCTGTGTGGTGGGCGTGATCCACGCGTCGATATTCGCGCGACCGGCGAGTGCCTTGCGGACCGGTTCAAGGTAGCTTTTGGTAATGGAATCACCGATGAGCAGCACACGCGGGAGGCTGGCATCGGTGACGGCGGCCATGCGCAGGCTCCAACTTCCGCCTTTGGGAGGGAGACGTGAGTCGGTTTCCTTGCCCTCGGGAATTTTCACCTGCGCCTGTACGCTGCTCGACATGGCAAAGATGAGCGCGAGTACCCACGGGAACACCGGGGAGCGCATGGAGGATCGGAGGGCGAGCAGGTGGAGGTTCATTGGGTTCTGAGACGGTGAAATGTCATCGTCGCCAGCTCCTTTCGGAGTTCAAGCCGGCGCTGTCTCCGCGTTCCGCGACTGCGTTTTGGAAACGCACATGATGCCGCAGAGCGTCGAGCGATAAATGCGATTGCTCGCGGAGACTGGACGCGGGAGAACGTGGCCATGTTCCCCCGTTTGGTCGTGCTGATCCTAGCCTGCGTTCCCGCTTTCATTCACGCCGCGGAGTCGCCGGGACCGCTGCGGGTGAGCGAGAATGGTCGGCATTTAGTGCATGCGGACGGGCGGCCGTTTTTTTATCTCGGAGATACCGCGTGGGAATTATTTCACCGGCTGAACCGCGAGGACACGCTCCACTACCTCGACGACCGCGCGAAGAAGGGTTTCACGGTCATCGAAGCGGTGGCGCTCGCGGAATTTGGCGGGCTCACGGAGCCGAATGCCGAGGGAAATTTACCGCTCGAAAACAACGATCCGGCCCGGCCGGTCGATTCCTACTTTCGGCACGTGGACTACATCGTGAAAGCGGCGGCGGAGCGGGGGCTGCATGTGGGCCTGCTCCCGACGTGGGGCGACAAGGTGAACAAGAAGTGGGGACAGGGACCGGAAATCTTCACGCCGGAGAATGCACGGGTCTTCGGCGAGTGGCTCGGGCGCCGATATCGCGAGCAGCCGATCATCTGGATCCTCGGCGGCGATCGTCCGGTGGAAAATGACACCCACCTCGCGATCTGGCGCGCCATGGCTGCGGGACTGCGGGCCGGTGATGGCGGGACGCACCTCATCACGTATCACCCGAGCGGCGGGCGCAGCTCGAGCGAGTACGTGCATGCGGAGGAATGGCTCGATTTCAACCAGATGCAGAGCGGCCACGCGGTGAAGAACAAACCGAGCTGGCGCATGATGGCGGCTGACTACGCACGCGAGCCGGTGAAGCCATGCATGGACGGCGAGCCCGCCTACGAGGATCATCCCGTGCGCAGCGACAAGACGAAGAGTGAGTGGTTCGATGAATGGGACGTGCGGAAACTGTGTTACTGGGGGCTCTTCGCGGGCGCATGCGGGCACACCTATGGGGCGCATCCGATCTGGGGAATGTGGGACGGGCGGGCGAAACCGACGGCGGACCAGCGGCGGACGTGGCGCGATGCGCTGGACCTCCCCGGCTCGCGGCAGATGGGTTATGCCCGGCGGCTGATCGAATCGCGTCCGATGCTCACGCGAGTGCCGGACCAGGCGCTGGTCGTTTCCACCAACGACAAAGACGCCGATCACGTGCAGGCGATGCGCGACGCAGCGGGAGCGTTTGCGATGATCTACTCGCCGGGCGGGAAAACTTTCGCGCTCGATCTCTCCAGGCTCGCCGCGCCGACACTGCGTGCGTGGTGGTGGGACCCGCGCACCGGAATCGCAAAGGCTGCGGGCGAAGTGCCGCGCGAGGAGCGCCGGGAATTTACGCCGCCGCGCACCGGCGCGAGCTTTGACTGGGTGCTCGTGCTGGACGATCCGGCGCAGAATTTTCCGGAACCCGGAACCGCGAGCCTCGGACGCTGACATCCGTCAGCGGCCGGTGCAGCGGCTGGCGTCATTCCTGCATCTCGAGGCGGCATGAACGTGAATTGCCGCCTCTTCATCCACCTCACTGTCGCCTGTGCCGCGCTGCTCATCCTCACGCCGTCGAGCCTCGCCAAATACACCTCGGCCACGCCGCCCACGAGCGGCCCGACGGTGCCGGGCAATCGCGCGGTGATCCGCAATGGGATCGCCCACGCGCCGGAGAGTGCGCCCCTCGCCGTGAAGCGCGCGATCTGGGCGACGAACTTCCTGACCCGCAAGCCGTATGTCTGGGGCGGTGGCCACACGACCTTTTACGACGACGGCTACGATTGCTCGGGCGCCGTCTCTTTTCTCCTCAAACATGCCGGGGCGCTGGAGCAGCCCGCGGGTTCCACGGAGTTGACCCGCTACGGCAGCGGCGGTCCAGGCCGCTGGATCACGATCTACGCGCGCAATGGCCACGTCTTCGCCACGGTGGCGGGCTTGCGGCTCGACACCACGGGCTACTCCGGCGGCGACGAAGGCCCGCGCTGGCGGCGCGATGGCCGCTCGCCGCGGGGCTTCACCGCGCGGCATCCGCAGGGGCTGTGAATTGACCTCTGGGAAGTCGCCCGCCCCCCTTCCTCTTCCTCATTGTCCTGCTCCTGCTCCAAAGCGGTTTCCCAACGCAGGAGCAGGAGCAAGAGCAAGAGCAGGATGAAGATTCCGTATCCGACCATTCACACGCCCTCCGAGCCGGTCCCGCGCCGCGGTGGAGAATATCCTGAGATACCGCTTGCGCACCCCGGCCATCGCGTGTCCTGTCGGCGCACACAAGTTTGGAACCCCTCTGGGTTTGGTAGATTGCTAGTTGTTCAGTGACGCGGATTCGTTCTGCGGACTTCAGTGGCAGTTTTGAGATCCGATTACCGGAAACAGCCACCGAAAGCTCCGCTCTTGCAGAAAGAAAGAATAGTCATGTCCAGCAAACTCTACGTCGGCAATCTCTCGTTCGACACCACCGAAGTCGATCTCCAGGATACCTTTGCCGAAGCCGGCACGGTCAACGAAGTCGCCCTCATGCAGGATAAGTTCACGGGCAAGTCCCGCGGCTTCGCCTTCGTGACCATGTCCTCGGCCGATGAAGGCCAGAAGGCGATCAGCCTCTTCCACGGCAAAAGCGTGCAGGGCCGCGCCCTCACCGTGAATGAAGCCCGTCCTCGTGAAGACCGCACCGGTGGCGGCCCTCGCAGCTTCGGCGGCGGCGGCGGCGGTGGTGGTGGCGGCGACCGCAGCGGCGCTTCCCGGCGCTACTAAGCCGGACGGGCGCCACGCGCGCCCGCTCCAGTTGCAAAAAATCAAGCGAACGCCCCGACTCACGTCGGGGCGTTTTGCTTTCCCACCAGCCGGGCGACACACGCGCTCCATCCTATCCCCGACACGAAGTTGCCGCTCGCGCCGCATCGATGGCCGTGACATTTTCCCACATGCCCCAACGCCCCAGCAAGAAACCCAGAATCCATCCGGGTGCCAAACCCGGCGTCGTGAAAGATGGCGAGGCGGTCGATCAGGCGTCGCGTCAGCGTCATCTTGAAAAAAAGAACAAGGCGATCCTCGGGAAGTTTCAGGGCCGGAAATCCATCTGAAAGGGTGTAACGGAAGGCGCCTTGGATGCGCGGAAATCCCGTCCTGGCGCGGAGCGCCCCCTCGGAAATTGTCATCCTGAGCTTGCGAAGGATCTCAGGCTTCCGTGGGCGGAGGCGGGGCGGAGCGCGGAATGCTTGCGAAAGGCTCCGCGCCGCCGCTGCCCGCAGAAATCAGTGATTCTTCGCAAGCTCAGAATGACGGGATTTTGGTTGCGCCGCGCGCGCCCCGGGTTCCGCCACACCCCTCGATCCTGGCGACTGGACCCCACGGGCCATCTCTCCTTTTCCGGTTTTTGCTTCCACCGCCGCGAGCGCGCACATTTTCGTTTGCGATCCGCATCCAGAGTCCCCGACGCCGCGAATCAGCTACTACCATGCACAACCACCTCCTCGCCCGCCGCATTCCCACCTCATCCCGCAAACCAGACGTACTCCACAGCGGCATCGAACCTCTCGAACCCCGGATCGCTCCGGCGCTCATGGTCGGCCTGACGACCACGAACTTCCTCGTCTCCTTCGACAGCGCGGATCCGACTCACGTTCTTTCTTCGGTGAAAATCAAAGGGCTCGCGGCGGGTGAAGACATCGTGAGCATCGACAGTCGCGCGGCGAATGGCCTGCTCTACGGCCTCACCAAGCAGAACACCCTCTATACGCTCAACCCCTACTCGGGCGTCGCCACCAAGGTCGGACCCGCCGGCGCCCCGGACCTTGCGCTCGCGGGCAAGGCATTTGCGATCGACTTCAATCCCGCCGTGGATCGCCTGCGGGTCGTCTCGGATCTCGACCAGAATCTACGCATCAATCCGCTGACCGGTGTCGTAGTCGATGGCGATGGCGGCACCATGGGCACCCAGCCCGATACCGCGCTCGTTTTCGATGCCACCGATGCAAATACCGGAAAGAATCCGAACATCGCCGAGGTCGCGTACGACCGGAATTTCCAAGGCGCGACGCTCACCACGCTGTTCGGGATCGACTCCAATCTCAACGCCTTGGTGCGGATCGGCGGGGTCGATGGGACTCCCTCGCCGAACTCGGGCGCGATCTTCACCGTCGGGGCGCTGGGCGTCGATCCGGGCGCTACGGTCGGCTTCGACGTGGCGGCGGATGGCACCGCCTTTGCCTCGCTCGCGGTGAAGGGAAAAACGAAGCTCTTCACCATCGATCTGGTGACGGGCGCAGCCACCGAGGTGGGCGCGATCGGCAAGGGCAGCACCAAACTCGACGGGCTGGCCGCGATGCCCCGCGGGGAGATTGTCTTCGGGGTCACGCAGAGCAATCGGCTGGTCAGTTTCCACGCGGATAATCCGGGCAAGCTGGAGAGCGCGGTCGCCCTGCGCGGATTGCTCGCCGGCGAAAGTGTGACCAGCATCGACTTCCGAACGGCCTCGGGGGAACTCTTCGCGCTCACGAGCAGCAATCGTGTGCTCACCATCGACCCCGCCACCGGAGTTGCGCACCAGGTGGGAGTTCCGCTGGTGACCAGCCCGCAATTCACGGCGAACAGCCCCGGGGGGTTCGACTTCAATCCGACCGTCGATCGCCTCCGTCTGGTGAACGCCGCCAACGACAATCTGCGATTCAACCCGCTGACCTACGCGCCGGTGGATACCGATGCCGGCACCGCGGGCAACCAACCGGACACCTCCCTCGCCTACATCGGGACCGATGTGAACGTCGGTGCAGACCCGAACATCGTCGGTTCCGCCTATGACCGGAACGACAACGACGGCGCGACGGCCACCACCTTGTGGAGCATCGACTCCTTGCTCAACACCCTCGTCCGGCAGGGCGCGGTGGACGGAGCCGCCGCCGATATCGCTGGCGGCGCCTCGCCAAATGGCGGCCTGCTCACCACCATCGGCGCGCTCGGGGTGGACATCACGGACAGCGTGGGCTTCGACATCAGCGACCGGGGCGCGCTGGGCAACGGCGTCGCACTCGCCGTGATGCAGATCAACGGCGAAGTCACCTCGAAACTCTTCTCGATCAATCTGACCGCGGGCTTGACGAATCAACCCGTCGGCGGGGCCGCGCTCATCGGCACGGTCGGCGGCGGCGAGGTGCTCACCGCGATGGCCATCGCGCCATCGAGCATCGAGTTCGGCGCGACCAGCTATGTGGTGAAAGAAAAAGCCGGAACGTTCGCCGTGATCGAGGTGAAACGCGGCGGCGGCACCGGCAGCACCTCCTCCGTCCGGTTCGATACCTTCGACGGCACCGCACTCGCCGGCCTGGACTACAGCGAAGTGCTCAACCAGGTCATCACCTTCGCCCCCGGCGAAACCTTCAAGCGCATCCAGATTCCGCTCCTCGGCGACACCGAGGCCGACCCGAACGAAACCGTCGGCCTGTCACTTTCCTCGGCCACCGGCGGCAGCACCGTGCTCGGCGCGCGGGGCAATGCGCTGCTCACGATCAAGTGACGTCGCCGGATCCCCGCCGCTCCATCCATCCACGGACTGGAGCGTCGGCGATTCAGCGTGCATGAGCACCACCGCCACTCCCGACGAACAGCACGATCATTTCATCTCCCTGCTGAAAAGATTTCACACCGCCATGCTCGTCACGCTCAGCGGTGAACGCGGCCTCCACGCGCGGCCCATGGCCATCGCCCGGGTGGAAGATGACGGCCACCTGTGGTTCCTCACCGGGGTCGATACGGCAAAAGTCCACGAGATCGAACACGACTCGCATGTGTTCCTGACCGCGCAGGACGGCGACAGCGCCTTCCTCAGCGTCGAGGGACGAGCGACGTTGATCGGCGATCGGGCGAAGATCGCCGACCTCTGGCGCGAGCCGTTCCGCGTGTGGTTTCCGGGCGGCAAAGACGATCCGAATATCGAACTGATTTCGGTGCGGCCCGAGCGCGGCGAGTTCTGGGACAGCACCGGACTGAACCGCTGCAAATATTTCTGGCAGGCGACCAGGGCCTACCTCTCCGGCATCACCCCGGACATCGACGAGGGCGATCAGCACGCCAAGGTGCAGCTATAGTTCACGCTCATCGGTTCCGCACATTGCTGCGTTGAAGTTTGAAAGTGCCCGAGGGGTTGGTTTCACTCGCGGCGTGAAGCTTCCCCCCGCATTCGCCGTCCCGCTCATTCTTTGCGGGATGCCCGTCTGGGTCCTGGCTGCCGGGGCGCCGGTGCGCTTGGAAGTGACGCGGGACCTCTGGATTTCTTCCTACGAAAAAGAACGCGAGGCCAGCAACGGCGCCTCACCGAAACTCAAGCTCAAGGGCATCCAGGAGTTCTTCCTGATCGACTTCGATCCGACACCGATTCAAGGCAAGCGGGTGGTGCGGGCGCAATTGCACGTCCACCTCGAAGGTCCGGAAACGCTCGGGCGAATCACCGTCTCGACGATCGCGGACGAATGGGTGGAGGGACGCGGCACCGGCTACGCAAAGGTGCCGGGAGCGAGTTGCTTCCGGTGGGCGCGCACGGACGGGACATCATGGGGCGGCGGCGAACCCGACGTCACCGGCGTGATCAACAGTGCCGGCGGCTCGATCTGGGGTTTCGGCGATCCGACACCGCGCGACGCGGACGGCTGGCAGGTGATTCCGATCGAGCCCGCCGTGGTGCAGGCGCGGATCGCGGGACGCGGCCACGGCTTTTGCGTCATGGATGATGTGGGCAGCGAATATTCGCGGAACGGGAACACGATCGACTATCGGCAATTCCCGAATCGCTACATCGCGAGCCGCGAAGGGAACCGCGAGACCGCCCCGTATTTCACGCTCTGGCTCGAAGACGGCGCGCCACCCCTCGTCGAGGTCGCGCCCACAAGACCGCAGACGCTCGCCGCGGCGAAACTGCCGCCACCACCGGTGCCGATGCGCCACGGCGAAAAGCGGGCCGTCGAGTGCCGGGATGAATTTGGCGAACCGCTCGCGGCGCTGGAATTTTTTGCGGCACGCGGGGAGACGATTGGATTTTCGGTCGCGACTCCGGCGAGGGAAACCGCGGTCGAATTGACGGGCTTGATGACACAGCGATTCGCGATGCCGAAAGTCGCCGGACAGCTCGATCCGCTCGTGCCCGTGGATTTCACCGGCGCGCCGGTCGATGCGGCGGGCGAAAGCGGCGGCACCTTCATCGAAATCCACATCCCAAAAGACGCCGCCGCAGGCCGGCACGCCGGCACCGTGCGCGCCGGCGCAGAGACGCTGCCGTGCGTGGTCACGGTCTGGCATTTCACGCTCCCGGACCGCCTGTCCTTCCTCCCGCAGATGAACTGCTACAGCCTGCCGGGTCACGAGCGCGATTACTACCGCCTCGCCCACGAGCATCGCACCGTGCTCAATCGCCTGCCCTACGGCTGGACGGGGCGCATCAAATCCGGGCCGGCGATCCACCCCGATGGCCGGTGGGATTGGGCCGCGTGGGATGCGGAAGTCGGACCGCTCCTCGATGGCTCCGCCTTTCGCGATCTCCCGCGGAGCGGCGTGCCGATCGAGGCCTACTATCTGCCGCTGAATGAAAACTGGCCGATGGATCACGAGCGGCATTTCCGCGGCGGCTACTGGATCGAGTCGGCCTACGACGAGGAATACTGGCCGGCGTTCCGCGCCGCGGCGGGGAAGTTCGCGGAGCACTTCGCGGAGAAGGGATGGACGGAGCCGATGTTCGAGTTCTACCTGAACAACAAAGTCTATTTCAAACGCGACCGCGACAATCGCTGGGACGCGTCTTCAGCGGCGTGGGTACTGGACGAGCCGGTGAACACTCAGGACTTCTGGGCTCTGCGGCGCTTCGGGCTGGAATTCTGGCGCGGCGTGGCGGCGCATCCCGGTCCGCGCTTCGTCTTCCGCGCGGATATCTCGCGCCCGCAGTGGCAACGCGATTTGCTCGATGGCGTCACCAGCGTCGAAATCATCAGCGGCGAGCTGCGGACCTATCACGAACGCGTCGCGAGCCGCGCCGCGCAATTCGGCAACCTCGTTTACATGTACGGCTCCGCGAACCACATCGGCACGCCGAACGCGATGCCCGCCGCCTGGTGCGTGGAGACGTGGGCGCTCGGCGCGGATGGCGTGGTGCCATGGCAGACGATCGGCAAAGCGGACGCATGGCAGAAACCGGATCACCTCTCCCTCTTCTACCCCACCCCGAACGGTCCCGTGCCGAGCCTGCGGCTGAAGTCCTTCCGCGCCGGCCAGCAGCTCGTCGAGTATCTCACCCTCTTCACCGCGCTCTCGGGTGAAAGCCGCGCGTCCATCGGTGCCGCGGTGCTCGCCGAGCCCGGCTTGCGCGCCACCCTGGAAAAGAAATCGGACGCCGACGCCGGCGGTTCGCTCTTCGGCCCCGAGGCGCATCAGTCCCTCACCGCGCTGCGGCTCCGGCTCGGCCACTGGCTCGATGCGCACTCCCCTGCCCCGCGCGACCGCTGGCACGATCCGCGTCCCCGCCCCCGCGACCCATCCGCGGTGCGGACGCTCACGGCATTGCCCGCGCCTCGATAGCAGGATCAGACGCTACTTCGCCGCCGGCCCGCTCTTGATGTCCTGCCCCCAGTTCGTGTGATCCGGACCCGGCCAGTCATCGACGAAAGCCCGCTGCGCCCAGCCCGTCCACGCGGCCTGGAGCCGCGACGCGATCTCCGGATGCTGCGCGATCACGTCGTGCTGCTCGGTGCGATCCGCATTCATGTCGTAAAGTTCCCACGGCCCCTTCCATTTCTGCACGAGCTTCCACTGGCCATCGCGCACCGCCTTGTTGCCTTCGTGTTCCCAGAAGATCGGCTGCGCGCGCTGGAGCGGCAGTCCCGCGAAGGCCGGACGCAGGCTCACTCCTTCCATCGGGAGAATGCCGTGATCGTGGAAACGCGCGGGATATTTCGCCCCCGCGAGATCCACCGCAGTCGCCATGATATCGATGAGATGGCCGGGCTGTTTTTCGAGCGCGCCATTTCGCTCCTTGGGAATTCCCGCCGGCCAATGCGCGATGAAAGGCGAACTGATCCCGCCTTCGTGCGTAAAGTGTTTGAACCGCTGGAGCGGGGTGTTCGCGAGTGTCGCCCAATTCATCCCGAGCAGCACATTCGACTGCGGGCTCCCGATCGGCCCGTCACCGCGCGTGATGCCGCCCGGGCCGCCCTCCGCATTGCCTCCATTGTCACTCAGGAAAATGATCAGCGTATTTTCCAGCATGCCGCGCTCCTTGAGCCCATCCACGAGCAGGCCGGTGCTGCGGTCCAGGCACTCCACCATCGCCGCATAGACCGCCATCATTTCATCGAGCCGCTTTTTCTGCGCCGCATCGCGCGACTCCCACGCCGGCACCTCCGCCGGCCGTGGCGCGAGCGGCCACTTCGCGTCCACGATTCCCATCGCGATCTGCCGCGCGTGCCGCTCCTCACGCAACTGATCCCAGCCCTTCAGAAATTTCCCGCGATACTTTGCGATCACCTCCTCCGGCGCGCGCAGCGGGAAATGCACGGCGCCCTGCGGCAGGTAGAGAAAGAACGGCTTCTTCTCGGCGCGCGCTTCATCGATGAACTTCAAGCCCCACGTCGCGAAGAGCTCCGTGGAATACCAGTCCTGGCCGAATTCCGGCGAATCCTTCCGAATCTCGCGCCCGTTGAGGTAGAGATTTCCGGTCCCCGGCTTGTCATCCTCCTTTGGAAAATAGATTTCACCGAAACGGGAATTCAGCGACCGCATGAAGCCGCGCTCCCACGGTGGCGTGCCATTCTGCTGCCCGAGATGCCACTTGCCGCACATCGCCGTGAAATACCCCGCCTCGCGCAAGACCTCCGCGATCGTCACACAGCGCGGGAGCAGCCGTCCGTGAAACCCGCGCGACGCCGGCTCCACCTTGTTATCCAGCCAGCCCAGCCCGGCCTGGTGTGAATACAGACCCGTGAGCAGCGCCGCCCGCGTCGGGCTGCACCGCGGCGTATTATAGAACTGCGTGAAGCGCACGCCATTCGCCGCCAGCGCATCGAGCCGCGGCGTCGGAATCTCGCTGCCGAAACAGCCGATGTCGGAGAAGCCCAAGTCATCCGCGAGGATGACAATGATGTTCGGACGCTCGGGTGCCGCCGACACGGACGCGCCAGCGAGGACAAGAGCGAGGAGGACGAGGATGCGAGGTGCTTGTTTCATGGGAGTGGAACGCGACGCCGGCGAACGGCTAAACTTCGACGACGGCCTTGATCACGCCGCTCTCGGGCTTCAGCCAGCTCGGAAATGCTTCGATCATGTCGTCGAACTTCGCGTGGTGCGTGATCCACGGCTGGGTGTTGATCTTCCCCTGCTCGATCAAGCTGATGATGCGCGTGAAGTCGCGCGGGTGGGCGTTGCGGCTGGCGAGGAGGGTCATCTCGCGGCGATGCATGAGTGGATGGCCAAAGCTCACCTCCTGCGTGGTGATGCCGACGAAGACGAGACGACCGGTGAAGCCGACGCAGTTGAGCGCGTGCGACATCGACTTGTTGCTGCCAGTGGCGTCGATCACGACCTGCGCGAGCTGGCCGTCGGTGAGCGCCTGGAGTTGCGTGAGTTCCGATCCGTCGCCCTTGGCGAGGATCGTGTCGGGCACGCCCATTTTTTCGCGGACGAAGGCGAGGCGCTGTTCGTTCATGTCCATGACGATGGTGCGCGCGCCGCTGAGCCTGGCGAATTCGATCACGCTCAGGCCAATGGGGCCGGCGCCGATGACGAGGACGTTTTCGCCGGGGACGGGCGCGCCGCGATCCACGGCGTGGCAGCCGATGGCGAGCGTCTCGACGAGGGCGCACTGCTCGGCGGTGAGGGCGTTCGCGGGATGCAGCTTGCGCGCGGGGAGGAGGATCCGCTCGCGCATTCCACCGTCCATCATCACGCCGATGACCTTGAGATTTTCGCAGCAGTTGCCATTGCCGCGCCGGCAGGCGAGGCACTGCTGGCAATTCATGTACGGCTCGACCGAGCAGCGATCGCCGATTCGCACATTCGTCACGCCCTCGCCCACCGCGAGCACCTCGACGCCGAGCTCGTGCCCGGGGATGCGCGGGTAGCTGAAGAACGGCATCTTCCCGAGATACCCGCTGTAGTCCGTGCCGCAGATGCCGATGCGATGCACGCGCACGAGCACCTCACCGGCGCCGGGGGCGTCGGGTTCGGGGACTTCGATGCGGCGGAATTGCTGGGGCTGGTCGAGGGAGATGGCTTTCATGAGATCCTGCAGGTGGGTTATTTCGCCGGGTCCGTCACCGGCCACTCATCGGTGCGGAAGGGCGAGGCCGGGAGGCCCGCGCCGTTGAAGAGATTGAACTCCGGGTTGCTCGCCCATGCGTAACGGACGGCCAGCGGCTTGGCGACCTCGGGGCTGGAGGCGACGACGCTGCCTTTCACGATCTTCGCGATCGCGGGCTTCCACGCCTTGTCGGCGCCGGCGATGAAGAATCCTTTCGGGTCGCCGTCTTTCGTCATGAGCCCTGCGGCTTGGGTGAAGGTCACGCTGATCTCTTTGCCGCTGATCTTGTGCGCAGCGTAGAGCGGCCCCATCGAAACCGGAGCCGCGGCTTTCCCCTTTTTCCGTTCCTTCTTTGCATAGACCTCCGCGAGCGCCCACGTCGCGAGCCGCTTGCCGACCTCCTGTTTGTTCTTGGGATGAATGTCCTTCGCCTCGCCGAGCCCGAGCGCGACGGCCATCCCGGTCTTCGGCACCTTCAACGACTTCAGCATTGCCTCGCGGACCAGCGCCCAGCCTTCGGGATTGCGTGCATCGAAGTCCGGCAACTGCACCCACGCGAAGGGAAACTCACTCCCCCAGCGCTTGCGCCAGTCGGCGATCATCAGCGGGAGTTGCAGGCGATAGGCGGCGCCGCGCGCGACGGTGTCCGCGTTGCTTTCGCCCTGATACCAGATCGCCCCGCGGATCGCATAGGGGATGAGCGGCGCGATCTTGCCGTTGAAAAGATTTGCCGGCCGGTTCGGATCCTTCGCCGGTTCGCCGGGCGCACGCGGCGCGGCCGGCGCGGGCTTGCCGTCGGCCTTCGCCTTGTCCGCCGCCGTCTGCCATGCGGCCTTTTGTTTCTCGTATGTTTCCTTCGCTTTCTCCGGATCGAAGTCCGCGATCCGCTTGTCCCATCCCTCGAAGATGAACTTGAGCTGCGGCACATCCTTCTGTGCATCCCAGCTCGTCCACGACTCGATCGCCGTGCCGCCGACCGAGGAATGAATGAGTCCGACCGGCACGTTCAGCTTCGCATGAAGCTCACGGCCGAAGAAGAATCCCGCGGCGGAAAACACCGCGACCGTTTCCGGCGAACACACCAGCCACTTGCCCTGGCACTTCTCCTCGGGCTGCGGCGCAGTCCCGGAGAGGACGGTGAACATGCGAATCTTCGGCAACTCGGCAGCGCCTTTCTCAGTCTCGAAATTCAACGCGCGATTGACGGTCATCGCCATGTTCGACTGCCCCGAGCAGAGCCACACTTCGCCCACGAGCACGTCCGCGATCTCGATCGTGTTCGTTCCCTTCACGGTCATCGTCTCCGGCTCGCCGACGCTGAGTTTCTCCAGCTTCACGCTCCATTTATTGTCCGCGCCCGCCTTCGTGGTTTTCGTCTGTTTGCCGAGAGTCACGCTCACTTCCTCCCCCGGCTCCGCCCAGCCCCAGACCGGCACCGGCACTCCGCTCTGGAGGACCATGTGATCGGAAAACATCGCGGGCAGCGACACCTCGGCCGACGCGTGGAAGGTGAGGAGCAAGGAAGCCGCGCCGACGGCGAGGAGGCATTTAGAAAGGAGGGGTGGGATCATGATTGGGAAGGGAAGGCGGACCGGTAATTGGAAATAGAGGGCGGGTCAACGCTGTGGCATCGCCGGAAAGGCAACACGGAGGGACACGCTCCGTCGTGTCCCAAATCGATGGGCGGCAGGCACTGCGGATACTGGGACACGTCGGAGCGTGTCCCTCCAGTCTGCAGCACATTCATTCACACCCTATGGCTCGCCTGCGCCCACGACCGCTTCCGGCCGGTAGAGGTCCGCATTGCTGCCCTCGAATTCCGCCTTCAACCGGACGCGAAACTCCGCGAGATCGAACACCAGCGCGAGGCCGATGGCACGGTGCGCTTCGTACGCTGGGAG
>JANOAZ010000196.1:0-34300 GCA_031411395.1 Chthoniobacteraceae bacterium
CCGGGCGGCTCGCCGAGCCGGAACAGCCACTTGTCGAGCAGGCGGCGTAGCGCCATGCGTGACCCGCGCCGAAGGCCCATCTTTCAGAGTGGCGCTGTCGCGCGTGGCCTGGCATGGCGCGCGGAGCGACGCCATCCACCGAGATTGGTTTTTCAACAGTCTGCTAGCGGCCTGCCTCGGGGACGGCGGACGGCTTGCGCCGCCGCTGGCGCACGACCTGGCCGGCGGGCTCATGGCCCTGCGTCGCGAGTGAGAGCCGCCCGTCCTGCTCGGCGACGTGCTCGATGGTCGGAGGCCTTTCCCCGAGGAAACGCTCGGTGTGAGCGGCGAAGCGGGTGATATCCCCGGACGAGAGCACCCGCAGGCTTCCACCGGCGGCCGGCGTAAACTCGGGATGCCGCGCAAGCCAATCGGCGAACCGGAGCGCGACCTGCGGCGCGGGATTCAGGATCGCCACACCCGGCGCGACGCATTGCGAAAAGGCGCGCACGAGCAGCGGGTAATGCGTGCAGCCGAGCACAAGCGTATCGATGTCGCCGAAGGCCTCGACGTAGCGCGCCACGGCGAGCCGCGCGATGTCGCTATCCTCCCACCCTTCCTCCACGATCGGCGCGAGGAGCGGTGCGGCCACCTCGGTGACGCGCAGCGCCGGGTCGAGCTTGTGCACTTCGGTGCGGAAGGTATGCGAGGCCACGGTCCGCGAGGTGCCGATGAAGCCGATGTGTCCGCGAGTCTGCGCGACCGCGGCTTCCGCGGCGGGGATCGTGACGCCGAGGACCCGCCGGTCCGCGCCGCCGTAGCGCTGCTGGAGATGCCGCAGGGCCATGCACGAGACGGTGTGGCAGGCCACCATGACGACGCGGCAGCCTTCGCCGAAAAGCCGTTCGACGCATTGCTCCGCGAAGTCGAGCACGGTGTCGATGTCGCGCCCGCCGTAGGGCGCGCGACCGGAATCACCGAGGTAGGTGTAATCGAGTTCGGGCAGCGTGAGGCGCAGTTCGCGGAGGATGCTCAGCCCGCCGTAACCGCTGTCGAAAACCCCGATGGGGCCGCGGCCGGATTCTGCGAGAGCGGTGGTCATGCGGCAGGGATGCGAACCGTGCGGCAGGCCGCTCAATTCCGGACCGGCGCGACGGGCGTGACCACGCGCGGCTGCGGCGGAGGCGTTTCCGCGGGACCCTCGGCCGAGGCCATCGTGGGAGTGTGGACCGTGGGCGCCGTCCGCGACATCTCGGACACCGTCGCGCCGACCGAGCGCCGGTAGTTTTGCACCGCCGTGACGATGCACCCGGCGAGGGTCTGCCGAAAGACGGGGTTCGCGACCATGCGCGCATCGGAACTGTTGCTCAGGAAGCCGCCCTCGATCAGCACCCCCGGGATCTTGATGTCGCGGATGACGACGAAGCGCGCGCGTTTGATGCCGCGGTCGTACATTTGCGATTTCACGACCATCGCGGCATGCGTGGCCGTGGCGAGCGCCATGTTTTGCGCATCGCAGGCATGGCCGGCGCACGGGTCGCCATCGGAAATGCGCGGCCCGTCGGCCATCATCGAAGGCACGCCGCGCGGCGCGAGGGTGTAGGTCTCGAGGCCGGTGCCGGTGCCGCCGCTGTTGAAGTGCACGGAAAAGAACAGGGCGTTGCGATACTCATTGGCGATCCGCACCCGCTCCTCGAGCGGAACGAAAACGTCCGACGACCGCGTGAGCACGACATTGAATCCCGCCGCGCGGAGGAGCTGCCGCGCGCGATTCACGACGTCCATCGCGTAGTTTTTTTCCAGGCCGTAGGGAGAAGGTGTCCCGTTGTCGTGCCCACCGTGGCCGGCATCGAGGATGATCGTGTCCACCTTCTCCGCGTTCTTGATTCGGAAAGGCCGGAGCACGGGTTCGATCACCTTGGTCAGATCCATGCGCGACACACAGAGGTGATCACCATGCTCGGCGATCGCGTAGCTCAGGTTGAACTTCAAACCATTGATCAGGAATTCCACCGAATTGGCCTCGCCCCGCAGGCTCCGGCCGGTGGACTGGAGGAGGAATGCATTCCCCGCGCGCTGCACTTTCGTGAAGCCATAGAACTCCGCGAGATTCTCCAGGGTCAGATAGTCGCGACCTGCGATCTTCACGACCTGCCACTCCGCCGCGCCGGACAAGGCCTGGCAGCAGAAGAGGATGAAGATCAAAAGGAAGCACCTGCGCATCGGGCGGAAAGCTATCGCCCTCGCCGGCAAAGGCAACTCCTTGGTGGGAGCGGCCATTGAGATCGAGACGTTTCGGAAGCACAGGTCAGGCAAGGCGCACGGGAGGTTTGCCAAGCCCGGCGCGATGGCGCAAATTCCGCGCCCCTATGCCTGAGATCGACAAGACTTACGAGCCCGCCGGCGTTGAGCCGAAGTGGTATGAATTCTGGCTCGCGAACGGATGCTTCACCGCCGATCCGGCGCGGGTGTCGGCGGAACGTCCCGCGTATTCCATCGTCATCCCGCCGCCGAATGTGACCGGCGTGCTCACGCTCGGGCATGTGCTGAACAACACCATCCAGGACATCCTCGCCCGCCGCGCGCGCATGCTGGGAAAGGAAGTGCTCTGGCTCCCCGGCACCGATCACGCGGGCATCGCCACGCAAAATGTCGTGGAGCGCGCCCTGCGCAAGGCCGGCGAGATGAAGCACCGCGACGAACTCGGCCGCGAGGCGCTCGTCGCGAAGATCTGGGAGTGGAAGGAGAAATACGGCGGCATCATCATCCAGCAACTCAAGAAGCTCGGCGCCTCCTGCGACTGGTCGCGCGAGCGGTTCACCATGGACCCGGAATACTCGCGCTGCGTGTCGCGGGTCTTCGTGGATCTCTACAAGAAGGGCCTGATCTATCGCGGCAAGCGGATGGTGAACTGGTGCCCCGTCTCACTCACCGCGCTGAGCGATGAGGAGGTGGAGATGAAGCCGCAGAACGGCACGCTCTATTTTTTCAAAGTGGAAGTCGCCGAGCAGCCCGGCACCTGGCTCACCATCGCGACGACGCGCCCGGAGACGATCCCCGGCGACTCGGCGATCGCGGTGAATCCGAAGGACCCGCGCTACGCGCACCTCATCGGCCAGCACGCGGTGCGTCCCCTGCCCGCGTTGATGCCGCGCGAGGAGCGGCTCATCCCGATCATCGGCGACGAACACATCGACATCGCGTTCGGCACCGGCGTGTTGAAAGTCACGCCGGCGCACGACAAGGCGGACTTCGAGATCGGCCAGCGGCACGGGCTCGCGGTGATCGACATCATGAATCCCGACGGGACGATGAACGCGCTCGCCGGCGAATCGCTCGCCGGCCTCGATCGCTTCGAGGCGCGCAATGTCGCGGTGGAACGTCTTCGCGAACTCGGCGTGCTGGAGAAGGAGGAACCGCACCAAAACAACGTCGGCTACAGCGAACGCGCGCAGGTGCCGATCGAGCCGCGGCTGAGCGAGCAGTGGTTTTTGAAATACCCGGGCGTGGAGAAATCCCGCGCCGTGGTGGCAGAGGGTGCGATGAAATTGTTCCCAGAACGCTGGGCAAAGGTTTACGACCACTGGCTCGGCGGAATTCAGGACTGGTGCATCTCGCGCCAGCTCTGGTGGGGCCATCGCATCCCGGTGTGGTACCGCGGTGACGAAATCCACTGCGACGTGGAAGCGCCGGAGGGCGAAGGCTGGCAGCAGGACCCCGACGTGCTCGACACCTGGTTCAGTTCCTGGCTCTGGCCCTTCGCCACGATGGGCTGGCCGGAGAAGACCGACACGCTCGCCAAATTCTACCCGACCACGGATCTCGTGACCGGGCCGGACATCATCTTTTTCTGGGTCGCGCGGATGATCATGGCCGGCTTCGAATGGATGGGTGAGATGCCGTTTCGGAATGTCTATTTCACCGGCATCATCCGCGACAAGCAGGGCCGCAAGATGTCGAAGAGCCTCGGCAATTCACCCGATCCGCTCGACCTCATCGCGCAGTACGGGGCAGATGCTCTGCGCTTCGGCGTGATGCGCAGCGCGCCGCTCGGGGCGGATATTCTCTTCGATGAAAAGAACGTGGAGCTGGGCCGGAACTTCTGCACGAAACTCTGGAACGCCGCGCGTTTCCGCCAGATGCAGCTCGGCGCGGTCGAGGGTGAGATCAATCCGAGGCTGCTCACGAGCGACGACAAATGGATCCTCCTGCGAATGAATCGGGCGGTCATCGAGGTGTCGCGCGCGCTCGACGATTATCGCTTCAGCGACGCCACGCAGGCGCTGTATCGGTTCTTTTGGAGCGAGTACTGCGACTGGTATCTCGAGGCGAGCAAGGCGGCCTTCTACGGCGAAGACATGGCGCGCAAAGCGACCACGCTCGCGGTGATGGACTTCGTGCTCGGGCACACGCTGCGGCTCTTTCACCCGTTCCTCCCGTTTATCACCGAAGAGCTCTGGCACGGGCTGGGATACAACCAGGAAATGCCGGACGACCAGGGCGGCCGGACGATCATGGTCGCGCACTGGCCGGCGCCGCTCGGCAATGACTTCTTCCATTTCTACGACCTCGATCCGAGCACCGTGGAACCCGCGGATCAGAAATACGAAACGGTGACGCTGAGCCGCACCCTGCGGCGCGACTTCAACATCGGAAGCAGCAAGCGCGTGCGCTTCATCCTGCGCACGGCGAATCCGCCTCCTGCTCACGAACTCACCGTTCTGAAACTGCTGCTCAGCGCCGAGCCGCTCGAAGTGGTGGAGCCGGAGTGGGTCGCTCCGAAAGGCACGCCCGCGGTGCTCACGCCGCTCGGCGAGTTGCTGCTTCCGCTGGAGGGCCTGGTGGATGCAGCGGCGGAACGCGATCGGCTCGGGAAGGAGATCGCCAAAGTGGAGTCCGAGCTCGCCAAGGTGCGCGCGAAACTCGCCGATCCGAATTTCGCCGGCAAGGTGCCTGTCAAGGTCCTCGACGAACACCACCAGCGGGAGAGCGACTGGGCGGGGAAGCTCGCGCAATTGACGAAGATGCGCGACGCGCTCGGCGACGCGTGACCGCCTCCCCCCCGTCTCAACGCGGGCTGGCGATCGTCATGCTCGCGCTGAGCTGCGGCGCGTGGGGGCTGAGCTTTCCCGGACAGAAGGTACTGATGGCGGCGATGGAAACAGTGCTGCCCGGGCGCAGCACCTGGCTCTTCAGCGCGCTGACCATCGGGGGACGCTTCGCGCTCGGCGCGCTCGTGCTCTGGGCATTCCAGCCGCGGGCATTTGCGCGGATGACCGCGAGCGAATGGCGGCAGGGCTTCGGACTCGGGCTGATGGGCGGCCTCGGCATGCTCGTGCAGACCGACGGGCTCAATCACACGGAGGCGAGCACGTCGGCCTTCCTCACGCAGTTCTCCGCGGTGCTTCTGCCGATTTACGCCGCCGTGCGCGACCGCAGGTTGCCATCCGCACGCACGTTCCTCTGCGTCGTGCTCGTCATGGCCGGCGTCGCGGTGCTCGGGCGCTTCGACTGGCACGCACTGCGGCTCGGTCGCGGTGAACTGGAGACGCTGGTCAGCACGTTCTTTTTCACCGCGCAGATCCTGTGGCTGGAGCGGCCGATCTTCCGAGGCAATCACCTCGGGCGGATGACGCTCGCGATGTTCGTCACGATCGCCGCGATCAACACGCCGGTGGTCGTCGCGCACGCGGAGCGCGCGAGCGACGCGCTGGTGATCGTCTCAAGCGCACCCGTGTTCGCGCTCTTCGCCGCGCTCACGTTCTTCTGCTCCCTCATCGCCTTCCTCATGATGAACCGCTGGCAGCCGCACGTGGACGCGACGACCGCCGGCATCATCTATTGCGGCGAGCCGCTCTACGCCACGGCCTTCGCGCTCTTCCTCCCCGCGCTGCTCGCCGCCGCGCTCGGCCTCACTGGCATCGCAAATGAAACCGCGACTCCCCACCTCCTCATCGGCGGCACTCTCATTACCCTCGCGAATCTCCTGATCGCGTGGAGTCCCTACCCGGTGCTCGCAACCACCGACACGACGCACGCGGCGACGCCCGCCCCGAGTCGCAAGGACGCCGGCCCGTAGCCGCCTTAGGGACAGGCTCCGACGCGCCGCTCGCAGCATTCGCCGCCAGACAAAACAAAAGGCCGGTTCCCCCCGAGGGAACCGGCCTGTGTGAATTCGCCGAGGCGAGCGCCTGATTTAGAAGTGCCAGCGCAGGCCGAGCACGACGATCTGCTGGGCGAGGTTGTCTCCGCTGAGGCCGGCATCCTCGTAATTCAGGAATTTGTATTCGAGGAATGCGCTAAACTTCTCGGTGAAGTAGTAGTCGGCGCCACCGATGATCTGCCAGGCAAAGCCGGAGTCGCTGCTGCTGCTCCCGAGATCGTAATCCTCGCCCGCGATGGTGATCTCCACATTGTTGGCTTCTGCGACCCAAGCGCCGGCGCCGGCGCCGACGTACGGCTGGAAGCGATCGAAGGCGAAACGCACGAGGAAGTTGCCCATGAAGGCTCCGCTATGGAGATCCCCTTTAGCGTCGAGCTTGGACTTACTGCCGTTGACGCGAGCGTCGAGGTCGGCCTTCACACCGTTGTAGAACAGATCGGCTTCGATGGCCGGACGCACGGTGCCCGTGCCAAAGACGTAACCGGCTTTCAAGCCGCCGACGCCGCCGATCTTATGGTCCGCTTCGATTGAGACGTCGTTTCCGCCGATATTGAACTCGCCGCTCTTGAAATCCTGGTAGGCGTTGATGCCGGCTTGCAGGCCGAGGTAGAAGCCCGTGCCGTAAACGGATGCAGGCGGCGGGGCGACGCCCCCTTTGCTATGTACATAGGAGGTCTCTCCCGCGAAGGATGTGACCGTCAGGACGGCAGCAGTCGCCGCCGTAAGAAGGATGGAATTGTTTTTCATAGGGATTGGTTGGTTTTGGTTGGGCCGAGCCGAGGCTCGGAGAGGGGCTATCAAAGGCGGAGAAGTCGGGCAAGCGTGAAGTTACTCGTTCCGAGCCCGCCAAGAACTCGCCGCAACTGGGAAATTCCATGGCCGATTCCAGCATCGAGGTCGCCTCGACAATTCTTCCCACGTTCCTACCGCACGGCACGCTCCGATGCCCGCTTTCGGCGGAGCCCGAAGGTTCAAGCCTACGCGCGGCGAACGCGCGAGCGCCGGAAAGCGGAAAGTGCCGCCACGCAGGCACCCCAAAGAGCGGTTCCCGCTTCAGGAACAGGGACGAGGAGGTAGGTGTAACCGACCGTCACCGCACCGGAGAAAGTGCCGCCCACGATCGAGGTGTTCCCGAACATCGCCGACGTACTGGTCATATTCGAATTGGCAATGCTCACGAGGAAAGTCTCACCGGGCACTGTCGCGGTGTACTGCGAAAGAAATGCGGGAGCGGATTGCGTGGTGAAGTTGTTTGCCTTGCCCACGCCGGAGAGCGAAAACGAATCCGGGCCAGCAAAATCACCCGAGCCATCGGCAGCTTCATCCGCGGCGACCGTGCCGCTGCCTGTCTTGGACACTGTCGTATTCACGGAGAGAACCGAAGGCCCGCCCGTCGTGGCCGAACCAGTCACCGCGAAAGTGAGCGTCACCGATCCTGACGATGCCGTTTCGTTGTCGAATGTGAAACTGCTCCCCGCGGTCCTCACGTCGAGAACCAATGTGACCGATTGAAGCGTTCCGAGAGCGGGGTTGAACTTATCGAGCGCCACTGTGAAAGCCGGGGTCCCGGGTGGCAATGGTCCGAAAGTCTCGCTGTCGAGGATGATCGCGCCGTGGGAGGTCGCAGCCAAAAAAGCGAACGCGGCAAATCCGAGAGTCGTGAATTTCTTGATCATATAAGTGCAAATAGGGGGAACCTTTCGGCGTAAACGGCAGATTGATCACAGAAAAACAATCCAAGTCGAGTGCGCTCGGGAACGCAGATAAGAACGATGCGGAGCGGACGCAAGCTTTTATTCGTTATGGTGATCACAAATCATCCGCAACTGTCACGTCCATCGTCCCCTCCCGACTAGCGACGCCGCTCCGCCCGCAGTTGACCGCAACCTGCGGCCACATCGATCCCCCGCCGCTGGCGCACCGTGCTGGGAATCCCAGCCCCGCGGAGGACCGCCTGGAACTCCGCAGCGGACCCACTCGTGTCCCCGGAAAAACCGGCGGTCGGATTGAGCGGGATCAGGTTCACATGCGCATCGATCCCGGCGATCAACTCCGCCAGCCGCCCGGCCTGCTCGGGCGAGTCGTTGGCACCGGCGATCAGAGTCCATTCAAAGAGAATCCTCCGCCCGGTCGTGGCCGCATACGTCCTGCACGCGGCGATCAGCGCCGCCAGCGGCCAGCGGCGGCTCACCGGCACCAGCGCCGCCCGGTCAGCCTCCGTGGCGCCATGCAGGCTCACCGCCAGATGATAGGGCCGCGCCTCCGCGGCGAGCCGCAGGATGCCAGGGACGACGCCGACCGTGCTGATCGTGATGCGCCCGGGGCCGAGGTTGAGGCCGCCCCGATCCGAGATGATCTCCAGCGCCGTCATCACGGCGTCGTAATTATGAAGCGGTTCGCCCATGCCCATGAGGACCAGATTGCGCAGACCCGCCCCGCCCTGCGCGCGCAACAGCCGCTGGGCGTGCAAGACCTGCGCCACGATTTCCCCCGGCCGGAGATGCCGCACAAATCCCATCTGACCGGTCGCGCAAAAGACGCAGCCCATCGCGCAGCCCGCCTGAGTGCTCACGCAAGCCGTCAAACGGTTGCGGTAACTCATCACCACGGTCTCAACCGTCTGACCGTCCCGCAACTGCAACAGAAACTTCCGCGTGAGCCCGTCGCTGCTCGCCACCTCCGCCGCCTGCTCCGGAGGTTCGGTGAAAAGAGCTTCGTTTACCGCAAGCCAGCGACGCAGCGGCGGCGCGAGATCAACCGCATTTCCGCCCCGATAGAGCACCCGCCAGAGCGCCCGAGTGTGTATCGCCGACAGGCCTGATCGCACGAGTTCGCCTTCGAGTTCACGGAACGTGAAGTCATGAATCCCCCGCCGGTCCGGCGTGGCGGCGAGATCGGCAGGGTTGGGGTCGTCGAGGAGCAGGCTCACGGAGTTGGCGAAGATTGGGACAAGCCGCCGGGCATTGCAACCGGCGCGCCTTTTCCCTTTACCCCGCGAGCGCTTCTGCGGCAGCGTCGTCGGCATCGGCAAGCAGGCTGCCAAACCCCGCACGAACGCATGAACGGACTACAAGACTCGGATTGGGATCTCCTCCTCGACCGCATCCGCAGCGGGAGGTGCACTCCTTTCCTCGGGGCCGGCGCGTGTTACGGGGCGCTGCCGCTCGGCGGGGATGTGGCTCGCGAGCTGGCGGAGAAATTCAGCTATCCCCTCGCGAATACCAGCGATCTCACTGCCGTCACGCAGTTCATCGCCGTGGATCAGGATCTCGCCTTCGCCAAGGAGCAGGTCCTCGAATGCCTGAAAAATGCCGGGCCGCCGAAGTACCAGCAGCCGCCGGATTTCTCCGCGCCGGATGAGCCGCACGGCATGCTCGCCGAGCTGAATCTCGCGGTTTACATGACCACGAACTACGACGCCTTTCTCCACCAGGCGCTGAAGAAACGATACAAGGACCCGCGCCGCGAGCTCTGCCGCTGGAACAAGCAGGTCGAGCGCGAGCCCTCGGTCTTCGAGAAGGAACCGAACTACACGCCCACGCCGGCCAATCCGCTCGTCTATCATCTGCACGGCCACGACCAATGCGCGGACTCGATCGTGGCCACCGAGGATGACTACCTGAAATTCCTCACGAAGATGGCCAGCGATCCGCAGCTCATCCCGGAGAAGGTGCAAAAGGTCATGCGCTCCTCGAGCTTCCTCTTCATCGGCTATCGTCTTGCCGATTGGAATTTCCGCATCCTCTTCGAGGGCCTGCGCGTGCGCGGCAGTTTCAAGAGCGTCGCGGTGCTGCTCCCGCCTCATCCCGACGATCCCGCGGCCGCCGCCGCGCAGAAGTATCTCGAGAAATACTACAACGAAATGGATGTCCGCATTTTCTGGGGCACCGCGCGCGAGTTCGCGAAGGAGCTGCGGCGGCGCTGGGAGATCGTGAAAAAATAAACCATGAGCGAGCTTTCCGAAAAGGACTGGAAGACCCTGCTCAACCGGATCGCGGAGGGGAAATGCACCGCGGTGCTCGGCCGCGGCGTGTGCTCGCCCGAGCCACCCGTGGGCGTGGACCCAGCCGCGTGGAATTTCCAGTACCCGATGAATGCCGAGCGCTGCCGGCAGTGGGCCGCGGAAGTGGGCTATCCCTTTGCCGACGCGGATGAATTCGATCGTGTTGCGCAGTTCGTTTCCATTCAGGAGGACCGCACGACACCGAAGGACTTCATCAAGCGGCTCTTTGAGGGTGCGCCGCCTCCGGATTTTTCGTGCGAAAACGAACCCCATCGCATCCTCGCCGCGCTCCCCATCCCGGTCTATCTCACGACGAACTTCGACGACTACCTCGCCCAGGCGCTGCGCAAGAAAGGCGACCGCGATGCCGTCGTGCGCCTCTGCCCCTGGAACAAGCACCTTCCCCCGAAAGACCCCGACCTTTACGACGCAAAAAAACCGGAGCCGAGCGTGGCCAATCCGCTCATTTACCACTTCCTCGGCCGCTGGGACGCTCCCGATTCGCTCGTCGTCGCCGAGGACGATCACTACGAATTCCTCATGAACGTCGCGCGCGACGAGCAGAACGTGCTCAACCACTGGGTGCAGCGCGCGCTCGGCGACAGCGCCATCCTGCTCGTGGGTTACAGCCTGCACGACCGGGACTTCCTCGTGCTGCTCCGGGTGCTCGATCATTTCCTCCGCGACAACGGCCGCACCCACGTCGCCGTGCAACTCGAACCGAGCACCGCGCCGGGCTGCGACCGGACCGCGGCAGCCGAGTACCTCGACACGTATTTCGACAAATTGGAGACGCGCATCTATCGCGGCGACTGCAAGAAATTCACCGCCGAGCTGTGGAGCCGATGGAAGGCCCGCACCGCACCTCCCGCGAGCCCATGAACCCGGAGCCGTACGTCGGACCGCGCTCCTTCACCGTCGATGACGGCGACCGGTTCTTTGGTCGAAAGGACGAGATCGACGAAGTCGTCTCGCTGGTCATGGCGCATCCGGTGGTCATCATCTACGCGCTCTCCGGCGTGGGAAAAAGTTCGCTGATCAGCGCCGGAGTCGTGCCGATGCTGCGCAAGGAAGGATTCGCCGCGCTGCCGCCCGCGCGGGTGGAGGGCGTCATCCCCACCGGCATCGAGGCAAAAGACATCACGAACCGATACGTCTTCCAGGCGCTGAGCTGCTGGCTCGATCACCAGGAGGTGCCCTTTTGCTCCGCCGAGGAAGTCACCGCAATGAGCGTCACGAAGTTCGTGGAAGAGTGGATAGCCTCGCGCCCGGAAGAATTCGAGGACGCCGCGCCGGTCCTGGTCTTCGATCAGTTCGAGGAGATCTTCACCGGCGCCGAGTCCCGCTGGAATGAACGCGAGGAATTCTTTGGGCAGCTCGGCGCGGCCCTGGCCGCCCACCGCCGGCTGAAGATCGTGTTCGCCTTGCGCGAGGAGTTCGTCGCGCGACTCGAACCCTTCTCGAAAAAATTTCCCCGCGCCCTGCGCACGCGCAAGCGGCTCGAACGCCTGCGCGCACCCGCCGCCTTGCTGGCCATCACCCGGCCGGCGGAAAAATTCGGCCTCATCTACGAGAGCGGCGTTGCCGAAAAACTCGTCCAGGATCTCCTCGGCTCGGGCGACGACGACGGGTCCGGCGCGACCGTGGGGGAATTCGTCGAGCCGGTGCAGCTCCAGGTCGTCTGCCGGAACTTGTGGGAGAAACTTCCCGCCGAACTCAAGCAACCCAGCGCATC
The DNA here is from genome assembly GCA_031411395.1 of Chthoniobacteraceae bacterium. Classification (GTDB taxonomy): domain Bacteria; phylum Verrucomicrobiota; class Verrucomicrobiia; order Chthoniobacterales; family Chthoniobacteraceae; genus Chthoniobacter. Next base: position 11,881 of record JANOAZ010000196.1, read on the forward strand.
CGGGGAGCCGCGCCACATCACCCACGAGCATCTCCAGGCCGCGGGTGAAGTCACCACCGCGCTGGCCAATTACTACGACGAAGCGATTCGCGCCGCAGTGGCGGCCTCGGGAATGCGGGAACGGCGGCTGCGTCTTTGGTTCGGCGAAACCCTCGTCGGCAGCGACGGCTCCAGCCTCGGCATGGCCGTGAAAGGCCAGGCCGAAACCAACGCAATCCCACTCGAGGCGATCCGCGCGCTCCGCGAAAAATATCTCATTCGCCACGAAAAGCGCGGCATCGCGGAGTGGTACGAACTAGCCCACGCGCGCTTCATTCAGCCGATCCTGAACTCGAATGAAACGTGGCTCGGCGCGCGCCGCGAAAGCGAAATCCTGCGCAAGAAATTCCTGCAGCGCGCGGCGGAACTCAATCAAGGCGACCGCCTCCTCGACGATCGTCGCGAACTCGAGGAAGTGGAGACATTCCTCGAGTCGGTGGATCCGCAGGAGCTGAGCGATTTCGCGCCGCTGCAAAAGCTGGCGAAGCGAAGCCGGCAGGAGATCAACCGCGTCACCGAAGAGCGCGAGCGCGAAGCCCGGCGGGAACAGGAAGTCAACGAGCTGCGGATCAAAATTATTCGCCTGGGGAAGGTGCTCGTGGCGGGCCTCTCGGTCTTGGTGATGGTCGCAATCTTCGGCTTTTGGCAGGCCAATGAGAGCGCCAATGAGGCCCGGGAGAGCGCGCGAAAAGCGAAGGAGAGCGGAGACCTCGCCATCGCCTCCGCACGGACCGCCCGCGCCCAGGCGCTCGCGATTCGCGCCGGCGCGGTCATTCCAAAAGACCCCGAATGCGGGATCATGCTCGCCATTCACGCGATGGATTCCCAGAAGACGCCCGAGGGCGTGGCCACGCTGCGCCGCGCGCTCATCGCCTCGCAGGTCCGCCTGCGCATGAATCATCCGCTGGATGAGAAGAATAAAACCCAGTCGGTCATGGCAGTCGCCTACAGCCCGGATGGCACCGAACTCCTGACCGGCGGTATCGATGGCAAGGTCCGCATCTGGAACCCCAAGACCGCAGGATTGCTCGGCTTTCTCGGCAGTGAGCCCTGGACGTGGCACGGCGGATTCGTCTGGAGCATCGCCTTCCATCCGAGTGGCTCGCTGGTGGCGACCGCGGGCACGGATGGAAATGTGCGGCTCTGGCCTTATCCCGCACCCGCCGGCAGCGAGTGGCGTCCAGTGGCGGTCTTTGCCCATCCCACGAAGAAGGGCAAACCCGCCGTCGTGCAAAGCGTGACCTTCGACCCGGAGGGAACGCGCCTGCTCGCCTGCTGCCAGGACGGAACGGCGCACGTCTGGGATGTGGCCGCAAAGAAAGAACTGGTGCGGCTCGAGGGGCATAAAGGCTTCGTTCGCGGCGGCGCATTTCACCCCACCCAACGCAACCTCGTCGTGACCGCCGGGCAGGATAACCGCGCGAGAATCTGGGACCTCGACGCGCCGTCGACGCCGGACCCTTCCCGTCCGGAAGCCGCGCCGGCGATCGGCCAGCTCGACGCGCTGATCCCTCCTTCGGATGAAGATCAAGGTTTGTGGGACGCGCGCTTCAATGCCGATGGAACGTGGGTCGTCACCGCCGGCGCCGATCACGTCACGCGGGTCTGGGATTTCCAGACCCGCGCCGTGCTCGCCAATCTCGACGGCCACGACGGCCCGGTCGTCCTCGCGAAATTCATCGACGAGCGACGTCTGATCACCACGAGCGTCGATAAAACGGCCCGCCTTTGGAAACTCGATTTCGTCGTCACGCCGGGCAAAGCGTTGCTGCCGACGACCGAGCCGCTCGCCACCCCGCCGATTCCGACGCGCTATCTCGCCGCGCGGGAAGAGGCCGTTTTCCGCGGTCACACCGACATCGTCCGCAACGTGGCTCTCAGCCCGGACCTTCGTTACCTCACCACGTCGAGCAAGGATGGGAGCGCGCGCATCTGGGAAATGCCGCCCGGCTTCGAGGTCGCGTTGCTCCCCTCAAAATTCATCATTCGCGAAGCGGCCTTTCGGCCCGGCATCCGGGAACTCGTCACCGCCGCGGGCAAGACCGCCGTGGTCTGGAGGCTGGGACACGGCTCCCTCGGGCGCGCCCGATTGACGCTCACCGGCCACACCGACATCGTGCGCAGCATCGCCTACCGCCCGGACGGCAAGCGTCTCGCCACCGCGAGCGACGATGGCTCGGCGAGAATCTGGGACGCGGAAACCGGCGAGCAGCTCGCATCCTTTCCCGGCGGCCCGCATGGCCCGCTCTACAGCGTCGCGTTCGATCCATCAGGGCGCTACGTCGCGGTCGGCGGAAAGCTGAAGGTCGCCGGTGTGTGGGACACTGAAACGAATGCATTCGTCTCCATGAAAGGCGTCACGGAATCGGTGCAAGGGGTCAGCTTCAACCATGACGGAACGCGCGTGGTAGGCGTGGGCTACGCGCAGACCGCCCGGGTGTGGGACCGCGCCACCGGGGACATCGTGTTTACTTCCGACCGGCAGGATGACGTCGTGCTCGATGCGGATTTCAGCCCGGACGGGAAATGGCTCGTCACCGCCGGCGGCGACGGCACCGCGCGGATCCTCGACGCGGCGACGGGAAAACAGCTCGCCGTGCTCAAGAAACACGAGGGCCAGGTCCGCAAGGCGCGCTTCCTCCAGTTCACCCCGATCGCCGGCGAAAATCCGGCCAACGAGAAAACCCGCACGGCATTGATGACCGCGGGCTTCGATCATTCCGTGCGCGTGTGGGAACAAAACCCCAACACCACCACCCAAAAATGGGAGGAGACGCAGGAACTCACAGGCGCCGCCGGGCCCGTCTATGCGATCGCCGCGAGCAAAGATGGCGCCGAAGTCGTAACCGGCGGCGCCGACCAATGGGGCCGCGTCTATTATCTCGATCCCCACTCGCTGTGGAATCTGGCGCGCACCCGCGTGACCCGAAAGTTCACTCTCGACGAGCGCGAGGAATACGGCATCGGCGACGACGACTGACCGGAGCATCGGCCCCGGCGCTGGGTGAACGAAACAAACACGCAGTCATCCTGAGCGGAGCGCCGCCGCGGGCGAAGGCGGGGCGGCGCGGAGTCGAAGGATCTCCAACTATTTCCCCCAATGCGTAAGCCATCGCGGGACCTAGCGGGAGATCCTTCGACTGTACGCCGGTCGCTTTGCGCTCCCTCCGCCCCGGTCGGGTGAACGGATTCTCTCCCCCGCTACCGCATCGGCGAATAATCCGTCGGCTTCAGGAACACCGACTTCACGCCATCCGGCACCGTGAGCGAACCGCCGGCTTTGTCCTCGGACGCCTTCTTTGCCGCGACCCACTCCGCGTCCGCGCGGAAGGCCGTGAACGACGCCTTCGCCGCGTCCGCGCTCGCATGCGCGAGCATGTAGATCAGCGTGTTTTCCGCGTCCGCATTTTTCTGCCCGGGCAGGAGCTGCCAGTACCAGAGATTCGTCATCCCGTGCTTCGCAAAGAGCGAGATCGTGTGGTTGCGAAAGCGGTCGTGCAGCGCGGGCAGATTGCCGGGCGTGGTCGTGTAGGTGCGCAGTTCGAAGACACGCTCGCCAGCGCCGGGCGATGCCTTCACTTCGGGAGAGAAATCCGTCGCCTTCAAGAAGACCGCCTCGACCTTCGCCACGAGCTTTCCATTCTCCTCGCTCGCCTTGCGCGCCGACTGCCAGTCGGGATCGGCGCCAAAGGCCTTCCACGAAGTGTCGCGCGCCTCGCGGCTGGGATACGCCAGGACGTACACGAGTTGATTGTCGGGATTCTCGATCGGCATCCAGTAGCCGACGTTCGTGATCCCGTGTTTCGTGAAGAGCTTGGTGGTGTGGTCGCGGAACCGTGCATTCAGCGCATCGAGCTTGCCGGGTGCGGCGAAGTATGTGCGCATCTCGAAAACGCGCGTGTCTTTTTCGGCGGAGACGGCGGTGAAAACGGCGGCGAACATGAGGACGGCGAGGAGGGAACAAACTTTCATGGACGCCAGCATGGCGCGGCGCGGCGGCATTGAGAAGCGAGTTCGCGCCCGCGCGGAAACGGTCTTCTCGACGCACGCGGGCCGCGACTCTATGGAAGGTCATGGCCTTTTCTTTTGCCTCTCGCAAAGACGCAAAGACGCAACGTCAGGTTGCTTCGCTTTGCGTCTTTGCGCCTTTGCGAGAGCCACTCCGCTTGATTGTCGGTTTCTTCGCGTGCCTCTGTTTTGTTGCGAGCGCGCCCGCGCAACGCCTCAGCCCGCTCGCACCCGCTCCCGATTGGACGGAACTCGACGCCTTCCAGGACACCATCACCCGCGCGGAATTCATGGAGCTCCTCGACACCGTCTATGCGCCCGGCGAGGCCGCGCGCGGAGTGATCACCGTCGGCGACGACGACGCCATCGTCCGCACCTCCCTGCACCCCGCCGCGGAATGGCGGCTGCGTTTTTCGCCCGAGTCAAAATCGCCAACCCGTTACTGGCGCGCCGCCGCCGCGCTCGGTCCCGCGCCAGCGGGCCAGCCGCTCGCGGGCGTGAAGATCGCGCTCGATCCCGGGCACCTCGGCGGCGAGTGGGCGAAGATGGAAGAGCGTTGGTTTCAGGTCGGCGAATCGAAGCCGGTGGTCGAAGGCGAGATGACTTTGCGTGTCGCGGAATTGCTCGCCCCGCAATTGCGCGCGCTCGGCGCGGAGGTCGCCTTCGTACGCGCTCGCATCGGCCCGACCACCCCGACGCGCCCCGCCACGCTCGCCGCAGCCGCCCGCGCCGAACTCGCCTTGCATGGAATCGCGAATCCCCGTGCCACGTATTCTCCGGCGCAAACCGGCCCCGAGCGCGCGGAGACCGTGCAATGGCAGAGCGAGCTGCTCTTCTACCGGATCAGCGAAATCCGCCACCGCGCGCAGGTCGTGAACGAGCGGATCAAACCCGACCTCGTCGTCTGCCTGCACTTCAACGCCGAGGGCTGGGGCAGCGATCCGCTCAATCCGGAATTCGTGGACCGCAATCATCTGCACGTCCTCGTGAATGGCTCCTACGGCGCGGGCGAATTGCACTTCGACGATCAGCGGCACGATCTGCTGGTGAAGCTGCTCAATCGTTCCTACCGCGAGGAACTCGCCGTCTCCGAACGCGTCGCAAGCGCGCTCGCCACCGCGACCAATCTGCCGCCCTATCGCTACACCACGCCCAACGCACGCTCCACCGGCACGAATCCCTACGTCTGGACCCGCAATCTGCTCGCGAACCGCCTGTATCACGCGCCCGTGATTTTCCTCGAACCCTACGTGATGAACAGCGCCGAGCTCTGGTCGCGCGTGCAGGCCGGCGATTACGAGGGCGAGCGACTCGTCGCCGACACGCTGCGCAAGGGCCTCTTCCGCGAATACGCCGACGCCGTCGCCGCCGGGCTCGCGGACTACTACCGCACCGCGCGACCGAGCCCGAAGTAGCAGCCGACGGAAGGAGGCTCCAATCGGCGAGAGCCTCCTCACGTCGGCTGCTACGTTCCGAAGTAACGGTCGCCCGCGTCGCCGAGGCCGGGGACGATGTAGGCGCGATCGTTCAGATCGGGATCGAGCGCGGCGGTGAAGATGGGCACATCGGGATGAGTGCCGTGGAGTTGCTTCACCCCGGCGCGGCAGCTCACGAGGCAGACGAAGCGGATCGAGGTCGCGCCCGCTTCCTTGAGCTGGCTGACCGCGGCGGTCGCGCTCCAGCCCGTGGCCAGCATGGGATCCACGAGAATGACATCCGCCTCCGCGAGATGCGCGGGCGCCTTGAAGTAATAGCTCTCCGGCCGGCGCGTCTCCTCATTCCGAAACATCCCGATGTGCGCCACGCTCACATCCGGCAGCAGATCGAGCATGCCCTCCACCAGCCCCAGCCCCGCGCGCAGGATCGGCGCAACCACGATCGGGCGCACGAGCGCGGCGCCTTCCGTCTCGGCGAGGGGCGTCTGCACGCGGGTCACCTTGGTGACTAGATCGCGCGTGGCCTCGAAGACCATGAGCGTCGCGAGTTCATTGAGCCGCGCGCGGAAATCGACGGACGCGGTCTGCACATCGCGCAGTTGAGTCATCTTCACGCGCACGAGCGGATGATCGATGATGGTGACTCCAGGCAGAGGGCTTTGCGGCACGCGGGGGGTTGTAGCGGGTGGGGTGATCGTTGTCACGCAGCGCCGCCACGCTCTCCGCCGTGGGCTCGGGAGCGGAACGAACTGGCGCGGAGCGCCCCATCGAAAAAGTCATCCTGAGCTTGCGAGCCGAGTCTGCGAGACAGCCGAGCGGGCGGAGGCGGGGAGGCAACGACCACTGATCTCTGCGGGCAGCGGTGGCGCGGAGCGGGAAGACGTTCGCTCCGCCCCGCCTCCGCCCGCGGAAGTCAGAGGTCGTTGCCTCCCCGCCTCCGCCCGCTCGGCTGTCTCGCAGACTCGGCTCGCAAGCTCAGGATGACGGGTTTGGATTGCGCTGCGCGCGAAGAATCCGCCCGACGCACGCCGCGCACGCGGCCTCAGCGCGCGAGAAAGCGCTCGAGCGCGCCGCCGAAAAGCTCGTGCACATCGCGTTCGATCTCGGCGCGCGTGGGCTCCCAGCCCGTGGCGGCGAGGTCCGCGTACTTTTCCGCAAGCACTTTCCCGATGATCCCGCGGGAGTGGCTCCATTTGTAAACGAGCTGGTCGAGCACGCGGCAATCGCTGTGCTGCGGCGTCACGCTCAGGCCGAGCAGTTCGATCCGCATCCGCGTCATCTCTTCGATGATCGAAGGATTGTTCAGGAACCACCAGCAGCCGAAGACGTGCAGGTTGCGGAACTTGCGCGCGGTCACGCAGAGCTCGTGCTGATTTTCCCGCGCGAGCATCGTGCAGAGGAATTTGTTGTCGGGATATTCCGAGCACAGGTTTTCGACCGCGGAAATATCCGAGCAACCGACGCTGTCGCCCGCGAGCCGCAGCCGCGGATTGACCGAACGTTTCACCCCGATCATGAGCGCGAAGGCCTGCCCGTGATCGCGGCCATGCGGCATGATCGCGTGCTGGATGAGCTGCGCCGCGGGCGTGCGGGCGGGAAAGGCGAACTCCGGCGTGAGCGAAACCATGCAGTACTGCGCATCGATCCGCTTCGTCCATTCGCCGAGGAAACGGCGGACTTCGTCGAACGTGCGGGCCGAAAAGTCGGCGTTCACGTCGAAGCCCCAGTCGCGCAGCTTCGGCACAGTGTTTTCCCAGTCGCAGAGCAGCGGGTCGATGCGCAGCGCCGCCGAGAAACGCGGGTCGCGGCTGAATCCGCGCTCCCACACGGGCCGCTCGAGATCGTCGAAGGGTGAGTTGGTCATGCAGACCTTGCGCACATTTGCGAGGTCCATGCAGCGCGTGGTGAAGTCCTCCACCTTCCACTGCGCGAAGTGCTGGCGGAGTGCGGGGAGATCGCGCTGCTTTACGTCAAGGCCGAGGGAATTGAGCACCGTGAGCACGCCGCGGCACGCCTCGGAGATCGGCGAGTGATCGATGAAAAGCGCCTTCCAGATGGCGTCCGCCTGCTGCGTTTTCGTGAGCGCCCAGAAGTCGTCGTAGCCGAGATCGAACTGCCGGAATCCCTCCGCGATCAGGTAGTGATAAACGAGCAGTTCATCGATGCCCCAGAGCAGCAACTCGCCGAAGGCGGGGTCGTAGAGATGGGTGTGAATGTCGTAAACGGGCGTGGCCTGGACGACATCGAGGACGGTTTCGCGGAGGGGCATTGGGGAAAGTTGAGTGTTGAGTGTTGAGAGTTGAGAGGATGAAGGGAGCGCTGCGCGCGAGTGTTTCGCCTCTCAACTCTCAACTCTCAACTCTCAACTCTCAACTTTCCGCGCCTCTCAACTCTCAACTCTCAACTTCCCCCCCTCACCATTTCGCGAGCTGGCGGGGGAAAAGACAGTGGTCGCAATCGGAGGCGTCGCGCATGCAGAAGTCCTCGTAGATTTGCAAAAGGCCCTGCTGCATCGCGGCGTTGCGCAGCAGGGCGCGGCCGAGGTCGTGGGCGCCGAAGAGCCGGAGGGCGGCGACTTCCACGCGGCGGTTGGTGAGCGGCGCTGGGAGATTCTGGAAGCCGATCCAGCGCGTTTCGTCCCGCGCGACGGCGAGCGGGAAGAAGACGTTGGTCAACATTTCCGTGACCCGCGATTCGCCGACGAGCGCCATGCGTTGCGCGGACGACTTCGAGTTCACCGTGTAATGAAAATCCCAATACTCGTCGGTGAGTTTCGCGAAGAATTCCTGGATGGCGCCGGGCTCGCAGCGGGTCGCCCGCGCGCGGACTTCCGGCCAGTGGCGAACGATCTGCGCGAGCGCGGCGAGCCGGCGCTGCGGATGATTCGCAGGACGCTGCCCGCCGAGTTTCCACTCCGCGGGCGCGAGCGCGAGCCGCTCGAAGTCCGCGCGCTGCGGCCACCACTTCTCCCAGATCCCGCGGAGATAGCTGCGGGTGGAAGCGTCGAACGCGCCGAGGTCGGTCGCGGGGAGGAAGCCGCTCACGCCGAAGAGCAGCGCCTCGGCCTCGCTTTTGCGAAGCAGCTTCAGCGGGAGGCGCTGGGCGAGGAGGGTGAAGGGCAGCTTGTTGTTTTTGTATCCGAGCGTGGCGGCGAGCGCCTGGTAGAGCGCTTCATCCGCGCCATGCAGCTCGGCCAGCCGCGCGAGCGCCGCCGACTTTCGCCGCAGGCGGAACTGCGCCGCGCCGAGGAGGACCTCGCGCACCTTCTCCTCCGGCAGCGCGCGGAGCGGACCGGCACAGTGGCCCTCGCGCGCCGCGGGCTGCGGATTGACCACCGCGCCGTCGATCCGCGACAGGTCGAGCAGGACCTGCGGGACATTCCGATGCTGTGCCGTGCGGGTGAAAAACTCCGCGCCTCCGTTCTGCGTGAAGACATGCAGGACCACGGTCTCGTAGGCGGGGTTCGTCGCGTGGCCGTGGCGTTCCCAGTCGCGCGCCTCCGGATCGAGTTCGATGCAGCCGCGCTGCGGTTCGCCGCCATTGAGCGAGATGGCGGCCTCGGCGAAATCCGGTCCGGCTTCGCGATTCCACACGCCGAGTTGCACCACCCGCACCGCGTCTCCCGCGGTGGTGGTGAAGTCGCGGCCAAACTCGCCCGCGAACCAGTGCGCCTGCAGCTCCAGCTCCGGGCAATGCCGCGGCGCGCGGACCAGCGGCTCCTCGCGGAGAGCCGCATGCACCAGCGAAGCGTAGCGCCCCTCGGAATCCATCGCGTCAGCGAGGCACGCCGAGCGGCCGCGGAGTCGCCAGTCCCCTCGGCGTCGCCAGACCCGTCGGAGTGAGCAGCGGCGTCGGGGTCGCAAAAGGCAGCGGCGCCGGAGTCGCAGGCGGCGGATCGAATGTGCGCAGCATCGGCGCCGACGCGCCCCGCGGATTGTCCGCGACCATTCTGCGTGCGAGCGCGACCGCTTCCTTCTCCCGCCCCGCCGTACGGAGCTGGATCATTTCGTGAATGGCCACCCGGGCGATGTCTTCCGGCTGGGAGTAATATTGCCGCGCCTGCTGAAACGCCGCGATCGCGGCCGGCCCGTTGTTCGCCGCCAGTTCGAGCAAGCCGAGTCCCTCGAAGATTACTCCGCTGCGCAGTTTCTTCCCCGCCGCGGTCAAGGACGCCGCACCCGCCGCGGGACTTTCGGTGAACCAAACCTTCGTCCCATCCCGGTAGGCGGCCCACTCGCCGGACTGCGGCTTTTGTTCCCCCGCCTCCACGCCCGCGAATGGACGGTAGAGCGGATCGCCGACGCTGGTCGTCATCCAGGAGAGCACGCGCTGGCACATGAACGAGGCTTCCGCGAAAGTGAAGCCGGCGCAGAGGCGGTCGTGAAACACATCGAGGTGCGGAGTGAGCGTCAGATACGGCTCATACACATTTCCCAGCGACGCCGCCGCACCGGAGTAGAGCAGCGGCGCCACCCAGTTCTTCTGCGGGTCGCGCACCGTGTTGCCGCTGAAGGAGTGCAGATGCACCGCCACCGCGCCGCGCGCAAAGCGAAAGCCGGGGCGCGCGAACGGCCCGGACACCGTCTCGCCGTACCATCCATAATAGATCGCCGCCTGGCGCATCGGATAGCTCTCCGGGAACATTTGAGGACCATTGTCGAGGATCACCGGCATCCCCTTTCGCCGCGCCGTGGCTGCGGCGGCCACCATCCAGTCATCGCCCTCGCGATACGGTCCGGGCTCGAGTCCCCGCGCATCGATATAGGCGAGGCCCACGAGTCCCTCGCGTTCCGCGGCGATGCCATCCGTGATCATGCGGCGCACGGTTCCCGCGGATGGCCCGTCGAGCCGGCACACCAGTATCAGGTCCGGCCGGCGCGCATCGGTGATGGGGGTGAAGCTGCGGTAGTAGGGGTTGTTCAGCACGCCGGAGATCCCGCGGTGGAAAAAGCCGAGCGTGCTCAGTTCCGAGTCCACGGCCGCATCGTTGCGCGGGCCGATGGCGGAATCATGCGTCGGTTTATCGCCGGGGTAGTTCGTGGTCCCGGCGATCTTCAGCGGCATCCCCCGGATCAGCGCGATGAAGCGGATCTTGTTCGACACCACCGCACCGAGGAGGCTTTCCGGCTCGCGGAGCTTCCACCAGAAATTGGTGGTGAACGCGCGGCGCAGCGGCTCGGCAATCGTGCGGTCGTACTCTTCGCGGCTGATCTCCTCCGCGAGCGAACATTTCAACCCGAGCACGCGTCCCTTCGTGATCCCCCGCTGCTTCGCGTAGAACTCGGCGAGCTCCCGCGACTCGGAATCCTTTTCATTGTAAACGACGAGCGTCGCCTCCGCGTTGGGATTGGAGCCCGCGGCCGGTGGAAAGGGATCCGCTTCGCTCCGCGTCTGCGCGCCCGACGGCGCAGCCAGCCATGCAAGGGCAATCCCGAAGATCGTGAGCCGTGCTTTCATCCCTCGATTTTCAAACCGTCATAAGCCACCCGCACCGTCGCGGGCAGCGCGGTCTCCGTCGCAGCGTGGCCGAGCTCGTGGCAGAGGTGGGTGAGCCAGGTCTGCGCCGGACCGACCTGACCGCTGAGCGCAAGAGCTTGATCGACGCTCATGTGAGTCGGGTGCGGTTCGTAGCGGAGGGCATCCACGATGAGATGCCGGACCCCGGCGATCCGTTCGATCACCGCAGGCGGCACCTCCTTGCAATCGGTGAGATACGCCGCGAGACGCTCGCCCTTTCTGCTGAAAAGAAAGCCCAGCATGTGCGCCCGGCCATGCACGATCGGGAGCGGCGTCAGCGTGGTTTCCCCGAGTTGGAATGGCCCGTCGATCAGCCGCGGGATCGGGCGTACATATCCGGGCCAGCGATTCTGCCCGTTGAACGCGAAGACGAACACGCGTCGCAGATCGTCCATCGTCGGCTCAGCCGCGTAGATCGGAATATCGCGCCCCCCCCAACAAAACGGCCGCAAGTCGTCGAAGCCCATCACATGATCCGTGTGCGAGTGAGTGTACACCACGGCATCCACCTTCCGCACTCGCTCGCGCAGCGCCTGCGCGCGGAAATCCGGACCGGTATCCACCACCCACGAACACTCCGGTGTCTCCACATAGATCGAAGCCCGCGTGCGCTGATCGCGCGGATCTTCCGAAGTGCACACGGCGCAATCGCACCCGATCACCGGCACGCCCTGCGACGTGCCTGTGCCGAGGAAAGTAATCGTGAGTTCCGACATGCGCGCCGGCGGACGCTAGCAGCAGCACCGGCGCTTTGAAGGGGGAAAATCTCCGCCGGTCCGCGCGACCGACCCGCCGCCGGACCGGTCAAAATCGACCCATTGCCCGAGACCCCCGCTCAGACCGTAATCCCAACGTGTAATGTGCGCCTATGTCGGCACGGCACCGACCAAGAGAAGCAAACGGCGAGCGCGGGACCATCACGGCCCCGCGCCCGCGGGTTCGCTACTTCGTTTCGGTCTTTTCGGTCGTCACTGCCCCACCGCTGCCGGTCACGGTGGTAGTCTGCTTCGTGGATTCCTGCTTCGGCGGATTCACAACCGTGGTGTTAGACTCCACCTTTTTCTCGGAAGGTGGATTTACGATCGTGGTGTCTCCCGGCGGATTATTCACTTTCACATCGCACGCTGCGACCGCCAGGGCTGCGACGGCGAGGAGGACAAATGCGGTTTTCATTTAGTAAGAGCGGACCGTGGTGGAAGTCGTGGCGCCTCCGACTGGGGCGCGGACTGTCCGCTCCTCAGTGGTTGTCACACTCGTCGTCGCCGGCGCGTCGTTCTCGACGGTGGTGCAAGCGGGGAGGATGAGGGCGGTTAAGGCGAGGATAAGAAGGATGGGTGCTTTCATATTTCGAAGTGGGGCGGACTTATTTCGTTGTGGTGGTCGTCGTGGTGGTCTTGCGCTCCTCGATGGCAGCGGGAGCGGCGGTGGTGGTCCTCTTTTCCTCCACGACAGCGGGCGATTTAGTCGTGGTGCGACGGACAATGACGCGATTCGCCACGAGGCGATCCCCTTCCTTGACATAATGGACCGTCACGGGCAGGCCCGACTTTACGAGTTCCAAGGACACCGGCGCGCCGGTTTCATCCACGTAAGTGGTGGTCTTGCTGTAGGTATAGCGCATCGGTTCCGGCGAAGTTTCGGAGCGAATCACGATGGTATCTGGACTGAACTCACTGATCGTCCCGGCGGACGTCGTCGTGGTGACGGTCGTCTGGGCGATGACCCCATTTGCGAGGATGAGCGCGGTTAGGGTTGCGGCGAAGGAGTTACGGATATTTAGGTTCATTGTGTTTTGTGTTTGGCCGAAGCAGATGGCTCGGGTTGCATGGTTTTCGTTATTCCCCACCATTCCGGTCGTATCGGCCTTCCCTGATCGGACGAAGGGGCAGACCGCAGACGACGCGGAGAACGCAGAAGACACGGATGGAGGCGGGAACTTCGGCAGGCAAGGACGCTACATTGGAACGCAGTTCAGGACGTGCATCGCATCAGCGAGATGACAAGCTGCACTGCTTCGCCATTTGATAAACATGGCTCTACGGGGCTGACCGAGATCACCTTATCTTCGCAGGAGGGGAAGAGGATAATTTCGTTATCTTTCTCTGGACACCCACGAATCCCATCCTATTTTCCTGCATGCGTCCAATTTCAAAGTTCGCCATCTACCTTGCCCTGGCCGGGACTCTCGCGCTGCTTTTCGCACGGTTCCCGAAGACACCTGAGAAGACCGAATCGCCGCAACCGTCTCTCGATCACGAAAGTTCCGAAGCCCCTGTTGAACCCCAGACAAGGCGCATCCCCGGTCCCATCGCCTCCGCGGACCATCGGCCCCTGAAAGGAACGTCACCGTCGCATGCAGCCCGCCCAAAGATCCCCGCAATCCGAGGGGTGAATAATTACGGGTGGGTGCAACTTCCACACGGAACCCAAGTCGATTTTGTGCGCCTCACTGGGCGTGAACTATGGGTTCGCTGGGACGGAACGGTCGTTAAGATCGACTCCTCCCATGCAGCCAACGGCGCTGTGGTGTTGCGACGGCCCGGCGCGGCACGGGCATCCCGGGGCTAGGCCTTCAGCTCCTGGCCGGTATTTGCGTCGGTGATGGTGAACTTTTCGTGGTGAAAAGTCGGGTCGCTCCGGAAGGTGAGTCGGCCGGCATACTTGCGCTCGATATCGACGAGCAGTTCCTCGTCCTCGGTGCGCAGGCGCGCCATCACGTGGGGATGCACGATGATTTTGATCTCGTGGATGGTGTCCTGGTACTTGCGCATCACAAGATGGAGCTCGCGCTGGAGTTCCACGCTCATGGTCATCGCGCTCTTCACTTTCCCGCGCCCATGGCAATACGGGCAGGGCTCGAAGACGGCGCCGCTGATGGACTCGGCGGCGCGCTGGCGGGTCATCTCCATGAGGCCGAGCGGGCTGATCGGCAGGACGTGGGTCTTCGCTTTGTCACGGCGCAGGCGGTCTTTCATCCGCTGATAGACCATCTGTTGATCCTTGCGCGATTTCATGTCGATGAAGTCGCCGATGATCAGGCCGCCGATGTTGCGCAGGCGCATCTGGCGGGCCATTTCGTCCACGGCTTCGAGGTTGGTTTGCAGAATGGTTTTCTCGACGTCCTTGCCGCCTTTGTTGCGCCCGGTGTTCACGTCGATGGCGATCAGCGCCTCGGTCTCATCGATGACGATGTAGCCGCCGCACGGGAGCCAGACCTGGCGATGAAAGGCGTCGTCGATCTGCTTCTGCACGTGGTAGCGCTCGAAGAGCGGCGTCGGCTCGCTGTAAAATTTAATCCGCCCCTGGGAGCGACGGGAGATCTGGCCGACGAGTTCGCACATCCGTTTCACGGCGTTTTCGTCATCGCAGAGCACCTCGTCGATTTCATCGGTGAGGAAGTCGCGCACGGTGCGCTCGATGAGATCGGGCTCGGCAAAAACGCAGGCCGGGGCGGGCTTGGTTTTCATCGCGTCCTCGATCGCGCGCCACTGCTCGACGAGCAGGCCGATGTCGCGCACGAAGTAACGCGCACGCTGTCCTTCGCCGACGGTGCGGACGATGACGCCCATGTTTTCCGGCACGTCGAGGTCCTTCAAAATCTTGCGCAACCGGTCGCGCTCCTTGGGCGACTCGATCTTCCGCGAGATGCCGCTCTGGTCGCTGTAGGGCATGAGCACGAGGTAACGGCCGGCGAGGCTGAGATTGGTGGTGATGCGCGGGCCCTTGGTGCTGATCGGTCCCTTTGTGACCTGCACGAGGACTTCGCTGCCCACGGGATAGATGTTCGGGATGTCCTTGGCCGTGATGCGTTCCTGCTTTTTCCGGCCGCCGGTGCGCTCGACCTGCTCGACTCCACTGTCGAGCGCGGCAGGCAGAGCATCCCAGAAATGGAGGAACGCATTCTTCTCGAAGCCGATATCGACGAACATCGCCTTGAGACCGTGCTCGATGTTTTTCACCCGGCCTTTGAAGATGCTGCCGACGATGTTGCGGTCGGTTTCGCGCTCGATGGAATATTCCTCGAGGACGCCGTTCTCGATCAGCGCGACGCGGCGTTCGAGTTTCTCGGAGTTGATGATGAGCTTGTTGCCGGTCTGGCGGGGAGCCAGTCCGATCAGACGTTTGACGCGTTCGGTCATGGAAATGAGTTTGGGGTAAAGACTTTTGAGCACTGGGTGAAATTAACGACCGCGAGGAGCCACTGGGACCGCCCGCGGTGGTGCCGCGGGTCTGATCCCAAAGAATTTTTGGAAAATGTTGCGCTTCTCCGTGGGAGGCGGCGCGAAGACCTGACGCCGTTGCGATACCTTGCCGCGCTCATCCGCGCGTTCCCGGATGGTTGGTTTTGCCTTGCCCGTGCCCATCTCCACCTTGGCTTCCGAAATATCTCGCGCTTCGGCGGAATCTTCCTCGGCGGCGGCGAGCGTTACGTTGCCCGTCTTGTATTCGGCGAGCGTTTCGATGTTTTGGAAAGGCCGCGGGTGCCGCGCGGGGGTCAGCGGCTGCACATCGACTTTGTAGGAACCCTCCTCCATGGCGAGGATCTGTTCCATGATGTGCGTGGACGCCACGCCCGCCACGCTGCCGCCGTGGTTCGCGCTCTGCACCATGACAGTCACGACATAGCGCGGCTTTTCGAACGGCGCGTATTCGCAGAACCAGCCGATGGTGTCCTTCTTTCCTCGATCGGTCGTCTGCGCGGTTCCTGTCTTGCCGACCACGGTCACGCCCTTGATCTGCGCCCGGGCGCAAGTGCCGCCGCCGCCCGGCCCGCCTCTCTCGTTGACGACCTTCCACAAACCTTGCCGCACGATGTCGATTTGCTTCTGGCTGACTTCGGTGCGGAGGTCGCCGCGAATCTTCGGCGTGTCCGGCCAGGCTGGCTGTCCGCCTTCAAACAATGGCTCCCAAGTCGCGTTCCCTTTTTCATCCAGCTTAGGCTTGGCATTCGGCGGGACCACCGTGCGGATCAACCGCGGCTCATAACAAATCCCTCCGCTGGCGATCGCCACGTATGCCATCGTCATCTGCAGCGGACTGGTCAGCACGTAGCCCTGACCGATCGTCACGTTGGCCGTGTGCGCGGTCGTCCATTTGAGCTGCGGATAGCGGACTTTCATCCATTCCGGTCCCGGCCGCGCACCCGCCTTTTCATCGTTCAGTCCGAGCTCGTAGTGCTCGCCGATGCCGACGACCTTGCAGATGCGGTCGATGTTTTCGATGCCGGCGGCATTGCCGTATTGGTAAAAGAAACAGTCACAGGAAACCTTGAGGCTGTCGGCCAGCCCGAGCGTGCCGTGCGAGCGCCCCTTTTCGGCGATCCAGCACCGCATGTAGCGGTCACCGTAGGTGATGCCGCCGGGGCAATTGTAGCTGTTGCCGCCGATGCCCTTTTTCAATCCCGCCAACGCGGTCAGGATTTTGAAAGTCGATCCGGGCGGGAAGACGTTCACCGCGCGGCTGACCAGCGGCACCGCCTCGTCGTCGTGCAACTTCTTCCAATCCTCCTCCGAAATGCTCGGGATGAACATGTTCGGGTCGAAGGAGGGCACCGAGGCCATCGCGAGAATGTCGCCGTTTCTGGGATCGACCACGACCGCCGCCGCGCGGGCGAGTTGGGGATGCCGCAGCGCCTGCTCGGCGATGTACTGGATGCGGGCGTCGAGAGTAAGGATGACGTCGTTGCCCGGTTGCGGCGGGTCGCGGCGGACTTCGCTCTCGATCACCCCCTTCACGCTGCGCTGGAGGATGCGCGTGCCCGGCTTGCCGCGCAGGTACTTGTCCATGCTCTGCTCGATCTGCGATTTCCCATCCACGTCCGGTTGGTAGAAGGTGTAGTTCCGCACGTCGGGCAACTCGTCAATGTGCAGCGGCGCGCCGACGTATCCGAGGAGATGCGCGGCGAGCGCGCCATAGACATACTGGCGCACCGGCTTGATCGAGATGTCCACCCCGGGCAGCCCCACGTTGTGTTCGGCGAACCTCGCGATGGTGGGAAAATCGATCTCTTCCTGGTAGGTAAAGGGCACCTCGGTGTCGTTCCAGAAATGCTTCTCCAGCTTCACGGAATTGAAATCCTGCGCCAGCTTGAGCTGCGCCAGGCGCGGCTCGACGCTCTCCTTCACGATCCGCACGATGTCCGGCTCGCGGACGATCTTTTTCATCTGTCGGACCGTGATGGGACGCGGCGTGGTAGGCACCATGCCGTGCTGCCGGCGATAACCGCGCACCATGTCTGGCAGATAGAAGTCCACCTCGTAGCTCGCGCGGTTCGAGACGAGGGTGATCCCATTGCGATCGCGAATTTCCCCGCGCACCGAGGGGATGCGCACGGTGACTTCGGAACGGCTCGCGAGCCTCGATGTCCACTTCGGCCCACGCAGCACCTGCTCGTACCAGAGCTTCGCGCCGAGCGCGCAAAGTCCGCAGAGGAAGAGGAAGGCGAGGAAATAAACGCGCAGTTCGGCGTTGGCGGGCTTGCGGGCAAAACGACGGGCCATATTAGCGTTTCGGTTTCCTCCGGAGCGGCTGCGGGTCGTAGCCGGTCAGAAGGGCGATGTAATTTAGCGCAAAGAAAAAGAACGGCGACAGCAAGGTCGCGACAATCCCGCTGCCGGCGATGCTCCACCAGATGTTCTGGTTGAAGACGAACACGACCGGCTCACGGCGAAAGGTGATCATCAGGTATTCAGCGAGGACGATGAGGGAAGTGGCCAGGCCGCTGAAGATGCAGTGAATTTCCCAACGACCACGCTGAAAAAGCGGCCGGAAGCCGCTCATCAATCCGCCGAGCACGGTGTAGAGGACGATCGACCAACCGACCGCAATCTCGTAGTTGCCCTCGATCATCTGCGAATGGAGCGAGTCCCACATCAGACCGCCGACGAAAGTCAGGGCGAGCATCGCCGGCAGCGGCAGCGCCAGCGCGCCGTAGAACATGATCATCGGCATGATCATCACCCGGGCGCCCATCGGCGGGAGCGGCCCGATGAAGTGCTGGACGACCAACGCCAGGAACATCGAAACGAGCAGAACGAAGAAGAGGATCACTTTCGGTTGCCGACGACCACGAAAGCATCTTCCAGCGTGGTCAAATCGACCGCGGGAACAATCGTGGCATATCCGTCGAGTTCGCGAACCTTGTATTCTCTGACCGCGCCAATGAGCACGCCCGGCGGAAACACTCCGCCGACACCAGAGGTGAAAACTTTCTGCCCGGACTGAAGGGCCGCCTGCTTGGAGAGGAAGGTGAGGCTGATCTGCGGGATCGAATTGGTCGAGGTGCGCTCACCGCGCACGATCCCCTGCTCGCGGGAATTTTCCACGCTCACCGCCACCTTGCAGGTCTCATCGGCGATCAGGATCACCGTCGAAGAGTGCTCGGAGACGATGCTCGTTTTTCCGACGAGTCCCTCTTCGGTGAGCACCGGCATGTCGGGCCTGAGTCCCTCGGCGCTGCCACGGTCGATGACCACCGCGCTGTACCAGGTCGAAGCATCCCGGGCGACGACCCGCGCGGGCACGAGCTTGAATTCCGAGCGCTCATTGTAGCCCAGCGCCTTGCGCAGCCGGTTGTTCTCCGCCTCGAGGCCTCGCAAGGTTTGGTTGGTCGCGCTGAGGTCTTTGTTGGAAATGGTCAGCCGCTTGTTCTCCTCCTCAAGTTGCTCCAGCGTCTTCAATCCTTCGCGGAATTCCCGATACTTTTTTTCCATCGTCGAACCCGTCTTGAGGAACGGCGAAATGATCCCCAGAAACCCCGCCTGCATGCTCCGCATATTGTGCGGACTCATGGTCAGGACCAACCCTGCAACCACGATGAAGCCGATCAGCGAGAGAATGAAAACGCGCCGGCTCGTCATGGGGCGGGAGCGAGCGAAGTCAGCCCCTGCCGGCGAGAGCACGGCGGAGAAAACAGGTGGCGTTCAGAAAGTGCGGCCATGTCCGGCAAGCGTTATTTCCAGCGGCTGTCGCTCGTCGCCACCTGACGCAGGAATTTGATCTCGCTGAGCGCGCGGCCGGTGCCTTCGGCGACGGCGCTGAGCGGATCCTCGGCCACGTGGACCGGCAATCCTGTTTCTTCGGTGAGCAAACGATCGAGGCCGCGCAGGAGCGCGCCGCCGCCCGCGAGCACCAGCCCGCGGTCAACCAAATCGGCGGAAAGTTCGGGAGGGCAGCGTTCCAGCGTCACGCGCACTGAATCGACGATTGTCGAAATCGGTACGAGCAACGCTTCGCGCACTTCCTGAGAGGTGATGGTGAGAGTCTTCGGCAGACCGGCCACGAGGTCGCGGCCTTTGACCTCCATGGTCGTCTCCTTCTCCATGGGATAGGCGCTGCCGATCTTGATCTTGATGTCCTCCGCGGTGCGCTCGCCGATCATCAAATTGTAAGCGCGCTTCATGTACTGAATGATCGCTTCGTCGAGTTCATCGCCCGCCACGCGCACGCTGCGGCAGAAGACGATGCCGGAGAGGGAAATCAGCGCGACCTCGGTGGTGCCGCCGCCGATGTCGATGATCATGTTGCCCGCCGCATCCTGCACCGGCAGGCCGCACCCGATCGCCGCCGCCATCGGCTCCTCGATCAAATGCACCTCGCGCGCTCCTGCCCGCAGCGCGGACTCCTTGACCGCGCGTTTTTCCACCTCGGTGATGCCGCTCGGCACGGCGATCACCACCCGGGGCCGCGGCTTGAAGAGCGTCCGCCGGTTGTGAACCTTGTGGATGAAATGCCGGAGCATCGCCTCCGTGATTTCAAAATCGGCGATCACACCATCCTTCAAGGGACGGATGGCGACGATGTTTCCGGGAGTTCGTCCCAGCATGCGTTTTGCCTCGTCTCCTACCGCCAGCACGTGGTTCGTGCCCACCTGCACGGCCACAACCGATGGTTCGCGGAGCACGATCCCGTGGTCCTTGACGTAAACGAGGGTATTCGCCGTCCCTAGGTCGATGCCGATGTCGTTGGAGAACAACCCGAAAAATCCATTAAACATTCAAAAGTAACCTCTTCTGGGAATCGTAAATTGTTAAGTAGGAGGTTTTTGAAGTGATGCAGGCCTCGCCGGGTGGTTCATATCCCCGGGTTCGGGAAAGGCACTGTACCCCTTCAAAAAGTGCCTACCATTAGTTCCGACCGGAGCAGGGCGTCAAAAGAATTCGCCCACTGGCACGTAGCCTGAACGCGGTCGGCGAGGACAGCCTCCGACCCGATCACTTCCCATCGAGCCTGAGCACCAAAAACCGATCGGGTCGAATCAGGAGGTTTTCCCCGGCGGCAAGCGCCGCAGAGTGTCGAGCTGCTCGCCGAATTCCTCGATGCTCTCGGCGTAAAGCGCGCCGATGCGAACGAGCGTCTCGAAGTATCCGCGCGCGGCGCGGCCGCCGGCGAGGATGCGCGTGCTGGACGGGAGCAACCGTGCGAGGTCGGTGAGTTCGCGGGCGAGATTCGGGTCGTCCTCGGGATAGACGATGCTGAGCGCGACGGCTCCGGCTTCGTTCCGCAGGGCGGCTCCGGCGATCTCGTGCGCGGGCAGGCTCGGGCCGAGGTAGATCGCGCGCCAGCCGAGGTTCGCGGCGGCGGCGGCGGCCATGACGGCGCCGAGTTCGTGGAGCTGTCCGGTCGGGGTGGAGACGATGATTCGAGGCGCGTCGAGGGGCGTGGCAAATTGCCGGGTCAGGTCGCCGAGAAAAACTTTCACGCTCGCCGTGAAAAAATGCTCGTGCGCGGCGGTGAGTTCACCCGCGCGCCAGCGTTCGCCGATCTCGTGGGCGAGCGGTCCGATGGCCAGCCGGAGCAGACCTTGATTTCCCAGCGCGAGCAGCGCGCGGCGGAGCGCGTCCTCGAGCGCGGGCCCGTCGAAGCCAGTGGCGGCGGCAAGCGCGTCTGCGCGAAATGCGGAGCCTGGGTCGTCGGGTAAGTGCCCCTTCGCGGCGCGCGCTGCCGGGGGCTGATTCGCAATCAACGCACGAAGCTCCTCCATCGGGATTCCCGCGATTTTCCCGATGCTGTGGCCGCTGCGCACGGCGCGGCTCAGCATCGCGAGCCGCTCGATTTCTTCCTCGGAATAGAGCCGCTGCTTGCCCGCCGAACGCTGCGGCTCGATCGCGCGATACCGCCGCTCCCACGCCCGGATGACGTGCGGCGTGAGCCCGGTGCGTTCAGCAGCAATCTGGATGGAAAAGGAAGAGGGCATTTCAGTCCTTATAGCTAGACACAAGCTGGACGCCAGCAAGGGAAAACTTCGACACACTCAGATTTTAGTCGAACTATTGCTTGACTGTATTTAGACCAGACTTAGACATAGCCACGAATCTATCGCAGCCAAACTTCCGAAATCCCATGTCTCTCCTCCACCCAAACATCGACACCAAAGGCCGCGTCATCCGAGGCATCGGCGCTCTCGCCATGGCCATCGGCGCAGCCGTTGCGTGGCCGCATTCGCGTGCCGCCGGCATCGCCCTCGCGGCGTCCTCCGCATTCGTGGCCTTCGAGGCCGCGCGCGGCTGGTGCGTCGCCCGCGCGTGCGGTGTGAAGACGAAATTCTGACCCGCACTTTCACCCGCAAACACCATGAGCAAAGAAGTCATCATCATCGGCGCCGGTCCCGGCGGTCTCGCGTCGGCCATTCTCCTCGCCGCGTCGGGGGTGAAAGTGAAAGTCCTCGAGCGACTCCCGACCGTCGGCGGGCGCACGTCTTCCGTCGAAGCAGACGGCTTCAAATTCGACCTCGGACCCACGTTTTTCCTCTACCCGCGGGTGCTCGAGGAGATCTTCGCTGCCGCCGGCATGTCGCTCCGCGCGGAGGTGGAAATGGTGCGGCTCGATCCGCAATATCGCATCATCTTCGGCGGCGGCGGCCAGATCGACGCGACACCGGACATCGCGCGCATGGAGCAGCAGATCGCCGCCATCGCGCCGGGCGACGCCCCAGGCTTTCGCCGTTTCCTCGATGAAAATCGCACCAAGCTCATGCGCATGGAGCCGTGCCTCGAAACACCATTCGACGGTTGGCAGGACCTCCTCAATGCGCGTCTGCTCAAAATGCTCCCGATGCTCCGCCCGCATCAGTCGCTGGACACCTACCTCGGCCGCTTTTTCCGCGACCCGCGCATCCGCCTCGCGTTCAGCTTCCAGTCGAAATACCTCGGCATGTCGCCGTTCCGCTGCCCGAGCCTGTTCTCGATTCTTTCGTTCCTCGAATACGAATACGGCGTCTTCCATCCCATCGGCGGATGCGCGGCGCTGACCGTCGCGATGGCGCGCGTCGCCGAGCGGCTCGGAGTTGAAATCCGCACCGACTCGCCGGTGGAGGAAGTGCTCTTCGAGGGCCGCCGCGCCACGGGCGTGCGCACTGCCGCCGGTGTGGAAAAAGCGAGCGCCATTGTGATGAACGCCGACTTTGCCCGCGCGATGAAGCG
>JANOAZ010000197.1:0-13818 GCA_031411395.1 Chthoniobacteraceae bacterium
CCCCCGAGCCAATCGGGAGATTGGCGCTCCCGGGAAGCTCACGAATTCTTCTCGCACCGTGCTCCGCCCGTCTTTATCCCATTGGGCACAAGCCTCATGCAGTCACCGGAAGAGCAACTCGAAATCCTCAAACGCGGCGCCGCCCAAATCATTTCCGAAGCCGAGTTGCTGGCGAAATTGCGCCGCGGCCAGCCTCTGAACATCAAGCTCGGCGTCGATCCCACCGCACCGGACATTCACCTCGGCTTCACCGTCGCGCTCACGAAGCTGCGGCAGTTCCAGGACCTCGGACATCACGCGATCCTCATCATCGGCGATTTCACCGCGATGATCGGCGATCCCTCGGGCCGGTCGAAAACGCGGCCGAAACTGACCCATGACCAAGTCATGGAAAACGCGAAGAGCTTCCAGCAACAGGCTTTCAAGATTCTCGATCCGAAAAGAACCCGCACCGTCTTCAACGGCGAATGGTTTGAGATGATGACCTTCCAGCAAGTCATGTGTCTCAACGCGCGCGTGACGCTCCAGCAGATGCTCCAGCGCGAGGATTTCAAGGGGCGCGTCGATCGCGGCGAGCCGGTGCATCTTCACGAAATCCAGTATCCGATCATGCAGGGCTGGGATTCGGTGAAGGTCCGCGCCGATGTGGAGATCGGCGGCACCGATCAGCTCTTCAATATCCTCGTCGGACGCGATCTCCAGCGCGAGGAAGGGCAGGAGCAGCAGGTCGTCTTTCTCATGCCGCTCCTCGAAGGCCTCGACGGGGTGCAGAAGATGTCGAAGAGCCTCGGCAATTACGTCGGAGTCAGCGAGCCGCCCAACGAGATGTTCGGCAAGCTCATGAGCATCAGCGACGATCTCATGGCGCGGTATTACCTGCTGCTGCTCGGCGAGGAACTGCCGGCGATTCATCCCATGGAGGCGAAGAAGCAACTGGCCGCGCGGATCGTCGAACGCTACCACACGCGCGATGCCGCACAGGCCGCGCTCGACGATTTCAACACGCGCTTCAGCAAGCGCGATCTGGTCCACGCCGAACTCCCGGCGCTGTCGCTCGCAGGCGTGGCCGATGACATCATTTCCATCGTCGTCGCCGGTTTCGAGCAGGGCTTTGCTTTGAAGAAATCGCGCAGCGATGCCCGCCGGCTCGTGGAGCAGGGGAGCGTACAGGTGAATGGCGAGAAGTTCACCGACCTGAAAGCGACGCCCGGCTTGAAGGCCGGCGACGTCGTGCGCCTCGACAAGACGCGCGCGGTCCGGGTGGGGTAGCCACGGCTCGGGCCTCTACCCCCACTCGCACAGCGTCTCGACGAACGCCGCGGAGCCGTCGCGCAGCCAGCCGTCGAGCTGCGCCTGATCTTTGAGTTGCTGCCCGCGACGGCGCGGGACGACGACGAATTGGGAATCGACTTCCGGAAGCGCGCTCATGTCGCCCCAGAGCTTCTCGAATTGCGTGACCGGGAAAACGTCCTCCTGCCCGTGGCCCCAGCGCCGCTTCACGTCCTTGAGGGTAATGTATGTGGGCATGCGCGCGGCGAGATTGCGGATCGCCGCGGTGATCTTTTCTCCGGCGTTTGCCTCCGGGAGGAAGTCGGCGCGGGTGAGTCCGAAGGCGTCGAGCAAGCGGTCCAGGTCGATCCAGGTGGTGAGCGTGTTGTAATAGGTGAGCGCGAATTCCGCCTCCTCCCGCGGCATGGCGAGACTCTCGACGAGACGCGGACGCCCGTTCACTCGGGCGAGACCGCCGCCGCGATCTTCGAGCCGCCGGGTGATGACCTCGAAAGTGAGGCACGCGCCGCTCGCGAGATGCTGGCCGAGCACGACGGGATCGACGTCCGCGCCGAGCGTGTCGATGTTGTGCAGCATCAGCGTCTTGAGCTGCGGTCGTTCGGCGAGCAGGCGGGCGAGCACGCCGTTGCGGAGGAGATTTGGCAATTCAAACCAATGCCCGACGGGATGGAGGCACTGGAGCGGAAGGTTCTCGGTGTAGTCGCTTGCCTCCCCCGCGCCGCGCGCCCAGCCGATGAGCGCCGTGCGCAGGCTGTCGCGCACCTTCTGCTGCTGCTCGTCGAGCATTTGCTGCGGCATCTCTTCCCAGGCAAAACGAAGGTCGCGTTCCGTCGGCACCATGCGCAGGCCGACGCTGCGTCCGGGAGAAAGGATGAGCGGTCCCTCGAAGCCGTAGTTGCGATGCTCGGCTAGAAACGCGGCAGTCGGTTCGTCGGTGAGATAGCTGGTGGTGAAGACGTGAGGGATGGGCGCGCCGCCGAGTCGGGACATGCGGCGCGACTTGGCGAGATGGGTCTCGAGAAAGGTCCGGTGGCGTCCCGCGAGCCTGGCGAAAGGATGCAGCGCCTTCACCACGCCCGCGCCCTGCGTCCAGCGCGAACCGGCCCCGGCGGCCAGCGAAACCACGGCGACTTCGCCGGCGCGCAATGCCGCGAGGCCGCGCGCTTCGAGTGCCGCGGGGCGTTCCTTGGAAAGATCGGTGACATCCTCGGGCAGGACGTCTTCGATCACGGCGCTCGCCGGCAGGCGGTTTTGGGAAAGTCCGATGCGGCCCTCGCGGAGCTGGGACCGGATCTGCTCGTGCTGCTTTGCATCGAAGCCATTTCGTTCGAGCAGGCCGGTGAGCGTGTGATCGCCGGCAGACTCGCCCCGGCCGCGGGGAAACATGGCGTCGAAGAGCGTCTGGACCATGCCGCGGAGTTCGGGCTTGGTGCGGCAGGCGGCGCCAAATTTATCCAGCTCCGTGCGGCGCAGCGGCGACAATGCGCGGCGATCCTGCCGGATCAGTTCCGGCACGGTGAGCGTGTAATAGCTCGCGGGCATCAGCGCGTCGGTGCCCGCAAGCAGGTCGGCGAAGGTGCCGTTTTCATTGATCGCAAAATCATAGACGACCGGGTCCATCGCGAAGGGCAGCGCGTGCTCCAGTTCGCGCTTCGTCGCGCTCATGATCTCCTGCAATCGCGTTTGTGCCTCAGCCTTGCGCGCGGGCGCGAAGATGAAGCCCATGCCTCCGCCGGACATCCCGCCGAGCATCCAGAAGCCCCAAAAATCCGCGCCGAACTCGCCGCGCACCTGCTCGATCAGCCGCTCCGTGTAGTAGGTCGAAGCCCACGGGATGATCGTCTGAATCGGACCCTCGAAATTTCGCGTGGTGACCGCGCCCACCTTTGCGATGTCTCCGGCGCGCAGGGCGTCGAGGATTTGGTCGAGGATGCCGAGCGCTTCCTGCCGGCCCTGCCATTCGGCGGACGAGCGAAGGAGATATTTCTCCGTCACCATCTCGAGGATCGGCCCGACATTCTGCGCCATGCCGCCATGCACCAGGACGAGCGAATCCTGCAACCGCTGCCGCGCCTCGGCGGAGATTTCGTTCCGCGAAAAAACGTGATGCGCCGGCATGAGCCGGCCGCGGGAAATCCCGGACTCGAAATCGCCGTCCTGCGCCGCGACGCCCTCGATCAGCTTGATCCCCGGCCAGACGCCTCCGGAATCCTGCCAGCCGCCGCCGCTGCCTCCGATCCATTCGCCGAGCAAGGCCCGCGCGAGCACCAGCCGGCGTTCGCTCTCGTCCAGCGGGCCTACGAGCGACTCGGCCTGTCCGGTGGCCCGCATGAGGACGCTGATCAGCGCGGCGAGGAGATTGGTGGAGACGGCGAGACGCGAGCCTTTCGGAATATCATTCACCGAGGAAACCAGCTCGATCCCGCGACCCGGCCCGAGCATCTCGGCGAGCAGATCGGCGAGCGATTGCCCCGAGCCTTCGATGCCGGGCGGCACGATGCCGGAGGCGATCACCGCGGCCTTGAGCAGGCCGAGGTAGTCCTTCGCAAAGTCGAACACCTCCGCCAGATTCGAAATGTCCGCGCGCGCGCCGAGGTCCACGCTGACCAGCCGCAGCACGGGCTCCTCGATGACCCGCAGCCACGCACTCACCGGCGGCTGCGTTTTGGTGTCCCGCCCATGCACCCCGAGGTCGATGGAGACATTGAGCACGCGCGCGCCTTCCGGGTAATCCATGCCGAGAAAGAAAATGTCGCTCCACGCCGAGTGCGTGAGGTCCATCCGCACGGGAGTGCGCTCGCGGAGGATCGGGAAGGAACCATCCCTTGCGGAAGTGAGCAGCTCGGGCCGGAAGCGCAGCGGCTGATCTTTCGGATGCCCCATCCGGAACATCCATTGATTCCCTCGCACCGTGCGCACGCTGCGCCGCACTTGATCCGCGAGCGTCTGGAATGCGAGCCGATGATACGCCGCGGCGAGCGCGCTGCTCAGGGCGTCGCTCGGTCCATTCGCTTTCTGGGAGGTCGAGAGAATGTCGATCGCTTCGTCAAAGCGACGCTGGAGCAACTGCTCGTAGCCGTGAAAGGGAATCTGCCCGCCGGGCGGCAACTCCGGGCGCGTGGGCAAATGGAAGCGATGAATCGCGTAGAGAAAAAAAAGCGCGCGAACCCGCTCGTAGAGGTTTTCGCTCCGCCGGCGAAACTCATCGAGCGCGTCGCATTCCGCGAGGAGTTCGCCGAAGCTGGCGGCGCTGCAAAGGTCGTCGAGCGAGCGGTTGCGGATGGCGTCGTCAGGCGACGTGATGATCTCGATGAGGCCGAGCGACATGGCGGGTCAGTTCGTCGCGAGCAACTCGACGAGGCCGCGCAACACTTCGTCGCGATCCTTGCCCGAGAGGGCCAGCGCGAGCTGCGCGGTGAGGAGCCCGTAGCGCACGCCGAAGTCGTAGCGCCGGCCTTCAAGCTCAGCGGCGAGATAACGTTCCTGCTCGGCGAGGCCGGCGAGCGCGGCGCGAAAGTTGACGCTCGATTCGCGGCCCTTTGCGGCGGTGAGCAGTTCCCCGAGGATCCGCTGCAACGCGGGGGTGAGCACGTGCATTCCAAAAAAGCACAGGTAGTAGCCGGCGCGCAGACCGGGCACGTCGAGCTTCTGTTCCGCCTCGGTGGGCGTGGGCTTTTCCAGCACGGCCTCGATCTGGTAGAGGCGCTGGGCGGCATTCACCAGTCGACCGCCGATGGCGCCGTAATAAGGGAGTTTGCTTTCGTGCGTCGGTTGCACGGCGGAGACCGCGCAGTTTTCCACTCGCGCGATTTCCACGAGCTGCTGGGCGCAACTTTTCTCGGTCGCACTGAGATAAAGATGATCTCCAACGAGGAGCAGAAAGGAGTCGTCTTCGCAAAAGTCCGCCGCGCAATGAATCGCGTGCGCATAGCCGAGGGGCGCGGGCTGCTCAATGAAGGTGAGCCTCTCGGAATACTTTCCCGCCGCGGCGCGATAGGAATCGATGTCACCGGGCATGATGACCACACCGATCTGCTCGATGCCCGCGCGGAGGATCTCCTCGACGATGATCGCGAGCGCGGTCTTGGTGACACCGTCTCGATCGACGAGTGATTGAAGCGGGAGGGTGCGCTGGTTTTTGCCAGCGGCCGTGATGAGAGCCTTGCGGATTTCCATGAGAGCGCGGCGAGAGTCGCCAAAGTCGGCGAGAGCGTCAATCCGCCTCGCAGCCTCTACTTTCCCGGCGGCGGGCGAGCGGTTAGCGTTCGCTTTATGAATCAACGCGCGATCGACGAATACTTCCGTTTCCTGAGATTCCCGAGCATTTCCACCGATCCGGAACGGTCCAGCGACGTGGCGGCCTGCGCGGCGTGGCTGGGTGAAAAGCTCACCTCCATCGGGCTCAAGACCGAGGTCCACCAGACGGCGCGACACCCGATCGTGGTCGGTCGCAATGAACACCGCGCCGGCCGGCGGACGGTGATGATCTACGGCCATTACGACGTGCAGCCGGTCGATCCGCTCGATCTCTGGACCACGCCTCCTTTCGAGCCGCGACTCGCGAACGGCATCGTCTTCGCGCGCGGCTCGACCGATAACAAAGGCCAGATCTTCGCGCACATCCTCGGAGTCGAAGAGGCGCTGCGCGAAGAAGCTGAACTGCCCGTGAATCTGATCTTCGTCATCGAGGGCGAAGAGGAAATCGGCAGCGCGAATCTGGAGACGTTTCTGCGCAGCCATCGCGAGGAACTGCGCTGCGACCTGATCGCCATTTCGGATACGGGCATGATCGCGCGGGGCGTGCCCACCTTCACCTACGGCCTGCGCGGGATCGTGGCGCTGGAAGTGCGCGTGACCGGCCCGGCCACCGATCTGCACTCGGGCATCTACGGCGGTGCAGTGGCGAATCCGGCGACCGCGCTCGCGCGGATGATCGCCAGCCTGCACGAGACTGATGGGCGGATCGCGGTGCCGGGATTCTACGATGGGATCCCGGAGCTCGAAATGTGGGAGCGTGAGGCGTGGGAGAAATTGCCGCTCTCCGACGCGGAGATTCTCGCGCTCACTGGTTCACCCGCGCTGTTCGGCGAGGCTGGTTTCACCAGCCTGGAGCGCGTCTGGGCGCGCCCCACGATCGAGGTGAACGGAATGGCGAGCGGCTTTCAGGGAGTCGGGAGCAAGACGATCATTCCGCGTGAAGCCATGGTGAAACTCACCTGTCGGCTGGTGCCGGATCAGGAACCGGCGGCGGTCGTGGAGAAAGTCAAAGCGCACCTCGTGGCGCACACGCCGGTGGGAGTCAGCGTAACATTCCACGGCGGGCATGGTGGAGAGCCTTACGTGACGGACCCCCACTCGGCGTTCGGTCAGGCTGCGCAGCGCGCCTTGAAGACGGCGTTCCCCGGTGCGGAGATTGCGTTGATCCGCGAGGGCGGCAGCATTCCGATCGTGAACACGTTTCGGAAGGTGCTCGGCGTCGAGACACTGCTGCTCGGGCTCGCAATGCCGGATTGCCGTGCCCATGCCCCGAACGAGAATTTTCCGATCGAGAATTTCTTCGCCGGCATCCGCCTAAATCGGGCGCTTCTCGCGGAACTCGCCGCGACGTAAGTGCGTTGGCGGATGCTAACGTTGTGGCGGGGGCCGGAGTAGCTCGAGGCGGTCGCTGGTTTGGAAGGATGGAGGCTGTCCGCCGCCGTGGGGAGTCGGCTGCATCGTCAGCCAGAATCCCGCGGCGAGGGCGACGACGATCACAATCCCCGCCACGATGAGCGCTGTGCGGTGGAGGTAAACCCACTGGCGCAGGATCGTTTTCAAGGTCACCCGCGACGGGTCGTCGAAGCTGTCTTTGAAGGCATCGACCTGCATCTGCAGCTCGCGCACGGAATAGAATCGGCCCGCGACTTTGGGGTCGAGGGCTCGCTTCGCGATGGAGGCGAGCGCGCTGACGTCCTTGTCGCCCGCCCAGGCACGCACGGCCGCCTTCTTGCCATGGAATACGGCGGGCTGCGTTTCGTCCTCTTGCGGCGGATGGAGCAGATTCGTCATTTCGTAAAGGATGCGGCCGAGTGCGGTGATGTCTTCGCGCGGCTGAAATGCCGGCACGGGTTCGCCGTCCGCGGTAGCGGCGCGCGGCAGATGCCAGCCGACGACGAACACTTCGCCGAACTCGCCAAGGATCACGTGCTCGGGCTTCAAATCGCCATGCGCAACGTCCCGCGAGTGCGCATACGCGATTGTATCGCAGACGCGATGAAAGACGCTCAGCAGCCGCCGCAGACTGAAGTGCAGGAGAGAGCTGGTCTTCCCTCGCTCGAGCTCATTGAGGACGTCGCGCAGGCTCATGCCGGCGACGGCTCTGGTGGTGTAAAAGACCTGGCCGCTTTCGTCGAAGCCCGCTTCGTAGATGGGCGGGATATTCGGATGTTGCAGACGCGCGAGGTGGCGCGCTTCCTCGATCAATTCCGCCCTGCGTTCATCCGAGGTTCCGCCGCCGTGGATCATCCGGATCTCAACATCACGGGTGAGCGTGGCGTCTTTCGCCGCGCACTTCATGCGCAAGCCCTCGCGCACCGTCGTGGAGGCCAGCTCGTGTTTCCGAGTCGCGATCGCGCCGAACAACGTTTCCTCACGTGCCTGCGCATCCTGGAAGACGGCCAGCTCCCGCCGCGCCGCGTCGCGTTCGCCGGCCACCGCCACGCGTGCGTTTTCGAGCGATTGGACCGTTTCGGCGTGCTCCTTTTTTGCAGCGCCGAGGCGAGCTTCGGCGTCGGTCTTTTGTTGAAGCAAGGTCAGTCGTTCTTCACCGAGCGCCTCCATGGAGAGAGCCAGTTTCGCCGCCGCGTGATCGCGCTCCTCGCAGAGAATCTTTCGCTCCTCGTGGAAGAGCGCGTTCTGCCGCTGCTCCGCCGCCCGCAGTTCCTCGATCTGTCCCAGCATTTCCGCACGTTGTTCGAGAAGGTTCCCACATTCCTGCGTCCGCAGCTCCACCTGCCGATTCTCCGCCTGCCGTTCGCGGGTCAGCTCGGCGAGCGCCTCGTCGCGCTCGCGGGTGAGCGTTTCGCGTTCCGCTGTGAAGAATTCGATCTGCTTGGTCCATGCCAGGCGGTCTGCATTGAGCACCTCGTGAATTTCATCCGCTTCCTTGATCACCGCAGCACGTTCCCGACGCAGTTCGTCGAGATCCATGCGGTGATTCTCTTTGATCACCGCGAGATGCGCCCGCAGGTCGGCCTGCTCGCTGCGTAGCTGATCGCGTTCGGCCGTCAGCGCTGCAGTCGCCGCCGCCTGCCCTTCGCGGAAGGTCGAAAATTCCGAGGAAACCCGGAATCGCTCCCGCACCATGGCATCGTGCTGCACTCCGAACTCCGCGAGTTTCGCTTTGTGCTGCTCTCGCGCTCGCGCAGTTTCCGTGGCGAGTGCATCCCGCTCGCTCCGCAGCGCGTCGCGCTCCGCGGTGAGCGCGTCCACCTCCGCCTGACGGCGTTCGCGAGTCCGGTCGAGGTCGGCGGACAAATCGCTTCGCTCGCATGACAGGCTGCTATTCTGCGCAGTCAGCGCCGTGACCTCGCGGTGACGCAGCTCGCGTTCGCGCGCGAGTGCGGTGGCGAGCTCGTCATGAGCGCGGCTGAGTCCTTCCATCTCGCCCTGGTGGCGGCCCCGCAATTCCGCGAGCTGGGCGGTGGACTGGTCGCGTTCGGCGATGAGTTGGGCGCGTTCGCTGGCGAAGGCTTCGGTTTGCTCCCGGCGCTGGTCGCGGGTGTGCGAGAGCTGAAGGGCGAGTGCTTCCTTCTCTTCGATGATTTCATCGCGATCGAGACGCGTGCGTTCCAGTTCCTCCGCATGATCTTTGCGCGCTTCGGCCAGCTCCCCCGAGAGTTCGGTGAGCCTGCGAGCCAGCTCGTTGCGTTCGCGTCCGATCGCTCCGACTTGTCTCGCGTGCCGCTCGTGGATCGAATCGAGGTCGTCGGTGTCATCCGCGGCGGGGGCGGGGGGAGCTTCCGACGGGTTATTGCAATTGGGTTCCGGCTCGAACTCATTTTCCAGAGAATGTCGAACGGTGTCCGGCGGGACGGAGATCCTCTCTCCATTGGGAACACTAACCTCCGGGTGGGAATGTTGTGCGTCCGCGAAGGGCACTCCTTCCTTCTCCTCGCGAATGCTCTCGATGCCATTCCGTGAATGTTTCGAAGCGGGCCTCATTGAGTTTATTGGGATGGGGCCCGGTGCAGGGCATCGAGCCGATTTTAACTCCCAGCGTTCCGCCAGCAACGTCACCGAACAGACGCCGGAAACTGCCTTGATAGTAGATCGAATCCCGCATCCTTCCAATGGGAAACTTTCGCCTCGCGCCCGGCCGCGGGAACATTCGATGCACGCCATTTGCGTGCCGCATGCGAAGGTGATGAGTGAAATTGATTCCCGTCTTGTGCATCAGCTTTGCGTTTTCCGTATTGACCGCCCAAACGCTGCGCTCGGCCGTCGAGGATCCGCCGCGAAAAAGAGGCGGTTTCACGGGTGCAACTCCCAAACCGGCGCCGAAGAAGTCGACGCCTGCCGAAAGCACTCCCGCACCGGAGAAGCGCAAACTCCCGGACGTGCCCGCGCCTGCGGAGAAAAAGTCCGAAACGTCAGACGCTCCAGCGAAACCTCTGACGACAATCGAGGCGGAAGACAAAGTCGCGCCGACGGTGAAAAAGGAGCACGCGCCGGCCGCAACGCTCGAACCCAATGAACTTGCTGAATTTGCAACGTTACCGCCTCGGACCCAAACGCTCATCGCCGCCGCACTCGAACTGACGAAACTCAATCTCACCTACGTGCCCGGCAGCGCCGATCCCGCGCAGGGCGGCATGGATTGCAGCGGCACGATGGCTTACGTGCTACGGGCGCAGGGATTCAAGGACGTGCCGCGTGATTCGAGCAGCCAATACGTTTGGGCGCGGAAGGGCGGGCCGTTCTTCGTGGTGGTGAGCAAGAGCGCCGAGAGCTTTGAATTCAAGGATCTCCAGCCGGGTGATCTGCTTTTCTGGACCGGCACGTACGAGACCGGGCGCGAGATTCCGATCAGCCATGTGATGCTCTATCTCGGCACCGAAAAAAAGACGAAGAAGCGCGTGATGTTTGGGTCCAGCGACGGGCGCAGCTACGCGGGCATCCAGCGCTGGGGGGTGAGTGTGTTTGACTTCAAGATGCCAAATGGAACGGCGGCCAATGGCGAGCGGACGAAAGTGGATTTCGTGGGATACGGACGAATCCCCGGATTGCGCGAGGCGGCGCCGAGCGAACCAGTCGTGGAGAAGCCACCGACGACTCCAGAGCCAGTCGTGTCGGCGGCGGCGACCCCGAAGCCGAAGCCGCGCAGTTCCACCAAGGCGCCCACCTCCTCGTCCGGCACCCGGAAGAAAAAGCGGAGCGACTAACGTAGGAATGTTTTAAGCTTCGGGCGTTGTCTCGTCTTCCTCTTCGTCGCGCACAACCGGAGCGATGCCGGAGAGAATCTCGCCTTCGCGCATGTTGATGAGGATCACGCCTTGGGCATTGCGTCCGCAGACGCGGATGCCGCCGACCTTTGTCCGCACCATCTTTCCCTTGTTGGTAATGAGCATGAGTTCATCCGAATCGCGCACCGTCAGCGCACCGGCGACCCCGCCGGTCTTCTCGTTTGCCTTCATGGTGATGACGCCTTTTCCACCGCGCGACTGGAGCCGATAGACCGGGCCGTCGGCGTCGTCGAAAGGCGTGCGTTTGCCGAGGCCGTTTTCGCCCGCGACGAGGAGCATGGAATTCGGATCTACCAAGGCCGCGCCGACGACGTAGTCGCCCTTGTCAGGGCGGATGCCCCAGACGCCGACGGTATCGCGTCCCTGGTCGCGGAGCTCTTCCTCGTTAAAGCGAATGCTCATGCCCTCGTGGGTGATGAGCACGATCTCGTTGAGGCCGCTCGTGAGCTTGCAGTCGATGAGGCGGTCGCCCTCTTCGATCTTGATCGCGATGATGCCGCCTTTGCGGATGTTTTTGAAGTCGTTGAGGTTCGACTTCTTCACGATGCCACTGCGGCTCGCGAAGACGATGTGCAGCTTGTCGCTCCAGGTGTCCTCGTCCTTTTTCTGGCCCTGGATGCGGATGGTCGCAGCGATTTTTTCCTCGGGACGCAGCTCTAGAATGTTTGCGATTGAGCGGCCTTTGCTGGCCCGGCTCATTTCAGGAATCTCGAAGACGCGTTCGACGTAGCAGCGGCCATCTTGGGTGAAAAACATCAGGTAATCGTGGGTCGTCGCGGTGAAGAGATGCTCGACGAAGTCGTCGTCGTCCTCCTCCGTGGCACCCTCGCGGGCCGTCATGCCGATCACACCTTTGCCGCCGCGCCGCTGCGCGCGGAAAGCGGAGACGGCGGTGCGTTTGATGAAGCCGTTGTGCGTGATGGTGATGATGCAGCCTTCGTTGGCGATGAGGTCTTCGATGCTGATCTCGCCTTCCGCCGGCACGATCTGGGTACGCCGCTCGGTCGCGTATTTCCGCTGCAGCTCGCGCAGTTCGTCCGTGATGATTTTCAGCACGCGCTTTTCCTTCGCCAGGATGTCGAGCAGGTCCTTGATGACTTCGACGAGGGCATCGTACTCGCTCTTGATGCTCTCGCGTTCGAGGCCGGTGAGCTGGTAGAGGCGGAGGTCGAGGATGTGGCCGACCTGCTTTTCGCTCAGGCGGTAGAAGCCGTCGGCCACGCGCGCTTCGTCGCGGATCAAGAGGCCGAGTTGTTCGACGACGAGGCGCGTCCAGGAGAGCGCGAGCAGCTTGCCCTTGGCGTCGTCGCGGTCGCGCGAGTCGCGGATGATCTTGATGAAGTCATCGAGGTTCGCCAGCGCGATGAGCAGGCCTTCGAGCTTCTCCGCATCAGCCTCCGCGGCGGCGAGCAGGTAGCGGGTGCGGCGCAGGATGACCTCGCGGCGGTGCTCGATGTAGCTGGTGATCGCGTCCTTGAGCGAGAGCAGCTTTGGCCGGCCGTGGTCGATCGCCAGCATGTTGACGCTGAAGGACGACTCCAGCGCGGTGTGCTTGTAGAGGTTGTTGATGATGACCTTCGGATTGCCGTCGCGCTTGAGGTCGATGACCACCCGCGTGTCTTCCGCGCTCTCATCGCGCACGTCGCTGATGCCGGTGAGGATCTTCTCATTCGTCAGATCGGCGATGCGCTTCACCAGCTCCGCGCGGTTCACGTTGTAAGGAATCTCCGTGATGATGATCTGCTCGCGCCCACCCTTCACCTCCGCCACGCCGACCCGCCCGCGAACGCGCACCTGTCCGCGGCCCGTCTCGAAGTAGAGTTTGATGCCCGCGGTGCCTTGCAGGATGCAGCCCGTCGGGAAGTCCGGGCCTTTCACGTGCTCCATCAGCCCCTCGATGGTGATGTCCGGGTCGTCGATCTGCGCGCAAACGCCGTTGAT
Organism: Chthoniobacteraceae bacterium; assembly: GCA_031411395.1. Taxonomy (GTDB): domain Bacteria; phylum Verrucomicrobiota; class Verrucomicrobiia; order Chthoniobacterales; family Chthoniobacteraceae; genus Chthoniobacter. Next base: position 12,735 of record JANOAZ010000197.1, read on the forward strand.
CACCTCGCCGAGGTTGTGCGGCGGGATGTTCGTCGCCATGCCGACCGCGATGCCAGTGCCGCCGTTGACGAGCAGGTTCGGGAACGCCGCGGGGAAGACCGTGGGCTCGGTGCGGGTCTCGTCGTAGTTCGGGATGAAATCGACGGTGTCCTTGTCCATGTCCATCATCAGCGCCGCGCCGAGATGCTGGAGCCGCGCCTCGGTGTACCGCATCGACGCCGGGGGATCGCCTTCCACCGAACCGAAGTTGCCCTGCCCGTCGATCAGCATCTCGCGCATCGCCCACGGCTGCGCCATGTGGACGAGCGTCGGGTAGATCGCCTGATCGCCGTGCGGGTGGTAGTTGCCCATCGTCTCGCCGACGATCTTCGCGCACTTGAGATGCTTGCGATTCGGCTGCACGCCGAGTTCGTTCATCGCGTAAAGGATGCGCCGCTGCGAAGGCTTCAACCCATCGCGGGCATCGGGCAGTGCGCGGGAGATGATGACCGACATGGAGTAGTCGAGGAAGGACTTCGACATCTCTTCGGCCACGTTCACTTTTTCGACTTTTTCGTTTTGGTTATACATCGAGAGGGGTGGGGAAAGGGTGAGCTAACTGGGGGGCGTTTCGGTTTCAGGGAAGAGGGGAATGCCAAGAACGGCGGCGGCATCGCGCATCCCCTTGTCGCGCTTCACGAAGAGCGTCTCGCGAAAAAGTTCCCGTGGTGATGAATAAGCCTTTGTCTGCACGCCCAACCATTGCTCCTCGAAAATCGCGAATCTGAGCTGATGAGATAGTGCCCTGATACCGCTTCGCTTGAAAGACGACGTGAAAGCTCATGAACCCATGGATCCGGGCAATTCCCTTAACAACCGGCTCAAAGAGCTGATCAAATGTGGCAATCTCAGTTTTACTCATCCCGGTGGCTCAGTCTCTAGCTACACATCCAGCCGCGCGTTGAGCGCGTTGTCTTCGATGAAGGCGCGGCGGGGTTCGACGATGTCGCCCATGAGGATGGTGAACATGCGGTCGGCTTCGACGGCGTTGTCTTCGTTCAAGTCCACCTTGAGCATCTTGCGTTTGTCGGGGTTCATCGTGGTC
>JANOAZ010000198.1:0-2473 GCA_031411395.1 Chthoniobacteraceae bacterium
CCCGCATGCGGCGCAAGGCGTTCGCGGGTGCGGAGAGCGGTGCCACTGGAGGTCCGCCCGCTTCCAAAAGATTTGTGGTTGGGAAGCCCTATTCCTTTGGCCAGTCGCGCCAAAGCCAGCGGAGCGTGTCGGGGAAGATCGAGCCGCCGTGTTTTGGACTGTGGCCGCCGGCACCGAGCACGAACTGGTGATCATAGCCCGCAAACTTCAGCGCCGCGGCCATGTCCTGGTTCGAGAGCGGCCAATTGCCGTGCAGGTTGTCCAGGTCGTTCGAGCCATCCTGGAGAAAGACGCGCAAGGGTTTCGGCTTGGCCTTGGTCTGGCGGATGAGCGCGGGATAGACGTAGCCGCCGCGGATATTGGTGAAGCTCCCAATCCAGCTCACCACCTTGCGAAAGGCGTCCGGCTTCTCCCACGCGACGGTGAAGGCCGCAATGCCGCCGCTCGACGCGCCGGCGATCGCCCAGCCGTCGGGGTTCTTCGTAATGTTCAGCCCCTTCGTCGCGACAGGCAGCAACTCCTCGATCAGGAAACGCGCGTTCGCATCGCCCAGCGAATCGTATTCGAAGCTCCGGTTGCTGCGATCCTTTGCGCCCGGCGCCGTGGCCTTGATCGAGCCGGGATTGACGAAGACCGCGACGGTCACCGGCATCTCCTTTTTCGCGATCAGATTGTCGAAGACCACCGGCACGCGCGAGGCGCCGTCCACCTTGGCGTAGCCGCCTCCATCGAAGAACACCATGAGGCACGCGGGCTTTGCGGCGTTGTATTGCTTCGGCACATAGACCGAATATTCGCGCGTGGTATCGGGGAAGATTTTGCTCTGGTCGAACGTGGCTTTTTTCACCTCCCCGTGCGGCACCTCCTGCGGCTGCGAGTCGGGGCCGAGGATGTAATCGTCGGCGGCGAAGGCGGTGGTGGCGAGGGCGAGGAAGAGCGGGAGGAAACGCATGCGAAGTCTTTGAACGTTCAACGCCCAACGTTCAACCTTCAACGTTCCCGCGCCGCACGCGCTTGCCTGCCGCGCCTCGCCCGCGCAATATCCCGCCCCTTTCGCCATGCCTCACGATCCCGCCCTGCTCCGTTCCCTCGCCGAAAAAGTCGGCACCCCGTTCTGGCTCTACGATGCCTCCGCCATCCGCCAGCGGATCGCCGATGTGCAGTTCATGTCGGACTCGCCGGGCGTCCAGGCGCGCTTCGCGATGAAGGCGTGCCCCGCGACGAAGGTGCTGCGGGAGATGAAGGACGCGGGCATCTGGATCGACGCGGTGTCGGGCAATGAAGTGCTGCGCGCGATCCGCGCGGGGCACGCGCCGGGGCATCAGCCGCCGGTGATCGCGCTGACGTGCGATGTCTTCCGCGACAACGCGCTCGAAGTCGTGATGAAGCACGGCGTGCTGCCGAACATCGGCTCCATCGGGCAGATCGCGGATCTGCAGCGCGCGGGTTATCGCGGGCCGATTTCGCTCCGCGTGAATCCGGGTTTCGGCCACGGGCATGTCAATGCGTGCGACACTGGCGGCCCGAGCTCGAAGCACGGCATTTGGTTTGAAGACGTGTTCGCGGCGAACGAGGAGGCGGAGCGCGCGGGGCTGGAGGTGACGATGCTGCACGCGCATATCGGCAGCGGTCCGCAGTGGGTGGAGCTGCAGGAGAATCTCACGCGGCTCGCGGCGGAGTTCGTGCAGGTAATGAAGAAATTTCCGCACCTCACCGCGGTGAGCCTCGGCGGCGGCATCCCGCACAATTACAAGGAACACGGCGCGCAAATCCCGGTGGAACCGCTGCGCGATCTTTTCAACTCCTGCCACCAGCGGCTCGCGGCTGCTGCCCGGCATGAGCTGCGGCTGGAGATCGAGCCGGGGCGCTACTACGTGGCGCCGGGATGTACGCTGGTCGCGCGCGTGACCGACGTGAAGCGCACGCGGACGAACGAAAAGGGCAGCGGCGCGACCTTCGCGATGGTCGACGCGGGCTTCGTGGATCTGGTGCGCCCGGCGATGTACGGCAGCTACCACGAGATCGAAGTGGTGGGACGCGACAACGACGATCCGAATACCCCGCGTGAGCCGATCGTCGTCGCTGGTCCGCTCTGCGAAAGCGGCGACATCTTCACCCGCGACGATCGCGAACTGCTCGCGCCCCGCCTGCTCCCGCGCCCCGAGGCCGGCGACCTGCTCACCCTCGCGGATGCCGGCGCTTACGGCTACGCCATGTCTTCGAACTACAACTCCATCGGCCGCGCCCCGCAGCTCTGGCTGGAGGAAGACGGCACGGTCGAGATGATCTCCCGCCGCGAGACGATCGAGGATCTGCTCAAAGCGGAAACGAGCGAGCGGATCGGCGGGTAGCGCTTGCGTGGCAAAGCCGCGTCGGGTGTCATGCGCGCCGTGATCGACTGGACGACATGGACACCGCGCGAACGCGCCAACCTTTGCTTCATCGTCAAGGGCGGTCGCGTCCTGCTCATTCG
>JANOAZ010000199.1:0-8977 GCA_031411395.1 Chthoniobacteraceae bacterium
CCGACCGCCTTTTTTCCTATGCACGAAAACACTGAGAAAATCCTCACCCGCGACTGTTCCGCCACCCGCATCCCCAGCGGCGAAGCGATCACGTTGCCGAAAGACATTCGCGTCCTCATCACGCAGGCACTGGGCGGGAGCTACACCGTGGCCACCGATCAGGGCCTCGCGCGGATCAATGACGAGGACGCCGACGCACTCGGACTCGAGCCGTCGATTGCAAAACCAGCCGCACCTTCCACCGCTGCCAGCGGGCCGGTGGACGAAAAAGCGGTGTGGGATCAGCTCCGCACCTGCTACGACCCGGAGATCCCCGTCAACATCGTCGATCTCGGGCTCGTGTACGATTGCGTCATCACGCCGAAGGAAGGCGCGGGCGCGAAAGTGGACGTGAAAATGACGCTCACCGCGCCCGGCTGCGGCATGGGTCCCACGATCGCGGCGGAGGCGAAATCGAAGGTGCTCGGCGTGCCCGGTGTGGGCGATGCCGAGGTCGAACTCGTGTGGGATCCGCCATGGAATCAGGCGATGATCAGCGAAGCGGGAAAGATGAAGTTGGGGCTGATTTGAAGAAGGTTGAGAGGTGAGTGTTGAGAGTTGAGAGGCGACGAATGCGCGGCATGCACGTGCAGGTCGTCGCTCATTCTTCGCGCTAAGCGCGACAACGCATTCACTCAAGGCTCAACGCAAAAACTCCGTGCTAACCGCCTCTCAACTCTCATCTCTCATCTCTCAACCTCTGCGCGAAGCGTGGTGGGTGCGGCACGGCGAGAGCGTCGGCAATGCCGGCGAACGGACCCGCGATCCCGGCTCATATTCCCTCACGCCGCGCGGCGCCGCGCAGGCCGATGCATTTGCGGCGCATCTTACGCGCACGCCGTCGCTGATCGTCGTGTCGCCCTATGTTCGCGCGCAAAAAACAGCCGAGCCGACCATTCGGCGGTTTCCAAGCGTGCCGGTGGAAGAGTGGGCGATTCAGGAGATCACCTTTTTAGCGCCCGCGCGCTGTATCGATACCACGCAAGTCGAGCGCCGTCTCATGGCCCGCGACTATTGGGCGAAGTTCGACCCCGACTCCACCGATGGCGACGGAGCCGAATCCTTCGCCCAAACCGTGGAGCGCGCCCGCGCTGCGCTGGACGCGCTACGCACCCGCTGCGAGCCGTTCATCCTCATCTTTTCGCACGCTGTTTTCATGCGCATCATGCACTGGGTCGCGCTCACCCAGCGCCCCAGGATCGACTCCGAGGCGATGCGGCTCTGCTACGAATTCATCCGTGGCTGGGACGTGCCCAATTGCGGCGTCCTCCCCATGCTCGCCACGCCCGATGGCACCCTCTTCACCGGCCCCGTGAGCGACCCCACCGGAACCGCCGGCGAACCCGCCAACGCCGAGCAGATCCATCTGAGCGGGCTGTAGGATCGGAAGCGTCCGATGTCCGACTTCCTTTCGTGAAGATTCCCGGGATGAAGGATTAGTCTGGGCGGTCCCTCACGCCAAACGCCTCAGTAAGCTCGAGCGCTGGCGCCTACCCCTGCACTGCTGGAACCCGCGCTCACCCCGGCTCCGTGCCGACTCCCGCCACCGCTAACGGAGGCACCGGCGGAACAGCCAGCGTGAACAACGACAATGATGGCAAGGGCGAGGAGAGCTAATACTTGTTTCATAGTCCCGAGGATTCGGAACGACTTCGACCTCTGCGCGTATCGAGATTCGGGGGGCGTGCATCCTGAAGCGATGCCGTTCGGCCGCTTTTCCGGAAACGAAAAGCCCGCAGGGAATTCCCTGCGGGCTTTTGTTGCCATTTGCCGCAGAGGCGGCAATTGGGTGATCGAAGCTACTTCTCTTTCGTCGTGGTAGTAGTGGTGGTGGCCTTCTTTTCCACGACCGCGGCGCCGCCGCTCGTCGTCGTTGTCTTCCGCACGATGACCTTGTTCGCGACCATCCGGTTGCCTTCTTTGATGTAATGCACGGTCACCGGGAGGCCCGATTTAACCAACTCCATGGAGACGGGCGCACCCGTTTCATCCACATAGGTGGTGGTCTTGCTGTAGCTGTAGCGGATCGGCTCAGGTGAAGTCTCGGACCGGACCACAATGGTATCCGGACTGAATTCACTGATGGTCCCGGCGGTGGTCGTTGTGGAAACCGAGGTGGTACCGCCGCTGGTCGTGGTGACGGACGTTTGCGCCGAGGCGAACGGACTCAGCGCGAGCAGAGCCGCGAGAGCGAGGGCAGTGTTGATGGCAGGGAGGGTTTTCATAGGTTCGTTTTTTTTTGGTTTAGGCGGCTCCAAAAACTGGAGTCGCTCTCAAACAATCGGACCTCCCGCGACGGCGGCTGTCTCAAAATGCCGTCCGGGACAAAGCATTCCACAATTTCCCCCCTCGCCCGTCTTACGGACACGCGAGAAGATCTGCAGATACGAAACAAGGGAGCCTCCGTACCTCCTTCTTTGTATGAATCTCCGTTTCGTTCTCCTCGCGTTCTTTCTCATGACCGTGAGCGGTTTTGGAGAAACCGCCTACTCCGCGCTTCGGGTTGTCGGAGCCAAGAAAGGAAACGACCCGCTAACCCGCGTGCTGGAAGTCCGCGGCGATGGGACACGGGAACCGGCTGCCTGGAAAATCGTCCTCGCAGATCCAAAGGCCCGCGCGGGGGTCCGGGAGATCGAGGTGCGGAAGGGACGCATCACGAGTGACACCACGCCCGCCAGGCCCCGGAGCGCCAGCGCGCCTTTGGATCTTTCTCTCGTCAATCTTGATTCTGACGGCGTCGTCGCCGTGATCAACCAGGAGATGGGAGAAAGTATTCCCGCGGAGCGGAGCACCTACACATTGTCCAACGGGAGCGAACGCGGCACCCCAGTCTGGAAGGTGGAGTTGCACCACCCGCGAGAGCGTAAAGTGACTCTGCTGGAGATCGCGGCAGACACGGGTGGGGTCCTCGCGAAGTCCGTGCGGCCCATTGCCGATGAGGGGCAATTATTGGGCGACCGTGATGAGTTACGCGAGACCGACCGCAATAATCGCGCAATCGCCGATGATCGCGCCGTGAGCGATTCCTACGAGCGCGCGGAACCGCAGAAGCAGGTGAGGAAAAAGCCAACCGCGTCCCGTTCCAGCGAGAACATCCGAGACGTGCCAGATCTGGTCGAGAGTCTGGTCAAGCGAGTCGAGAAGCGGGGCCGGCAGTTAAAGCGGTTCCTGCCTTGAGGAATAGGAACGCTTCAACGGGTAATCTAGACGGCGGGCACGCACTCTCGTTCGACTAATACCACATCCGAGAACACCCGACGGATTCCCCCCGCCGCCGGGGTGGGGGTAGGCTTGGTTGCCATCCCGCCGGGCAGCGGGTTCTAACTGCACTCGACAAGGCAAAAAGCGCTCTTCTCGCGAAGAACGCATTCCGATTTCCGGAAGGCCGGGTTGAAAACCCAGCCCGGCGGGAACCAGCGGGCGAGTTCGGTTTCCGGGGCGTTTTCAAAGACCATTCCGAAGGTCATGCGCTGACAGCGTCGGACACCCCACGAAGCGTAACAAGTTCCGCATGTTCCGCGGTTCTCAGATGGTTATGGAATGTCCACTCGCAGCAGCGCCTGCGTCTTGGCGAGCAGGGCGATCGAGCCCGTGGCGTTGTAGCTGCGCGTCGCTCCAAAAGCGCCGGGCACGGCGGTGAGTAAGGTCAGGCCCGTGATCGGTGATCCGCCCACGGTGAGGGCATCATTCGTCCGCAGCAGCCGGCGCAGCGTGCCGGTGGAATCCACCACCCAGAGCGCGAGCTTGTTCTCGCCGCCGCTCGTCTCGGCGAGGAAGATCACGCTGGCATCCGTGCCGCCCGGACTGAGCACGCTGAAGGTCTTGATCTTCGAGCCGAACAGTCCCGGCACTTCATCGCCTTCGCGAAGCTGCACCTTCGCCGTGCTCGCGTCCGTCATCCGCAGCAGCACGGTGTCATCGCCCGCCGTCACGAGATTCCTGGGCCGGGGCGAGCGTGAGCAGTGCCAGCAGTTCGCCGTCGCGCAGCGAGAGGCTGGTCACCGCTTTGAGCTTGGTGCCCGCAGGCAGGCCGGGCACGTCGCTGCCTTCGCGCAGCACCAACTCCAGCCCGTTCCCGAAGGCATCCGACCACACCCCGGACGCCGGCGAAGGCGACCGCCCCACTCCGCGCGATCACCGGATCGAGGAAGCTCTTGAAGGTCACGCCGGTCGTCGTGATCCCCGGCACCGGCCCGTTTTGGTACGCGGGCAGGCTTCCTGTGCCCGCCCCGTCGATCATATAGATGCCAGCCAGCTTCGTCTTGCCCGCGAGGAACGTCACCCGCGCGGCCAGATCGCGGAAGTCGCTCATCGCCGGCGCCCCGAACGTACTCAGCACCGTCCCGCCGGGCGCGGGTTGCCCACTCTGCGCTCCCACGGTCACCGTCGCCGGAGCGGAGCGGTGGAAAGCCACCCTCACCGTCGTCTGCACCGTCCTCGAATTGCCGGCCGCGTCGCTCACCGTGAAGCTCATCTGGTAAGACCCGAGTGGCCGCACCGAGCTGGTGTCCGGCGATTGCACGATGCCCGTCACACCCACGAAATCCGAGCTTGGGCACGCCCTTGTCAGCGAAGCTCTACTTCGCGTGCATGGCTTTCACCGGCGGTGACAAGAACGGTCGTCCGGCGATGAAGCTGCCGCCTCGTGCCCAAGCTCCGAGGGGGGACAGTTCTCTCCATCCGTGTTGGCCACGGATCAGGGCTGCGTGCCAGCCGATGCGGGTGCTTCGAATTCCTCGGGCGTGAGCACGGCGATGTTCGGCGGGTTGCCGAAGTCGCCCTTGTTCCGCGTGAGGATCACATCGGCCCGGCAACTTTCGGCGGCGCTGAGGTGCAGCGCGTCTTCGAAATCATTCAGCCCGTATCCGACGGCGCGGATCGCATCGGTGTGGGCGACCGGCGCAACCGTGCTGATGCTGAGCAGGTGACGAAGAAACTCGACCGCCTTTGCCGCGCCGCGATCACGGCGCAGGATGTAGAAGAGGTTCGACAGGGTATGCCACGAGATGCGCATCTCGTGGGATTCGGCCTCGCACTTTTCTATTGCGCGCTTGCTGCCCTCGAACAAACCGCGACGCCGCAGAGCGACATCCAGGATTACGTTCGTATCCAGCAGGACTCGCACGGCTACTTCGCGTGCTTGCCAAGGAGATAAGCGAGCCGAGGATCATCGCCCGGCGATTCGGGCAGGGAGAACGCACCCGCCCACTTTCCAATGAAATCGCCGACAGAACCGCGCGGCGGAATGCCGGCTGAATCCGACAGGAGAGTGAGCAGGCCCGTGCCCCTTTCCGGCAAAGGTTCCGATCCGCGCGGGATGACGCGGCCGTGGTCGATCTCGACTTCAAATGTCACGAGGCTCATCCCCGGACAGTAGCCAGCGCGCCGATGAAAAGCCAGCGCAGGTATCGCCGACACAATGGACGGACCTTGTGGCTGCTCAGGTCCGTGGAGGGAATGGGCAGGAGCACGACATCATTGCGGGAGCAGGGCATTCAAGACATCGTCGGCGTCGTTTTCCCACGTCTCGCGCAAGCGACGCTCGGACTGCGCGAGCCAGACGGCGCGTTCGGGATCGGCGTCGATCGTCTCGACGGAGATACGGACATGGGCGTGCTCGGGCAGCGCGAGGGGCTGGAGCGGGCGCAGCAACCCGTCTTCGTAGATGGCTGGCGGGAGTGGCGGGGAGCGTCGGCGAGCGAGAACGCACTGGAGACGGTAGCGGCGATGCGGTAGTGCAACAGGCGTCCGATGCCCGACGATCCTTCCCCAAAAAGCAGCAGCGCCGCTGATTCTTTCGATCAGCGGACGCGCTTTGGCAGCTTTGAGATTCTGCGGACGGAGGAGGGCAAACAGTTTCTGCTCGGCAAGGGCGCGTTCGGGCGGACCTACAAGGCGCGGCACGTTTTCCTGGAGCGCACGGTGGCGCTCAAAATCATCAATGACAAATTTCTGACCGACGCGAAGGCGCGGGAACGCTTTCTCCATGAGGCTCGCGCGGCGGCGAAGCTCACGCATCCGCACATCGCGCAGATCCTCGATTTCGGGGAAACCGACGGCATTCTCTACTACGCGATGGAGTACTGCAGCGGCGGCGATCTCGCGGATTACGTGAAACGCAACGGCCCGCTCTCGGTGGTGCAGACGGTGCAGATCGGCCTGCAAGTGGCCAGCGCGCTGCAATGCGCGCATGCGGCCGGATTCATCCATCGCGATTTGAAGCCCTCGAATCTTATGATGGCTTCGCCGGATGGGCCGATCGTGACGAAGCTGATCGACTTCGGCCTCGTGATGGCGGCGCCGACGGAGGACTCGGCGCCGATCGATCCCGATGACATGCCGACGATCGAACAGCGTTTCATCGGCACGCCGCTTTTCGCGAGCCCGGAGCAGTTGCTCGTGCAGCCGCTCGACGCGCGCAGCGACTTCTTCGCGCTCGGGATGACGCTGTGGTTTCTGATTCTCGGCGCGGCGCCGGATCAGGGGAACTCCGCGGCGATCGTGGCCGCGCGGCTCAAGGCGGACAGCTACGCGCCGCGGCTGCCGCGCAAGCTGCCGCAGGCGTTTCAGACGGTGCTTGCGAGGCTGCTCGAAAAGAATCCGGAAAACCGCTTCGCGAATTCGACGCAGTTGGTCGCGGCTTTCGGCAAATGCGCCGCCGGGCTCGGACTGCCCACGGCGCCCTCCGCTTCCGCGCTGATTTCGGAAGAAGGCGACGACGAGACCGGGCCGCCGCAGCCGGCCGCGCTGGAGCCGATCGATGCGCCGGTGGAGGAATGTTACACGCTGCAAGGCCAGCGCGGGAGCAACCCCACGGGCGCGGATTACGAAGCGCTGGCGCTCGGCGATCAGAGCACGGTGTGGCTGCACTTTCTCAAGCCGGCCATCATCGGCCACGCGAAGATGATGGAGCGAGTGCGCAAGAATCTCGGGCTGCTCCATCGGCGGCCGCTGCCGACGGTGGTGCATCCCGCCGCGCTGCGCGCACACACGGATCGCACCATCGTCGTTCTCGAAATGCCGGGCGGCGTCGATCTGCTCACCGCTTCGAAAACCGCAGGCCCGATCCGTCTCGCCGATGCGCGCCCGCTCCTCCAGTCCATCGCGAATGCGTCCGATACGCTCCTTGCCGCCGGTCTGCCCGCGCCGGAACTCGAGGCGCACCGCGTTTTCCTGCGCAAGCCATCCGGCTCCACCGCCTTTGCCACCGCGGAGCCGCGCCTGCTTCCGCAATTCCTCAACCCCAGCGAGGTGGCGGCCATCGAAGGCACGCCCCCGGTCCACGACGAGCCCGGCTGGCACTACGCCGTGCTCACTTACCGCGTGCTCGCCGCGCGGAATCTGCCGAACAAACCCGCGCTCACCGCGCAGGATTGCCTCGCCATTCCCGGGCTTTCGGAGGAAGCGAATCGCCTCCTCGCGCATGCCCTTTCGCGCCAGCTCGTGCATGCCACGTGCAGCGAATTGCTCGCCGATCTGCTGATCGCCGAAGGCCTGATGGGCGCGTCCGTCACGCGCACTCACGGCACCGCCAGCCTCAGCGGGGGGGCGGCCAGCACCCACGGCACCGGCACCGGCAGCAGCGGCGGCGCGGCCGTCGGCAGCACGATCGCCCCGCGCGCGGAGGAATCCCACCTCACCGCGGCGCCGCCACCACTCTCGGCACGCACGACCCAGCTTGCGCCGCCACCCGCGCCGGCTCCGTTCGCCGCGCCGCCTGAGCCGGCCATCTCCGCTCCGCGGGAACGCAGCGCGTGGCCGATCATCCTCGGCGCTGCCCTGCTGCTCCTCCTGATGTTTGGCGGTGGCGCGTGGTTCCTTTTGAAGACGCAGACCGGCGGCAAGTTGTCCTTTCTCAGCAAGGGCACGGTGGTGCGTCTGCAGGGCGACCTCCCCGCGCACGCCACCGCCCGGATCGGCGTCCGCGAAGTCCCGATCACGCGCAGCGGGGATGCGTTGCGCGTGGAGTTCGACGGCTCGGCCACGCCGCTGCCCGCCACGGTGGTCATCGAGGCGAAGGGATTCGCGCCGACCCAGATCGCGCTCGGCACTCCCGCGGATCTGGAGCGCCCGCACGATGCCAGCCTCAAGCGCAGCGAAGGCACGCTCGTCTTCACGAATCGAGCCGGGTCGGACTACGAGCACGCGGTGCTGAAGATGACCGCGCAGTTGCCCGACGAGCAGGCGTTCGTGGACCTGGAGCGTTTCAATCGGGGCATCGAACTGAGCGCGGCGGAGGCAAAATTCCCGACCGGCATTTATCAGCTGACCCTGCGCGGCGCGAATGAGCGCGTGGTCCGGCCGCGCGTCTTTAACAGCATCACGATCAAGCCCGCAGAGATCACCACCTTTGAACTGCCGCCTCCGATGACGGGTGCGTACAACGGCAATGTCACGGCCCGCCGCGATGGCGCGAAAGAAGGCCAGCCCAACCGTGTCGAACTCGTCATCGACGCGGACATCACCACCGGGTCATTCCTGGAGCACGGGAAGCGTGGGCCGCGCCGGTTGCCGATCATCGACGGACGCATCGACGTGGAAGGCATGTACATCGGGCGGATTCAGTATTCCCTCGCGCCGGATGGCGACCTGCAATTCGACCAGATCTTCTCCCTGAAACGCGACTCCGGCGGCGCGCTGCTCTTCAACGCGAGCGAATCGCCCGACGAGAATCCCGCCGTCGAGCGGCACCTGAACCGGCAGCCATACGCAAAGGCCGCGTATTCCGTGGAAGGCACGCTGCGGCCGGCGGGGAAGTAGCCGGAACAGGAGTCGGGAATCAGGAGTCGTGTCCTCACTCTGGAGGGCCTCGCTCCGTCGAGGCTCTGATCTGGCGCGGGCAGCGGCGGTGGGTGGTGTCCTTCCGCGTCTTCATCACGGCCCCAACCGCCTTACCGCCTTCGCCCGCACCGGACGTTGGGGCCTCGACGGAGCGAGG
>JANOAZ010000200.1:0-63443 GCA_031411395.1 Chthoniobacteraceae bacterium
AATCTCCCGATTGGCATTGGAGCGAAGGCCAATCGGGAGATTGGCGCTCCCGGCTTCTGACTTCTTCCGCCAAGTTTGACGCTTCCGAACGCCACCCGCATACTTCCCCCCATGGCCCCTGGCACCCGCGAACGCATCTACGCTTACATCGCCGACAAAGGTCTGCGGAAGACGACGCAGCGCGATGCCATCATAGCGGCCGCTTTCAGCACCACTGAGCACTACACCGCGGAGGAATTGCTCGCGATGGCGCGGAAAATCGATCCCTCCGTCTCGCGGGCGACCGTCTATCGCACCCTGCCGCTGCTCGTCGAATGCGGCGTGTTGAAGGAGATGGACTTCGGGAAGGACTACAAGTTTTACGACCCGAACTACATCGACCACCCGCACCACAACCACCTCATCTGCGTGGACTGCAGCAAGATCGTCGAATTCGAAGACCAGCACATCGAACTGCTCGAAGACTGCATCAGCAAACGGCTCGGCTTTTCCCCCGCCTCGAAAAGCCTCCGCATCGAGGCCAACTGCGATGAACTGCGGAAGCGGGGCACGTGCAAGAACCGGAAACGCAGTTGAGAGTTGAGTGTTGAGAGGCGCTGCGATTCGCTTGGCGCGCCGGTCTCCGGCTCTCAACTCTCAACTCTCAACTCTCAACCACCGCATGTGGCACGGCCGCTTTTCCGAACAACCTGCCGAACTTCTCCAACGCTACAGCGAGTCGATCAGCTTCGACTGGCGCCTGTGGCGGCATGACATCGAGGGGTCGATCGCACACTCCGCCGCGCTCGAGGCCGCGGGACTGATCACCGGCGAGGAGCGCCAGCAGATCATCACCGGCCTGCGGGAAATCGGTGCGGAGATCGAGGCGGGGAAGTTTCAGTTCAAGACCGAACTGGAAGACATCCACATGAACATCGAGGCGGAACTGACCCGGCGCATCGGTGACGCCGGGGCGAAGCTGCACACCGCCCGCAGCCGCAACGATCAGGTCGCGCTCGATCTCCGGCTTTATCTCCGCGCCGAGTGCGGCGCGCTGAGCGAGCTGCTCCGCGATGCGCAGCGCGCGCTCGTGGAACTCGCCGCCGCCAATCGCGACGTGCTCATTCCCGGCTACACGCATTTGCAGCGCGCACAGCCCGTCTTTTTTGCTCATCACCTGCTCGCCTATGTCGAAATGTTCGACCGCGACCTCGGCCGGATCGCCGACACGCGCCGGCGCCTCAATGTGCTCCCGCTCGGCAGCGGGGCGATCGCCGGCTCGACCATCCGGCTCGATCGCGAACTCGTCGCGCGGCTGCTCGATTTTCCGGCCATCACCCAGAATTCGATGGACGCCGTGAGCGACCGCGACTTCGCGGTGGAGTTGCTTGCCGCGCTCGCGCTCGTGGCCGTGCATCTTTCCCGGCTGAGCGAAGACGTGATCCTCTGGGCTTCGAGCGAGTTTCATTTCATCACCCTGAGCGACGCCTACACCACCGGCTCGTCGCTGATGCCGCAGAAGAAAAATCCCGACGCCGCCGAGCTGACCCGCGGCAAAACCGGCCGCGTTTTCGGCAACCTCATCTCGCTCCTCACCACGCTCAAAGGACTCCCGATGACCTACAATCGCGACATGCAGGAGGACAAGGAACCGGTCTTCGACAGCGTCGATACCGTCAAGGCCGCCCTCGCCGTCTTCGCCGGCATGCTCCGCGGCGCGCGCGTCGATGCCACCGCCTGCGCGGCCGCCGTCGCCGACCCGATGCTGCTCGCCACCGATCTCGCGGACTACCTCGTGAACCGCGGCGTGCCTTTCCGCAAAGCTCACGAAATCATCGGCCGCGCAGTCGCCTTGAGCGCAAGCCGCCAGCTCCCGCTCCCCCAAATCCCGCTCGCCGATTACGAATCGCTGTCGCCGGTTTTCGGGCAGGATCTCTTCGCGGTCTTCGATCTTTCGACCGCGATGGCCGCGCGGGCCGCGGTCGGCGCCCCATCGCCGGAAAACGTGGCCATGCAGCTCGCCCGCTGGCGGAGCGCACTGGCGTAAGGCGAAATAGCCATTGGAGGGACACGCTCCGTCGTGTCCGAGATCCAGCCGGCGGAAGTCTCGGACACGACGGAGCGTGTCCCTCCATCGTCTCCCGATTCGGCGAACAGGCTTATTTTTGCGCTCACGTCCGCCTTCCGATTCGTGCTTAGTTCACCCATGGCATTCCATCACTTCATCCGCGAGACCGACGGCTGGCGCACGCTCGGAGACGAGACGCTTTTTGCGAATCCCTTCCTCGAGGTCCATCGCGCGACAGTCACTTCACCGACGCGCTCCGAGCCTTTCCAGTGGACGGTCGCGCATCGCAAAAGCGCGGTGGTGGTCGTGCCGCAGACGCCCGAGGGAAATTACCTGCTCATCCGCCAGGAGCGGGTGCCGATCCGCGCGACGATCTGGGAATTTCCCGCCGGGCAGATCGACGACCTCGAGGAACCGGACGCCATCCGCGCCACCGGCCTGCGCGAACTCCGCGAGGAGAGCGGCCACGAACTCGCCCCCGGCGGCGAATTGATTTCGCTCGGGCATTTCTTTCCGAGTTCCGGCTTTACTGATGAACACAGCCACCTGCTGCTCGCGCGTCCCGTGGTCCCGAGCACCCTCGGCCATTTGCACGATGAGCACGAGGCCATCACCGAGTGCCGCGCCTTTTCGGGTGAAGAACTGCGCGCCATGATCGCCAGCGGCGAAATCTGCGATGCGAACACTCTCGCCGGGTTTGCACGTCTGGTCGCGATGGGGCTGGCGTGAGCCAATCGCGCCACATTCCGAAGAAGGCATTGCGCCCTGCGGGGTTTTAGCTCTCAGTAGCGCCCCAAAAAATGTCCTGGCTCAACAAGCTCTTCCAGCTCCGCGAAAAATCCGATGGCGAGGTGGTCAAGCCGTTCCTCGATCACATGGAGGATCTGCGGTGGACGCTGATCAAGATGATCTCGACGCTGGTCACGGGAATGATCGTCTCGTTCTTCTTTCGGCGCTGGCTTTTTTGGGTCATGACCGAGCCGCTCCGGGCCATTTCCCCGAATCCACTCGAGGTCCTCATCTTCACCAAGCCGGCGGAGTCGATCATGCTCTCGCTGACCCTGGCTTTCTATGCCGGCATCATCCTCACCTTTCCGATCCTGCTTTTTTTCCTGCTCGAGTTCGTGCTGCCGGCGCTGACGCGACAGGAGAAGAAATATGTGATGCCGGGAATCGCGGTCGGCTTCGTCCTCTTCGTGGGCGGCGTCGTGGCCTGCTATTTCCTCGTGCTGCCGCAGACCATGCATTGGCTTTACGCCGACTCTGTGGGCCTCGGGATCAAACCGACTTGGATCGCAAGCGAATATTTCAGCTTTGTGACACGGCTCTGTTTCGGCTTCGGCCTTTTGGGCGAACTGCCGCCCATCATGACGCTGTTGGCCATTCTCGGCATCGTCAGCTACGACTGGCTGGCAAAGACGCGGGTGTACGCTTACGTCATCATTCTCGTGCTGGCCGCGTTCATCGCGCCGACGCCGGACCCGATGACCTTCCTGATGCTCGGCATCCCGATCATCATCTTCTACGAGCTCTGCATCTGGATCATCTGGCTGCTCGAACGCAACCGCCGGAAAAAGGAGAAGATCGAACGCGAACTCAAGGAGCGCGAAGACGAGGAGTGGCGGCAAAAAAGGCGGGATGAAGAGAAGCGCCACCGCAAGGAGCAGGAAGAAGAAGAGCGGCTGCGCAAAGAACGCGGCGAGGAGAACGGCGACCAGACGCAGTAGGCGAAATGACCATCGTCGATCACGAGTTCGTCGATCTCGACACGCCGACTGGCCCGATGCGGACCTTTGTCTTCCGCCCCGCGGCACCGGGTCGGTATCCGGGCATCCTGCTCTACTCGGAAATCTTCCAGGTCACCGGCCCGATCCGCCGCACCGCGGCGCTGCTCGCGGGGCACGGCTTCATCGTCGCCGTGCCGGAGATTTATCACGAATACGAACCCGCCGGCGCGGCTCTCGCCTACGACAGCGCGGGTGCCGATCGTGGCAATGCGTTGAAGACCACCAAACCGCTCGATGCCTACGATGCCGATGCGCGCGCGGTGCTCACGTATCTCGCTGCTCATCCCGCCAGCACCGGCAAACTCGGCGTGATGGGGATCTGCATCGGCGGCCATCTCGCGTTCCGCGCGGCGATGAACCCGGATGTCCTCGCCACGACCTGCTTTTACGCCACCGACATCCAGAAGCGCGGTCTCGGGGCGGGGATGAATGACAACACGCTCGACCGCATCCCCGAACTGTGCGGTGAGATGCTCATGATCTGGGGCCGGCAAGACCCGCACGTGCCATTCGAGGGTCGCCGCAAGATCCAAGATGCGATGGAAACCGCGGGCGTCTGCTACCAATGGCACGAAGTCAACGGCGCGCATGCCTTCCTCCGCGACGAAGGCCCGCGCTACAATCCCGTGCTCGCGCAACAATACTACGCCATCGCCATCGAGATGTACAAACGCCGGCTCGGCGAAGGCGATCTCTCCGCCGAGAAACTGACCGGTTCCGGAGAAACCAAACACTAACCCACCGCCATGACTCAGCCCGCCGTCAGCATTCATCCCTATTTCAAGATCCACCCCGGCAAGCTCGAAGCCGCGAAGGAGCTGTTGCCCGCGTTCGTTGCGAAGACGGCAAATGAACCGGCGTGCCTTTATTACGAGTTCACGATCAACGACGACGTGATCTTTTGCCGCGAAGCCTATCGTGGAGCGGAAGGCGCGCTGACCCACCTCGGGAACGTCGATGCCTTGCTCAAGGAACTGCTCACGATGGCCGATCTCGCGCGACTCGAGATTCATGGTCCTGCGGAGGAAATCAAAAAGCTCAAAGCTCCGCTGGCCGCGCTCCAGCCCACTTGGTTCATCTACGCCTGCGGTGCCGAACGTTGACGGTCTTTAAGCAGCGGGTGCCTTCGTGGAAGGGAACGATCCGACCGACCTTGAGAATTGGGCGACTTCCCACTTGCATTTCCGGTGCGAACCGCGATGGTCGCGGCCCTTCGGCCGGCCCGATGCCGGCATGGAGTGCTTCGTAGAAAGCTTTGAACCCCGGGGAGACAATCAAGCCTTGCTCCCCCAGATCGCCGATTGAGCGGTCTCGCAGTCGTTAAAAAATGCCCGTGGAAGAAGTCATCGAAACAGAAGGAAAGATCACCTCCGTGCTCGCCGGAACCATGTTCCGGGTCGAACTCGCGAACAAACATCTCGTGCTCGCCCATATCTCGGGCCGCATGCGCAAACGCTTCATCCGTCTCACCACAGGTGATCGGGTAAAGCTCGAAATGTCACCTTACGATCTGAACAAGGCGCGCATCGTTTACCGCCTTGGGTAGAGAAAATCCCGGCGGGGCAGGCCACGGGAAAAAACCTCTTGCCGCATCGGACGCTTGGTGGTCTTATACGCCCACAAGTTCAGAACTCTTCGGGGTTTAATAGATTGCTAGTTGTTTCGTAGCGCGGCTATCCGCGGGAAAATGCAGTGGCGATTTTGAAATCCGAAAACCGGAAACAGCCACAGGAAGCGTCCTCACTTGCATAAGAAAACAACCAGTCATGTCCAATAAACTCTACGTCGGAAATCTTTCCTTCGATACCACCGAAATCGACCTTCAGGATCTCTTCGCCGAAGCCGGCACGGTCAATGAAGCCGCACTGATGCAGGACAAATTCACGGGCAAGTCCCGCGGCTTTGCCTTCGTCACAATGTCCACACCTGAAGAAGCGCAGAAGGCGATCACCATGTTCCACGGCAAGTCCGTGCAGGGCCGTCCTCTCACCGTCAACGAAGCTCGCCCGCGTGAAGAACGCTCCGGCGGCGGCGGTGGCGGCGGGTATCGCGGCGGTGGCGGTGGTGGTGGTGGTGGTGGTGGCGAGCGCCGTGGCGGTGGCGGCGGCGGCGGTGGTGGCTACTCCAAGCGCTACTAAGCCCAGCTTACCAAGTTGATTTGCGAACGCCCCGGCTCACGCCGGGGCGTTTTGCTTTTTCAGGCGGGGATGAGGTGGCTCATCGCGACGCTGCTTCCGCAGTCCTGCACCGCACTCCCCAACGAAAAGTCACAATCCGGTCGGATGCCGGATCACCGCGCCATTGGCCGGGCGGCTCCGCTTCGTCCATCGTGGACCTTCTTCCTCACCCGTCCACCCAGTGTCGAAGCGCAGACCAGCGACCACCAGGAACACATGGTTTCTGCGTGCATACACACTGATCCAGTCCCCCTCCCCACTTTCACCGAAGCGCCGAAATCCTTTCGATGGCATGCAGTCGGCGAGCAATCCCGCTTCTCGAAGAACATACGAAGCAGCGCCCGAACAATCGAAGGCGCCATCGGCGTCTCCACCGTGACCGCCGCCATATCGATAGGGCGCACCCGCGATGGCGTTGCCCGCCGCAATCGCCGCCTGCACGCGGGGTGGTGCCTCAGGCGGTGCCATAGCCTGGCCGTCCACCAGAGTCGCAGTTCGTCCCGGAACGTAGCGATAAACATAGGAAGGCGACGCGCAGCCAGCGAGCAAGAGGAGCGGTAGAACAACGGGAAAGTAACGGAGCATGCGTGATCTTGCTCAACTCAAGGGCTATCCCGCAGCAGGAAAAAGATCGTGATACCACCGCCACCGGCCGGTGCGTTGAAGATACTCGCGTTGGTATTGATTCCGCACCTTTCGCCAGCGCTCGAACTCGTGTCGCGGCAGCGCCGACCGCCGCCGCAAAAAACGAGGTACGTACCAGACGCTGAGACACACCGCGCGCACCGCGAGCCAGGGACGACGACGGACCACCGCGGTCAGCAGCGCGTAGTAAACCAGCATCATCGGCCACCACCAGAGCACCGCGGGGAAGGGAAACTTCAGCAACGCGCTCCCCGGAGTCATCACCACCTCGGCGAGCCAGTAACGCGCGGCGTTATCCTTCGCGCGCCCGGCGGACTCCGGAATGTGAATGATCGAAACATCCGGAAGGAAGTGGATCTCCTTGCCGAGCCCGAAAAATCCGAGCGCCATCACGCGTTCTTCGCCATACAGCCAGAAGTCTTCGAAATACCATCCGGCGTCGCGGAAATCGGTCCGACGAAACATCACCGCGCACGCGATGAACGTGTAAGTGGGACACGCGACCAGGCCATCGAATTGCGGATTCCATTCGTCCCTCCCGTCCCCGACGCGAAAAGCCACGCACGCCACAGTTGGATGTCCTTCGATGTAATCCACGGCGCGACGGACATCTTTCGCGGTCGAAAACCGACTGTCGTCATCGTGAAAAAACACGAACTCCCCCGCCGCGGTGGCGACGGCAAGATTGCGCGCCGCCGGGAGTGAGATGGGTCGCGCCGTCTTGATCGATCGCACCTGCGGATACGCTCCGAGCAACCAGCGGTGGATCTCGTCGGTCGGCGAATTGTCGATGACGATGATTTCGATCCGCGGATAGCTCTGCATCAGGCAGCTCTCGATCCCGAGTTGCAATGCCTCCCGGCGTTGCCACGCGACGAAAGTCACAGTGACCAGGCGAGGTTCTCCGGCGGCGGAATTCATGCGAGCTGATCTATCCGGTGAGCGGAAGGCTTCCAAGGTGTTTGCATTCGGGAGTACCGCGCCCCGCTTTCTTGCAGGAAACACGCCGCCACACCGAGGGTCTTCCGGCTGGGCAAAGTGGCATGAAGCTCGCTAAATACCGCCCGGTGACCATCCCGAACCGGCAATGAATTTCTTTTTCCGCCCAGTCCGGCCAGCGCCGAGGCCACCACTCGCTCCGCGCACCTCGCAAACACCCCCTGCACCCGCGCCCGAACCGGATGCGCCGGTCTCCGCGCATCCCCAGGGGACCTTCTTCGCCCTCGCCATTATCTTCTTTGCCTCCGTTACGCTGAACGGCTGGCGCCCGTCCGACATCGCCCGATACGCCGCGATCTGCACCGCCATCGGGCTGGCCGTCAGCATCGCATTCGATCTCCGTCGCGGCGTGCGCAATCTCCAGCGCGCGGACCTGTTCGCGATCCTCGCCTACTACTTCCTGACACTTTTCGAATTCCTGTTTCCGCAGTCGGATTTCGACAGGATGACCACCCGCGAATCCGCGATCGACGGTATCAACATCTGCCTGATCGGCTTCGCCGGCCTGCTCATGGGGCGGCATCTTTTCGTTCCGAAGCGGCAGCCATTTCGCGCCACCCTCACTCACGAGATACCGCGCGCATGGTTGATCGCGATCTTCTGGCTCAGCTTCTTCATCGGCTACAGCAACATGCTCATCGCCGTGAAATTCGATTTCATCGCAATGATCAACTGGTTCATGGCGCCCCGCTTCACCCAACCCTGGGGCCGCGAGCGTCTCGGCGACTGGTCCTCCCTGTTCTACGAACTGAACATGCTCATTCAGCTCATCCCGCCGTTGACTGGAATCATCCTCGCGCGCCGCCACCGCTATTCTTCCCTCCAGTTGATGCTCATCGTCGCGGCATTTGCGCTCACGCTTTTTTACGGCTTCGCGGGCGGCACGCGGAATATCTTCGCGACCTTCCTCGTCACTTTCATGATCGGCTATTCGCTCGCTCTCCCGCCGAAGCGGAATAAGGAAATCGCGTTCCTTGGAATTCTGGCCGCGGGCATCATGTGCGGCGCGACTTTCTTCATGCTCGAATTCCGCGACGTCGGTCTGAAGAACTACTTCGCCGATACCTACGTGCCACCGCCGACTGAGGAGGGAGTGAAGAAAACGCTGTACGTGGACTACAACCTCTTCTCCATCTGCAAACTCGTGGAATTCTTTCCCCGCACCCACGAGTACCTCGGACTGGAAATTCCCTACCAGGCGCTGATCCGCCCGATCCCACGCGCGATGTGGCCGGGCAAACCCACCGGGCTGAGCATGTCGATTGAGGATGCGTTGAATGTGGAAGGGCTGACCCTTTCCGCCAGCTTCGCCGGCGAAGCCTACATGTCCGGCGGGTGGATCACGGTCCTCGTCATCGCCCTCGTCCTCGGTGGCTTCATGGGCTGGTGGGGCGCGCTCTCCTCTCCGCGCAATTCGGAGATCGGACACCTCGTCTATGCCTCGGGGTTTTTCGCCGCGGTTATTTCCATGCGCAGCCTTTTCGTCTTTACCACGGCGCTGCTCCCTCCCTTCGCCGCCATCGGCATCAGCGCCATCGCCGTCCAGGTGCTGGTCAGCAATGCGCGCAAGTTCTTCCGCCACGCGCGCCCGATGCACCACCCGCCGCCGCGTCCACCGATGCCACCGCGCCCGACGCGCCCGACATGAGGAAGACGGCCGCGTTCGTCTCGGTCGTTCCTTCCCCCTACCAGCGCGATCTTTTCAGAGCCCTGGCGGAACGTCCCGAGATCGAGTTGCACGTCTTTTATCTCGAAGCCACCTCGCCCGATTCTCCGTGGCCGGAAAAGCCTCTCGCTCCCACTGAATCCGTGCTGCCCGGCTTTTGGTTTCCGATCGGACACGCGCGCTGTCATTGGAACTGGCGCACGCCCGACTGGCGCCGGTTCGACATCCTGGTCTGCAACACCCTGCTCACCTCCCTCACCGGCCAATGGCTGATGCGCCACGCGTGGCAGTCGCGGCCGTGGATTTTCTGGGGTGAGCAACCGGGCCGTTCCAGCCTCATGCACGATCGGATCTCCGCGCCACTCCATCGCGCGCGGGCCATCGCCGCGATCGGCAGCGTGGCAGCGCGGGAATATCACGCGCGCTTTCCGGAACCGGAGATCGCCAACATTCCGTACCACTGCGACCTCGCCCCGTTTCTCGCGATCCGCCGCGCCCGCGCCGCACGCGAGCCGGTCTTTCTTTTTTGCGGGCAAATGATCGCGCGAAAAGGAGTCGATCTTCTTCTGAATGCATTCGCGCAAATGGCACGTGGCCGCCTGCTCCTCGTCGGCCGCGAGGCAGACCTCCCGCAAATGCTCGCGCCGCTTCCCGCCGCCGTCCGCAAGCGAATTGAATACGCCGGATTCCAACCGCCGGAGGAGTTGCCGCGGTTCTTTGCCCAGGCCGATGTCTTCGTCCTGCCGAGTCGGCATGACGGATGGGGCGTGGTCGTGAATCAAGCGCTCGGTGCCGGACTGCCAATCCTTTGTTCCGATCGAGTTGGCGCGGGAATCGACCTCGTCGAACCCGAAATCAACGGCCTGCATTTCGCTGGCGGCGATCCCCGCGCGCTCACAGCGGCCCTGCAACGATGTCTGAATGAACCGGATCGTCTCGCTTCATGGGGCGCAGCGTCGCGCAAACGTGCCGGCGACTGGACGCCGGAAGCCGGCGCCGGAAAGTGGATCAACGCATTTCGAAAACTGGGCCTGTTATGAAAATCCTGCTCGTCAGCACCAGTTCCGGATCCCGCGGCGGCGGCGAACTGTGCCTGCTGTATCTCGGTCGCGCCCTATGCGATCGCGGTCATCAAGTTACACTCTGGACTTCCAACCACGCGCGCATGGACGAACTCGCGGCGCGTTTCGCCGAACATGGCGAGGTCGTGCGGGCCGATTACACAAATACCTACGATCGCCGCGGACGTTCGCTCGCCAGCTATTTTGACTCCGCCACGGCGCGCCGGGTCGCAGCGCACTGGCGCGCGCTCGCGCCCGATGTCATCCACCTCAACAAGCAGAATCTCGAGGACGGACTCGACCTCGTGGAGGCCGCCCGGCTCTGCGCCCGGCCCGCGCTGGCGATGATTCACATCACCCAAAATGCCACCTACCTCCGAGCCCGATTCGCGGCCGTTCGCGACTTCGTCGCGCGTCGCGCATTGCATCGCTTTCCGGGCGTCTTTGTCACCACGCCGGAAAGTCGCCGCCGCGACCTTGCCGGATTCCTCGGCGACTCCACCCGCGTCCACCTCATCGCCAATGGCGTCCCCATTCCCGATCTCACCGGTCGC
The DNA here is from genome assembly GCA_031411395.1 of Chthoniobacteraceae bacterium. Lineage (GTDB taxonomy): Bacteria > Verrucomicrobiota > Verrucomicrobiia > Chthoniobacterales > Chthoniobacteraceae > Chthoniobacter. Next base: position 10,937 of record JANOAZ010000200.1, read on the forward strand.
GAAACAACCCGCGATGAGGTTCGGCGGGAGTTCAACGTGTCTTCCATCGAGCTCCTGTTCATCGCCGTCGGTCGCATGGTCCCGCAGAAGCGCCCACTGCATTTCCTCGAAGTCGCCGCGCAGATTCACAGACGAATTCCCGAGGCTCGTTTCCTATGGGTCGGTGATGGACCGCTCGGCAGCGCTTGGGACGAAGCGGTGGCCGCGCAAAACCTCGGCGAGGTAGTTCGCCGATTGCCGTGGCGCAACGATGTCCATCGGCTCCTCAATGCAGCCGACGTTTTCATCCACGTGGCAGAGTTTGAAGGCTTGGCCTTTGCGATCCTCGAAGGCCTGGCCGCCGGGCTCCCGTGCGCGATCACGCTCAATCTTCTCGCGGAAATGCCGTTCCTCAATGAGCGGAACTCCATTGCCATTCAACCCGGCTCGAACTGGATCGAACAACTGCAGGATCGCAACCGCCTGCGCGCGATCGGCAAGGCCGCCCGCCAGCTCGCCGCAGATCAATTCTCCTTCGCCCGCATGGCCGCAGACTACGAGACCCTGTACCGCCGCGCGATCGACAACCACCGGTGAACGTTCATTTTTTCCAGCCTCCTGCCGAGCAACGGATCGGCGGCCTCGACGCCGCCATCCAAGGCCTTCGCTCCGCCCTCACTCGGCACGGATGGGAAGTGGACGATGAACTGCCGCCGGGCGGTCCCGATCGCGTCGTACATTTCCACGGTCTCTGGCAACCCGCCCACGCCCGCCTGTCACGCGAGTGCGGAGCGCGCGGCCTGCCTTATGTCGTATCACCGCACGGGATGCTCGAGCCGTGGGCATGGCGCCATAAGTGGTGGAAGAAGTGGCCGTATTATCAGGTCGTGGAAAAGCGCCACCTCGCCAATGCGTCCGCGCTGCTCGCCACCGGCCCGAAGGAAGCTCTCCGCTTGACCCGCTTCGCCCCGCACCAGCGGATCGAATCGATCCCGCTCGGACTCACTGGCGAGGCGCGTCCGGATTACCTGCGCGCACGCCAGCATCTGGGTTGGGCGTCCGAGGAGATCGTGCTGCTGTTCCTTTCGCGTCTGCATGAGAAGAAGGGGCCAGACCTGCTCCTGAAAGCGCTCGCGTCGATGAAATGGCCTGCGGTCACGCGCCTCGTAATCGTCGGCGACGGCGAGCGCGGTTATGTCGATGCGCTCAAAGCTTTCGCCGCAGATCACGCGGGGTCATTGCCTCGAATCGACTGGATGGGAGCCATCTGGGGCGAAGCGCGCTGGAAATATTTCCAGGGCGCCGACCTTTTTTGCCTTCCATCGCATTCCGAAAACTTCGGTCTCGCCGTACTCGAAGCGTCGCAAGTCGGCACGCGCACCCTCACCACCGCGGACACACCCTGGTCCGATGAGCTAACCCCGGAACGCGGCTACATCACGGTCCCGCGGATCGGCGCGGTTCGAGAGTCACTTGCCCGCTTTTTTAGCGATCCCCGGCAAAGCCCGGCACAACGATTGGAACTAGCCGATTGGGCGTGGAATCGATTCGCTTGGAAGCAACTCGCCCACCGATACGCCGCGTTCTACGAAAGTATTGCGAGCCGCCGAGTCGGGATCTGAACAATCCTCGCTCCCCAGCGCCGGACATCTACGCCGCGTAATACTTCGAATACCGGTAGTAGTGGTAATCCGGCATGTCGGTATCCAGACAGTTGAGAATGAGCCCAAGCACGTTCACCTGCCGCTGGTAGAGCGCGTTGATCGCGTTTTTGGTCAGCCGTGCCGGGGTGAATTGCGCCCGCATCACCATCAGGGCACCGTCAAAGTTTGGAGCCAGCGTGGAGGTGTCGTCCGTGGCGAGGATCGGAGCGGTGTTGAAGATGGTGAGGTCGTAGTTTTCCTTGAACTCCTCAAGCAGAGAAATCAGCAACGGCCTGAGCAACAGTTCCCCGGACTGATTGGTGACGGGGCCGCGCGCAATGATCGAGAGTGTCGGATATTTCGTCGTCTTCACCGTCTCCTTCCAGTGGACCGATCCGCGCAGAATGTCGGAGAGACCCACGCGGACTTCCATGCCGAAAAGGGGAGCGATGTCGCCGCGGCGCAAGTCAGCATCCACGAGCAAGACGCGGGCGCCGGCCGCAGCCATGGTGATGGCGAGATTGCTGGCGATCGTGGATTTGCCCTCGTTGGGAATCGCGCTGGTGACGATCACCGTCTTCAACTCGGCCTGGTTTGGCATGAAGATAAGTGACGAGCGAAGGCTGCGGAAAGCTTCCGCGTAAGTGTAGCGCTCATCCTCAGTTTGCAGCAGAGGCAATCCTTCTGCGTTTCGGCTCTCCGCGACATTCGGAATCTGACCGAGGATTGGTTCGGAGAAATGTTCCAGCAACTCCGTGGCCGAAGCGAGGCGATCGTCAGCGCGATCGAGCAGGAGCAGGATCACCATGCCGACCATCCCGCCTCCAAGCAGGCCCATGAGAATATGCTTGAGCGTGCCGCGCGGCACTTCTCTGGCGGGGGTCGCTTTCTGCATGATCACCCACGGTTCAGGGCTGGTGCTTCCGGCGTATGACGCGTTCGCGATGCTTCCGAGCAGTTTCTCCAACTGGCTCTGAGTGCGCGCCACGTCGGTCTGAAGAGTCTGATACTCGGCGTCCTTGCGGCTGGCTTCGCGGACCGTCTTGTCCCACGTCTCGATGCTGGAATCGAGAGTCTTCAACTCAGCCTTAACCGTCACTGCGCGAGCGGCGGTCGCCTCGCGATTTTGAGCCTTGATCGTTTCAATGCCGAGTTTAAGGCTCCTAATATCGTCCTGAATCTTCTGCAATTTCGGATGTTTCGGCTTCCATACGACGCTCCATGTCGCCAGGTCCGCCTCCCGCTGTTTCAACTCCTGATCCTTTCTCAGGTATTGGTTATAAAGGTCGCTATTAAATGACGTCGCCTGGTCGGCAAGCATAGCCCCGCTTGAACCGTCCCCCAGATTTGCCGAAGACCTCGGTGCAGAGGTTGTCGGAGTGGTTAGTAGTTGGTCAGGAGTCAGGTTTTCGATCCGCTGGAGTTCGTTTTGTAATTGAGCCTGTTTGTTCTTCAGGCCGGAAAGAAACAACGCGGAACTCTTTCCCTGCTCCATCCAGAACTCCATGTTGTTCAGTTCGGTAAATGCCTGAAGCTTGTTCTTCTGTACCTCGAGTTCGGATTTGGTGCTGTTGATCTGATCCTGCAACTTGTCCTTCACATCGGTTGACGTGGAGTTTCGACCTTCAGCGCGCAGGTTGATGAACTCCTGCACCGTCGCGTCCACGTAGATGCGGACGAATTCCGGGTCCCGGCCAGTGCCGGTAACAATGAACAGATTGGTCTTGGGCGTGATGTTGGCGACGATATCCACCGCACCTGTGAATTGAGGCTCCAGAAGCCGGACCTTCTCGTAGGCGCGACCGAGCACTAGGGGGCTTCTCATTTGCTCCGTCGAGGTGCCGAAGAAATTGCCGGTGGAATCCGACCAGCCCACCTTAAATTCGGCAATAAGCTCTTCGCGAATGTTCAGCCGGCTGACCGACTCAAAACGCTGTGGCTTTTTGAACGCGACATATGACTCGTAGGCGAGCCCGAGTCCGATCGTAATCGCGAGGATCCACCAGTGCCGCCGGATCAACGTGCGGAATCGATAAACCCGCATGCCGAACACGGCTCCGATCGGTGTGGCGGGCGCTTCCGAGTTTGTAGAGTCCATTATAGGTTGATGATGTTCCTCGACACGTTAATCCGATCGCCGTCCTGAACGGGTACATCTTTCTCCACACGTCCTTTCTCGAGAACCTCTTTGACGTCCACAAAGAATTGCTTGCTCACGCCGCCCTCGCTTCGCGTCACCTGCACCTTGCGCTGGTTGGCAAACGGACCAAAGCCGCCCGCTTTCAAAATCGCCTGACTCACGGTGAGACGACTCCCCGCTTCAAGGTCGAGCGGTCCGACCGACCGCACCTCCCCAGAAATGGTGATCATTCCGGCTTTGACGACCGCGCGACTCCGTCGATCCAATGACAGTTTCACAGTCGCCGTATAGTAGAAATCCTTTTCGAGTAATCGTTTGATCTCCGATGCCGCTTCCGCCGTGGTTCGGCCCGCGACCTTGACACGGCCATACGGAGGCACATCGATTTCACCCGTCGCGCTGACCAATCTCGGGAACGCACCTTCGCGGTCCTGTTCTATCTCGACGGTCAATTCATCACCCGGACCGAGTTTTGCGTCCGGGTCCACCGATTCCATCCGGTCCGCGGGCGCAAAGTAATTGCCCTGAGGATATCCGGGCGCACCCGGACGAATGGGTTCTGCTCTCGGAACTGTGCTCTGCGCTAGGACCGTTACCGATGCCGCCAGCAGGGCGACTGAAAAACCTGCGAACGCAAACCGGAGACTAGGCATAGGCCATACAGATGGATTTAGAATTTGTAGTAGAGACTGAGGAAGGCGAGATTTTGGTAGTAGTCTGCATCCTCAATATTGGAGTCCTTGAGGATAAAGCGATAATCGAGCCCAAGCGTGAGTGAATTTGAGAAGTGATGCCGAATTCCGAAGGTGGCTCCGTAACGGTGCGCCTCCTCGCCGCCATCACCGGATGCCTCGTAGTACTCGTAGAACAAGGTCGGCCCGACTTCGGTTCTCTCCGTAATCTTCCACTCGGCGTCGTATTCGATGTGGTATAGGTCATAGAAGTCCGTCCCAAATCCGATTTCCGAGGTCTTCGAACCGGAGAGCCGATGGCGAAAGAAGTCGCTAGGTTTGTTTTGGATCTCAAACTTCGCGTACCACGTAGATGAGTCGGAGTCGTCAGTAAACGCGCCTGGGATTGCGCCGGAAAAAGCTGTCGCCTCGTTGTTGAAAGTGGACGTGCCGTCGAAATTCAAATCCTGATATCCGGCTTCGAGATAGAAGTTCGTGTACTGGGAAATCTGCAACTCAACGAATGGACCGACGAGGAGGTTGTCTCCATCCGCCCGATCGCTGCTGTCGAAGTCGATGAAGCTATACGCCGCGTTCAACCCGACTTTGAGCGCGGGAGTAAGTTGGATGGAGGGCCGGGCATAGATCGTATCGATCGCTCGGTCCTGATCGCTGAACTCATTGCCCTTTGTCCAGAGGTTGTAATGGTCGTAACCGATCGGTAGATCGAGTTGCTGATTGATCTGCCAGTCAACTTGGATGCCCGCCTGATTCTCGTAACGTTGGTAAGTGGCCACATTACTCAGCGGAGCAATGTCGTAGGTATCCTCCTGATAGCTGAACCGATCGCGCAGCGTGAATTTGACACTGCCAACGAAAAACGTCAGGGCCAGTTCGGAATTCGGCGAGATCAGCACTCCATCGGAATCAAGTTCGGTGTGATCAAAATACTTGGCATAAGAAGCCTGAATGTTGAATCGAAGCGTGTTCAGTTCGCTCAGGCGCCAGCGGGTATCGAGGTCCAGGGTCGGACGAAAGATGAAGTCGGATTCACGATCGCCGTCGGAGAGAAAAATGTTGTCATTGCATTCAAGACCGACACCCGCCGCGAGGCTGAAGCGAAGCGGTCCTGCCGCGAAATTGTATTTCTCCTCCTCTTGCACCTGCTCAACCGTGGTCATCTCCTGTCCCGGGCGCAAAGCGCGCAGCCCACTCGGCGATCCGTCTTCATACGTGTAGTCTGAAGGGACGACGGGCCCCATTCCACCGGATGAACGTGACGTTCCGAGATCACGGAAAAAGTCCTGCCCATATCCAGCCTGCGGACAAAGTAGCGTGATGGCACCGACGAGGATGAGCGTGTGGCTCAATGATTTTTTCATAGATTCGCGATTTCCGCGGATGTTTTCCATCCAGGTCAAAATTGCAACGTCAAAAAACGAACAATGAGCGGAAGCAAGGCACCCTATTACTTCTTCGCCGACCGTCCCGCGACAGTGTCCGTTGCACGGACGATGCGGAAGCCATAATTGTCCGTGCTGCTGTCTGGCGCTGCATGAATCCGGCAGGACGAGAGGAGGCTGAGTTTAAGTGCGCCGTTATACCAGGAGGCGCCGCGGAGCACTTTCGTCTTGGACTCGTTATTCCATGAGTCCATGCACCACTGCCAAACGTTTCCACCACTATCGTAGAGACCCAATTTGTTGGGCGGAAAACTGCCGACCGGCGACGTCCACGCGAATCCGTCATCGTATCCCTTGATCGCGACATCCGAACCGGTTTCCTCGCCGGTGTAGTTTCCGGCACCTTTTGTTGGTGGCCATTCGGTTCCCCATGGATAGACGTCCGGAACACCCATGTCACGGGCTTCTGGAGTTTTTCCGGTCTCGTCTGGGAGTGCTACCGTCTTGCTCCACTCGAGATCGTAAGGGAGGCGGTAAAATTGATTCGCGGGCAGCGAGCCTTCCTTATGCTCCTTGTCGGAAAGCCATTTGCAGAAAGCGAGTGCCTCAGTCCAAGTCACATTGACGACAGGATGATCAGGACCCTGCCGGAAGCCCGGTCCACGCCATGCGGTCGATTTTAGGTTCACGGCTTTCGCAAATGTCTCGAAGTCCCTGACCCGTGTCTGCCATACACAAAACAGAACATCGCCCACTGGCACAAACCTCATCCCGAGGCTGTTTATCGACGCGGAGGTAGCAACGGGCTCGACCGGCATGCCTGCGGGAGCGGGAGTCGCGGGCGGCGGCACTTTCCCTGGATCGGTTTTTAATGCCATCAGTGGAAGAGTCGGGGCGGGTGTGGCAGTTTGGAGAGGCTTGAGTTCAGCGCTCGCCGGAGGTGCGGATTGGGCCGAGGGCGCACCCGCCGCCGGAGCAGTCTCGATCTGACGGCGACGATCCTCAATATCCTTCATCTTTTGTTCGAAGAGCGCTTTCATAGCGGCAATTTCGTCATCGAGTTTGCGGCGCTCGGCATCCATCGCCTGGCGCTGGCGTTCTCCCTCCGCAGACGCCTTGGCGATATGCGCCTTCGACTCTGCGAGTTCCTTTTCGGTCTGCTCGATCAACGCAAGCTGGTGTTGGCGGGCGGTCTCCGCGCCGGCGACCGCCTTCGCGCTTTCGTCAGCATTTTTCTGACGATCCGAAAGTGTCCGCTGGAGCCCCTGGATCTCGGCTTCCATCTTCTCTTGAGCGGTCAGCTTCTCGCGATTCTGCGCCTCAAAATCGGCAAGGGCCTTCCGTGCGTCCTCCGCTGCGCGGAGCTTTTCTGCGGCCAATTGCTCGGCAGCGCGCGCGGCCGTTTCCGCAACTTTTTGTTCATCTTCGCGCTTCTTCCGAGCAGCTAGCAGATCATCCGCAATTTTCTTCGCCGTGCCTACGGCCTTGGTCTTTTCATCGATCGCCTTCCGGGCCTCAGCGAGGGCCACAGCAGCGGTTTGTTGGTCTTTCAACCTTGTCTGGTGAATTTTCTCGGTCGCTTCCAGATCCTGCTTGAGACGTTCGAGCGTCGCCGCTTTGTCCGAGATTTGTTTGTCCGACAGCGAAGCTGAAGACACTGTAGCCGATGCGCTGACTTTTGGCGGTGCCGATGGCGTCGGCCCAGCGACTACCACCATTTCAGGGATCGGCGGCGACTTCTTCATGGCAACGGGGACCGGTGGCTCGGTGTCGGGCGGACGTTTCGCCAGGGCTGCCGTCTCGGGCAGAGAATTTTTGACTGATGTTAGTTCAGATCGCTCGCGAAGATCAGACGTCGCGAGTGATGGCGTCGGCGTCTCATCCCTCGCAGGCTTGAAGAACCCGTTAATCAAAAGGAGGAAAAGGGCCACAGCGGCGGCAACCGCGGCGGGGAACCGAAACCGTCGGGGCAAGATGGCCGAGAATGCATCCTCTTCGGTGCCATCGTATTCGAGCGGCCGAAGCGCGCTTCGCTTCGCGGCAGCTTTGACCGGCTCGGTCACGACGGGCGTGGAGTCGATTGAGTCTGACTCCACGGGCGATGCCAGCACCGGTTCGGATCCTATCGAGTTGTTTGGCACGGCGACGACTTTCGCGAATGCTTCAGCCTCGATCTCCGGGTCAGGCGACGCTGCCGGTTCCGGAGTCGGCGGCGTGCTTTGGCCTTCTTGCACAAATTTTGGGAGGATCGATTCCACCTCCGTGGGCGCCTCTTCGCTGTATTCGCTGAGCATGTGGTGGACTTCAACTTGGGCAACGGGCGAGGACTCGGCCAGCGGGAGGTACGCTTCGATGCTTGAAACAATCTCCGAGGGACGTTGCGGACGCTCATCACTGCGTTTATTGAGGCAGGCGGCGATAACATTGTCCCAGCCTGGAGGAATCTCGGTCCCTTTGTCGTTGACCCTTCGACTTTCGGAAATGCGCGGCGGAACGCTGCGCCGGATCTTCTCAGCGACATCGCTACCGGAAAAAATCGGCTGCCCGGAGAGCAATTCATAGAACAAAGCGCCGACGCCATAAACGTCGTCCGTCACGCTCGGTGCCGCGCCCTCGATCAATTGAGGACTTAGGGTGTGGATCCGTGCCGAACTCTCCCCGTTGGCTCGATGCAATGCATCCTGAACAACCCGGCTTATCCCGAAATTCGCAAGCAGCAAGCCTCCCGTTGCGGTGACGAAAACATTCTGCGGAGCAAGATCACGGTGCGTAAGTTTGATCCGGTGCGCCTCCTCCAGTGTGACGCAGACCGCATCGAGCCAGGACTCCAAATCCTCGACTTCGAAATGCCCTTTTCCTTCCAAAATCGCCGCGAGGCACCGTGCTTCAAATGTCTCCGTCGCCACGGCCGTCAGATCGTCCGCTTCCACCAAGTCATACACGCGCAGAACGCCGGGATGAATCAGCGGTCGATTGCGTTTGACTTCGTGGCGAAGCTCCTCGATCGCCGCTGCGTCCCGCGAAATCGCCGAGGGAAGGAAATGCAGGGCAACCTGCTTTCCCAGCACTTCATCTTGTGCGATCCAGATCAGAAGGCCGGCACCCACGTCAAGCGGACGTTCAAGCAAGTAGCACCCGGCAATTTTTTGCCCTGCGGCCAAATTCAGCGCGGCGCTGGAGAATGTGGAGTTATTTTCGGTAGTCACGGTTGTGGGATTGGGTGAATGTGCCACTCGATTGGCGAGGACGCGGAACGCGAATTGTCGCAAGCAAGTCGCAGACCAGCGCCAAGGAATACTCCTCGCGCTGGACGTTGCCAATGTAAAACTCGTGCCTGATCGCGCTCAAAAATTATGACGGGGCGAACTGGTTAAAAAAACACTTGCCGCGCTCGGGAATACCAATCATAGTGAATGTAATTTCTAGAACCGCTCGAGGGTTATTCCGCCCTGTATCCCTTCGAAAATTTTGATTCCATTCCCGCAACCGATCAGTTAAAAAACGACCATTCCAATGAAGACCAATTCGCCTCTCGTCATCTTGCTTTCGATCACTTGCACGACGCTCTCAATGGCAGCCGCGCACGATCAATCGTCAAAGCAATTGCGGATTTTCCCTAAAAACCTCGCCCGTCAGCACCTCGGTTCGAATCTCTTTATTTTCAATTCATCCAACCAAACCTACGTGCCGACAGAAGCTGCGGCTGCGTGGCTAGACGACGATGCGACGACCGGCTGGCCGGTAATGGCCGGCAAGCAGAGCTATCTGCTCGTGCTGAGCGAACCTGAGGTCTTGTCCAATTTCAGCATCTCCGCGCGGCCAGCGAGCGGAACGATTGACCTGTTTGCCGGTGACGAGCCGACAGCTCCGGGAAGCAGTTCTTGGAAATCGCTGGCGAAAAACGTCCCATTCGATGCGGTGAACAATAAGAAGCTTGGAAAATCCTTCAACCACCTTGCCAAGTACCTTCTCATCCAAACGAACGTGACCGATCCAGGTCCGCTCTACGGCCTCTACGTTTATGGCGACAAGCCCTCCGTCAGCTATAGCCTGCGCAAACGCGAACAGCCGATCGATTCGCACGCGATCTTTGGTCAGTACGTGAATAATCAAACCAACTTCAACCTGGGTTCGCTTTCCAGCGGCGCGCGTGTGAACTATGCGAATTCCACAGGCGGATATGTGTCGTGGCAGAGGGCAATCGACGATAATCCGGAAACCGCGGTCACACTGGCCGGACGAGGCAACGAATCGAGCGCGATCATTGCCTATGGAGATCAAAACAAGATTTCGCGCATCTCGGTTCTGACCGACGCCGGCGCGAAGGGAAAACTCGACTTCTACGCCATGAGCACGCCGAGCGCTTCCTCAGGCCCGCGAACTGCCGCCCCGCTCGATGCAGTGACGCCGACGGTCAGCCTCGTTCTCGATGGCACCAACGCGCGCTCCAGCATCGATTTCCCCTCGGTCGAAGCAGCACAGCTGGCAGTACGCTGGAATCCAGAAAACCCCGCCGAGAACCTTACCGTGCGCGAAATTTCCTCCTTCAATGGCGTGACGCTCGACAACTATGAGGTCGCATTGAGTCCGGAAGTAGTGGCTGAATATCGCCCGTCGTCATCGTCAGATTCGTCCGAAGAATCGTCCAGCTACGATCCGTCGAAGGACAGCAAGGACTACAAAGATCCGAAGAAAAATCCCGAGCCGGTCCTCATTGGGCCCGGCGGCTCGCCCTACCTTCCTGGCGCTCTCGGTTTCCCTCCGAATCCAACTCGCCGGGTGCGCATCCCGCCGAGCGTGAGCCCGTAACATTTTCTCCGAGGTTGGTCGCAAAGAGCGCGAGAGCACTTCTCGCGCTCTTTGTGTTTGTGGCGACGTCGCCCCGGATACCGCCCCCAATAGGAAACCACTCGCGTGCTTCTTTGGAACGTATTTGCGCAAGTCCTGCTGCCGATTGTCGTGATGTTCGGGGCCGGGTGGCTGCTCGACCGGCGTTCCCGCCTCGACCTAGGGTCTTTGGTGAAGTTGAACCTGTACCTGTTCGTACCCTCGTTCATCTTCGTCCAAATCGTGCGCTCGAACCTGACTCCGGGCCTCGCGCTCCGTGTGGTGGGCTTCACGGTCGCCATCATCGCGGGAATGTTCGTCCTCGGCGCTCTAGTGGGTTCATCCATGCGGTATTCACGCCCCCAAACGCGTTCCCTGCAGCTCGCCACGATGTTTTACAACTCGGGCAACTATGGCGTGCCGCTCATGGCGCTGGCATTCCCGACCCACGGACCGGCGATCCAAGTCTTCATCATCGTTGCGACGAACGTAAGCACCTTTTCGATCGGCCTCCTCCTCGCATCGTCGGCACACCGCACCGGGTGGAGAGCTTTGCTGCCCATGCTTCGGCAGGTTTCCCTCTGGGCTGTCGGCGCGGCGCTCCTTGCCCGGGCGTGGCACCTCCCCGTGCAGGAGTGGCGCTGGCTTTGGGTGCCGCTCGAATACTTCGCGGACGCGCTGGTCGGCTTCGCGCTTGTCACCCTCGGAGCGCAGATTTCCAAGACCGAACGTCCGCGCCATCTCTCGCGCCTCGGTTGGGCGCTCGGGCTGCGATTGCTCGGCGGGCCGCTGCTTGCGTGTGCTTTGGTAGGAATGTTCGGGTTCACCGGCGACACGGCGAAAATCATGATCCTGAGTTCTTCATTTCCCACCGCCGTTAACACGGCGCTGATCGCCCACGAGTTTGATGCCGATCCGCACTTTGCGGCCTCCGCAGTTTTTGCTTCCACCCTTCTGAGCATGGTTTCCGTCACTGCCTTGATCGTCGGATTACATCTCATCTAAAGCGACAATCTGCTCGCCCGTCCAATTACCGCCTGCGTAAAGTCGCGCGCAACTTCCCCCACCCATGGTTGAACCATTCGTTCTCGCGCAAGGCCCTAATCCGATCTTTTTCAACGCCCGCATGGGCAACCGCCACGGCCTCATCGCGGGCGCCACTGGCACCGGCAAAACGGTCACGCTCCAAGCGCTCGCAGAAAACTTCTCCGCGCTCGGCGTGCCCGTCTTCATGGCCGACATCAAGGGTGACCTCAGCGGCATTGCCAAGGCCGGCAGCGCCACGCCGAAAGTCGCCGAGCGCCTGCAAAAGCTCGGCACCCGCGATCACGCTTTCGCCGGATTTCCCGTCACCTTCTGGGATATCTTCGGAAAATCGGGCCACCCGATTCGCGCAACGATCAGCGAGATGGGTCCGCTGCTGCTCTCCCGCGTCTTGAACCTCAACGACACCCAGGAAGGGGTGCTTTCGCTCCTCTTCAAAATTGCCGATGACCATGGACTGCTCCTGCTCGATCTCGAAGACCTGCGGGAAATGTTGAAGTTCCTCGGGGAAAACAGTGCCACCTTCCAGGTCGAATACGGGAACATCAGCAGCGCGAGCATCGGCGCCATCCAGCGCGCGCTGACGCAACTCGACCAGCAAGGCGGCTCCAAGTTCTTCGGGGAACCCGCGCTCAATCTCGACGACTTCCTGCAGACCGGCCCCGATGGAAAAGGTGTGATCAATATCCTCGCCGCCGACCAACTCATGCAAAGCCCGCGCACCTACGCCACCGCGCTGCTCTGGATGCTCAGCGAACTCTTTGAGCGCCTCCCCGAAGTCGGCGACCTCGACAAGCCGAAGCTCGTGTTCTTCTTCGACGAGGCGCATCTGCTTTTCAGCGATCTGCCCAAGGAGATCGAGGACAAGATCGAACAGGTGGTGCGGCTCATCCGCTCGAAAGGCGTCGGCGTTTTCTTCATCACACAAAACCCGATCGATATCCCTGAGCGCATCCTCGGCCAGCTCGGGAACCGCGTGCAGCACGCCCTTCGCGCCTTCTCGCCGCGCGACCAAAAAGCCGTGCAGAGCGCCGCGGAAACCTTTCGCCAGAATCCCAAACTCGACGTCGAGGAAACCATCACGCAACTCGCGGTCGGCGAAGCGCTCATTTCTTTGCTCGATGAGACGGGCACGCCCGCGGTGGTCGAGCGCGCCTTGCTCGTTCCGCCACGCAGCCAGCTCGGACCGATCAGCGCCGCCGAGCGGGAGGCGATCATCAAGCAGTCCGTCATTTACGGCACCTACGAAACGACCGTCGATCGCGAGAGCGCCGCGGAGAAACTCCAGGCCCGCGCCGCTGAACGCGTCGTCGGCGCAGCCCCCACGGCGGCCACTCCCGGCGTCCCCCGACCCTTGCCGGGAGACCCAGCCGCGAGTCCGCAAGCCGCCGGCGGTGGCATCATGGGTGCGATCGGCTCGATGATTTTCGGCAGCACCGGCCCCCGCGGTGGCAAGCGGGATGGACTCGCCGACTTGATGATGAAAAGCGCCGCCCGCACCGTGACCAACCAGATCGTCCGCGGCCTGATGGGCAGCATCATGGGCGGCAAGCGCCGCTAGAGCCCCCGCTACGCCTTCCCCGGCCACTCCCGTCCGGTGATCAAACGCGCGCCTCGGCCGAACGTCACGTACTGCCACGCCCAGTTCGCCAGCACCATCAGCTTGTTGCGAAAGCTGATCAGGAAAAGTACGTGGACGAAGAGCCACGCCAGCCAGGCCAGCAACCCGGAGAACCGGATGAAGCCAGCATCTGCGACCGCCGCATGCCGGCCGATCGTCGCCATCGTCCCTTTGTCGAAATAGTCGAACTTCGACGTCCAGCCGCCCGCGAGCAGGGCCCGGATGTTCTTCGCGACATGATGACCTTGTTGCATCGCGACAGGCGAGAGCCCCGGCAGTGGCGCGCTTCCATCCGGTGCGAAATGCGCGAGATCGCCGATGACAAACACCTCCGGGTGCCCGGGAATGCTGAGGTCGGAATTGACGATCACGCGCCCCATGCGATCCAGCGGCACACCGAGGCTCGCGCCCAGCGGCGAAGCCGCGTTGCCCGCCGCCCACACGACCGTGCGCGAGGGCATTCTCTCCCCGCCCTTCAAGGTCACACCCGTCTCGTCGATCTTCTCCACCATCGTGCCGAGCCGCACCGCCACACCGATGCCGGCCAATTGCCGGAGCGCACTCTCGGAAAGATCCGGCGCAAACGTCGGCAGCACCCGCGGCGCAGCATCGAGCAAGATGACCCGCGCCTGTGACGAGTCGATGTGCCGGAAATCCTTCACGAACGTCACACGCGCAATCTCCGAAAGCGCGCCCGCCATCTCCACTCCGGTGGGTCCCGCACCCACCACCACGAAGGTCATCGCCGCGGCCCGCACCTCACCGCTCCGCGTCTTCTCGGCAAGCTCGAAAGCCATCAGCATTCTCCGCCGCAACTCCAGCGCATCGTCGAGGCTCTTCAAACCCGGCGCATATTTTTCCCACCCATCATTGCCGAAATACGAATGCCGCGCGCCTGCCGCGACAATCAGATAGTCGTAGGCCACATCACCGTCGCCGGTGATGACCCGCTTCCCCGCGACGTCGATCCGTTGCACCTCCGCGAGAATCACTTCGGCGTTCTTCTGCCGGCGCAGAATCGCGCGCAGCGGTTCCGCGATGTCCGCCGGCGACAGCGCCGCCGTCGCCACCTGATAGAGCAGTGGCTGAAAGAGGTGATGATTCTGCCGGTCGAGGAGGGTGACCCGGACCGGCAATTTGCGCAGGGCCTTGGCCGCCTCGATTCCGCCGAACCCACCGCCGATGATCACGACCCTGGGCAAATTTCGCTGATGGACGTTCATAATTTGAAGCTCCCGCTTCACCATCAATGAAGCACGGTTCCGCCTGCTTGTGAAATTTTTCACAAACTTTAGCCCGCTTCCGCCGAAGAAACGTTGCGCCCGGTGCGCCCGGCTTAATAACCTGCCGCATGGTACCAACCATTGAGGCTCCGCCCACCTCGACCGAGCCAATCCCGATGAATCCCGTGTCCCAGCAGCAAACCTACCTCGACGCCTATCGATGGATGCTGCTCGCGCGGATCACCGAGGAACGCCTCGCCAGCCTTTACCGCAGCGGGAAAATTCAGGGCGGCGTCTTCCTTGGCAAAGGCCAGGAGGCGCTCAGCGTTGCGGTCGGCATCTCTTTGCGAAAAGGCGACATCTTCGCGCCGCTCATCCGCGACCAGGCCGGCCGGTTCGCCTTCGGTGAACCCTTGCTCGATTGCACCCGCACCTACATGGGCTCAAAGCTCGGGCCGATGCGAGGGCGCGATGGAAATGTGCACCGTGGCCGCCCGCGCGAAGGTCTCATGGCCATGGTCAGCCACCTCGGCGCGATGATTTCGCTGGTCGCAGGTACGCTCATCGGACGGAGATTTCGCGGCATCACCGGGACTGTCGGCGCCACCTGCATCGGCGAAGGCGGCACTTCCACCGGCGCGTTTCACGAGGGCGTCAATCTCGCTGCGGTGGAAAAACTCCCGCTCGTCGTCGTCGTAGCCAACAATCAGTACGCCTACTCGACGCCGACCGATCGGCAGTTCGCCTGCCGCGACCTCGTGGACAAGGCGCCCGGCTACGGGATCGACGGTCACAGCGTCGATGGCACCGACCTCGCCGCCTGTCTCGCCGTCATTGGAAATGCCGTCGCTCGCGCCCGCGCAGGGCACGGCCCGCAACTCGTCGTCGCTTCACTCCTCCGACTCGTGGGCCACGGCGAACACGATGACGCGAGCTACGTCGATCCCGCCCTGCGGGAATCCGCCCTCGGTCGCGACTGCCTCCACCTCGCCGAGCAGCACATCCTCGATTCGCAGTGGGCCACCGCCGCTACGGTCGCGAGTTGGCGCGATCAGGCCGAGCAGGAGGTCGAAGAAGCGCTCGCCACCACGATGCGCGAACCCTCACCCGATCCGAGTCAGGAAGAGTGGTGCGCGCTCGCATCGCCGCAGCTCAAGGACGGCTTTTCCCTCGAATGATCACCTACCTTGAAGCGATCCGCGCCGCGCAGGCACGAGCCCTCGCGGACGATCCGCGCGTTTACATTTACGGCCAGGACGTCGGGCAATTCGGCGGCGCGTTCAAAGCAACCAAAGGCCTCGCCAAGGAATTCCCCGGCCGCGTCATCGACGCGCCGCTCAGCGAGGATGCGATCA
The DNA here is from genome assembly GCA_031411395.1 of Chthoniobacteraceae bacterium. GTDB lineage: Bacteria > Verrucomicrobiota > Verrucomicrobiia > Chthoniobacterales > Chthoniobacteraceae > Chthoniobacter. The sequence goes on from JANOAZ010000200.1 coordinate 26,843, forward strand.
TCGGCTCCGCGATCGGTGCGGCGATCGAGGGAATGCGCCCGATCATCGAGATGCAGTTCGCTGACTTCTCGACCGTCGGGTTCAACCAAATCGTGAATCAGGCCGCGACACTGAATTGGCGGACGAACGTCCCCTGCCCAATCACCGTCCGTCTCCCGAGCGGCGGCACCTCGGGCGCCGGCCCATTTCACAGCCAGAGCATGGAGGCGCTCTACGCGCACTATCCCGGCCTCATCGTCATGACCCCCGCGACCGTCGAGGACGCCTACAGCATGCTCCTCGAAGCGGTTGCGATCGATGACCCGGTGATCTTCTGCGAGCACAAGTATTTGTACTATCACCTAAAGGCCGAGGCGCTCCCCACGGAAGCCGTGCCTACCGGCAAGGCGCGCATCGCCCGCGCCGGCCGCGACGCCACGATCGTGACCTACAGCGCGATGGTCCATGAGTCGCTCGCCTGCGCCGAAGAACTCGCCGTCGAAGGCTGGGAGATCGAAGTCATCGATCTGCGCTCCATCAAGCCGCTCGACACCGACACGGTGCTCGCAAGTGTCGCCCGCACCGGTCGCCTGCTCGCTGTGGGCGAAGCGTGGCCGTGGGGCGGTGTCACCGCGGAAGTCGTCGCGCGCGTGGCCACCGAAGGCTTCGGCCTGCTCGACGTCCCGCCGATGCGACTCAACGCCAAGGACACGCCGGTGCCATTCCACCCGAATCTCTGGGGAACGCATCGCCCGACCGCGCAGACGATCGGCGCCAAACTTCGCCAGCTCCTTCGCCTCTAAGCTCCGCCCATGCCCCGCATCCCCATCATCATGCCACAGCTCGGCGAATCCATCGCCGAGGCCACCGTCATCAGCCTTCCGTGCAAGGTGGGAGACACCGTCGCCAGCGAGCAGGACGTGCTCGAAGTGGAGACGAATAAAGCCACCATGGGCGTGACCTCTCCGTGCGATGGGCGCGTCGTGGAATGGCTCGTCGAAGTACAGCAAAGCTACCCGGTGGGGGCGACCTTGGGTTACCTCGAAGTGACCGCCGAGGAAGCCGCGCGCCGCGGTCTGGACACCCCCCCTGCGCCGCTGGCGAACGGCGAGTCCGCGAAGACCGCGGGATCTTCTCCCGCGCCCACGCAGACGAGCGTGCAGCCCACCGTCCGCGGATTGCCCGTGCCCGCCCACGCCGCCGGAGCGAGCTACCTTTCGCCGCGGATGAAGGCTCGGATGAACGAGATGGGCCTGCATGCCGCCGACCTCGCCGGAGTCGCGGGCAGCGGCGCGGCGGGCCGCGTCACGATCGAGGACTTCGAAAAATTCATCATCAAGCTCGAGGAGAGCAAACTCAGCCCAGCGTCCTCGATGCGCGTCGCAGTCGCCGACGCCATGCGCCGGAGCTGGAGCCGTCCGCTCGCCACCGTCGGCATGTCCGTCATCCTCGAACCGCTGCTCGCGCATCGCAAGACCAGCGACCCGAAACCCGGTCCCGCGCTTTACGCCTTGCGCGCCCTCGCCGTCGCCCTCGGGGAAAACAGCAAACCCGCCGGCCGTCTCATCGGCGACAAAATCGTGCATCCGCGCGCGATCGATGTGGGCTTCGCGGTGGAGGCTGAGGACGGCGTGCTCGTCCCCGTCCTGCGTGATGCCGACAAGACACCGCTCCACGAAATGGTCCTGCGTTACAACGAACTCGTGGAACTCGCCCGCCAGCGCCGCCTGCCGCCCACCGCGCAGGGCGGCTCGATCGCCACGGTCACAAATTTCGGCACCTTCGGACTCGAATGGGCCACACCCATTCCCCTCCCAGAGCAGACGCTCGTCCTCGGCCTTGGTGCCGGCCGCGTCATGCCCGCTTGGGATAAGGTGAAAGGCGAATTCAAGCCCGTGACCGAAGGGCAACTCACCTTGAGCTTCGACCACCGCGTCCTCGACGGCGGCGGGGCCGGCAGGCTGCTCCAGCGCATCGCCACCCTGCTCCAGGAACCGGCGAAGCTCTAAGCCGGAGACAATGTTGCGGTCCCAGATCACCGCAAAGGCACGAAGGTCCACGCTCCGTTCCTTTGGTTGCGCGAGGCGCAGCAGCACTGCTAAGGTTTTGTCACGTCGAGTATCCGCTCGACCGGATACAATGTATTCCTTCCCCATTTCAATCTGGATGCATGTTGCTCATCCCGCCGAGCCATCCCACCGGGCTCTCCTCTGTGAATCGCCGAGGGCACAGGCGGTGCTAATGCCCCGAAGCAGCTCTCCGGCGTGTCGCCCGCGCGTCAACTCCATCGCCTCATGAACCTCGCTTCTTCACCCGTCCTCGACCCCGACGCCGAACCGCCGAAGCGCCCTTCCCTCCCCGAACTCCTCGCCAAGGCGCAGGCGTTCACCGTCTCCACGCTCCTCCATGCCGTCATCTTGATTGTGGTCGGCGGTGCGGTGTTGATTAAGAGCATTCCCGAGCCGCCGGATTTCACCGCCGAGGGTGGCGACCTCGTTTCGAACGAGACGGTCACCACCACTCCGCCGAAGACCGAGCCGGTCCTCGAGACGAGCACCTTCGCTCCGACGACCGACGCGTCCGCCACCGCGCCCGCGGCGCCCACCGCACTCATGGCGATCACCAGCAGCGCGCAGTCGAACGTCACCTTGAACGCATCGATGCTCACGCCCACGCTCAAGATGAAGCCGACGGTGGACGCGAAACCCACGACCACCGCGCCTCCCGCCGTGAAAGGGGCCTTGAGCAAGGACATGGCCACGAAGATCGCGGGATTCACCTCCGGCTGGGCGAAAGGTGGGACCGCCAGCATGGGCAAGCCGCTGAAAAGCCGCGAGTTTCAGTTCACGGCGTATCTTGCAAAGTACCAGGGCGGCGACTGGGACTCGACGGTCTGGTTTCGTGATGGCAAGCCGGAGATCGCCGGGGGCAGTCTGCCCAATCTGCTGTATCTCGTCGGTAAATTATCGAAGGGAAAAATCCGCGCGGAACCACAGGCGATCCCGCTCGATCTCTCGAGCGACGACATCTACGTGAAGAAGCCGCCGTTCATCTGGTTCACCGGCCATCGCGACTTCAAGCTCTCGGACAAGGAAGTCGAAAACCTCGCGGAATATCTGCGCAGCGGCGGCTGCCTCTGGGGCGACAGCTCGGTGCCGGGTCAGCGCTCGCGCTTCGACATCGCCTTTCGCCGCGAGATGCTGCGGCTCGTTCCGCCTGGCGAGCAGTGGATCACGCTTCCGCCGAATCACCCGATCTACGCCGCCAACTATTTCACCGAGATCAAAGGCGTGGCGCCCGGCGTCAATTACTACGACGAACCGGTCTATGCGCTGATGGGTTACGGCGGCTCGATCGCGATCATCTACACGGCGAATGACTACGGCGACATGTGGCAGTTCGGGCTCAACGACGAGATGGAATTCGACACCACGCGCGACGAGAAGCGCCGCATGGTCGCGATGAACGAAGAGATGTGGCACCGCCGGGGACTTTACTTCCGCAACATCGATCCCAAGTCGCTGCAGGATACCTACAAGTTTGGCACCAACATCATCGTGCATCTCCTCACCCGCTGGGAAGACAAGGTGCGCAATGCACCGCGGACGTTCTAACCCCCCTGCCCCGTATGCCTCGCAAACTAACAATCATTCCACTCCTCGTATGCTCCGCGGCGGCTCTTGCCGACGGGCCGAACGTCATCGTCAACGGCGACTTCGCGAAGTTCGTGCCGCAGGAAAATCTGTGGGATGGCGTCGATGCGCAGAACTGCCTCGCGGGAAGCCGGGCGGGCACGTACGCGCTCACCGAGAGTGGCAAGGTCGGCAACCTCGAGATGCCCATCACCGTAAATTTCGTGGACATGAACGGGGACAAGCTTCCCGATCTGGTCACCGGCGATGCCGCCGGCGTCGTCCGCGCTTATATCAATGGGGGCACCAAGACTGAGCCGAAGTTTACCGTCGCGGAGGTCGTCCCCATTTATCCCCCGCGCGTCGCCAAGGACGAGAAATGGGACCGCGTCGGATGGACGTGGCGGCACGGGGCGCCCAAGATCAACCTCTTCGACTGGAATCGGCGCGGTGTGGCGGACCTGATCATCGGCAACTACACGGGCGACGTCCTCAAGGTCCCGAACACCGGCACCGCCATGGCTCCCGCCTACGCGCAGCCGGCCAAATACGAGCAGGTCCGCATCCCGATTTCCGTCAAGCGGCCATGGGGCAATCTTTTCGCGCCGTGCGCGGTGGATTGGAACAAGGATGGCAAGCCCGACCTTCTGCTCGGCGAAGGTTCCTACTCGGCGAACGCCGTGTATGTCTTGCTCAATCAATCGGGCAGCTCCGAGCCGAAGTTCGCCGAGGAACAGCGCTACTACCTCTGCTACGGCGACGGGCGCGAGCAGCTCGTGCCGACCGTGGCCGACTGGAACGGCGACGGGCTGATCGATGTGCTCATGGGCGACCGCAAGGGAACCGTGTCCGTGCATCTCAATAGCGCAAAATGGAAACCCGGCGACGAATTGCCCGTGGCCACGATGGTCAAATTCGGCAGCGCCGACAGTCTCGGCGGTGCGGTCGCCCCGCATGCCGCGGATTTCAATGGAGACGGCCTCTTCGACATCCTGATCGGCAAGGCGAGCGGTCGCATCGCCGTGGCGGTGAACAAAGGCACTCCGACCGAACCGAAGTTCGACGCGCCGGTGGAGCTCAAGGGGACCAACCTGTGGGCGAATAACATTCGCATCCCCGCCACATGGACCATCGACCCCGGCACCAACCGCTCGAATCTTTACGCCTATATTTCCGTCGGCGAAGAGGCGAGCCCCGCTGGAGGGAAAATCCTCAAGGCTGGCTTTTTCCCGTCACCGAACAAGGTCTTCAAGATGGAGGAACTCACGCTCGAAGGCCGCGACGACGACGACTTCTTCCGCTACTGGCTGGACGAATGGGTGCCGATTCCCGCGACGTGGGCCGCCGCGGATGGCTCGGCGAATTCCTTCGTGGTGCGCCAGCTCCTCACCCCGCTCAAGGTCGGCTCGACCTATCAACTTAGCTTCAAGACCAAGGGCACCGGCATCCGCGAAGGCGTCTGCACGCTGGCCTATCTCGGCGCGAACGAAAACACGGCCTCGAAATTCGTGAAGACCGGGCGTGGGGTGAAGGTGGACAAGGACGAGACCAAGGACGAAATCCACGAGACCGAACCGTTCAGCAGCAACGCCACCTGGAAGACCGTGGAAAAGACTTTCACCGTCCGTTTCAAGCACAAGGACATCAAGAAACTCGACACCACCACGCTGGCCATCCTCGAGTTCAAGTTCGAGCTCATGCAATACCTCGGCGAGTGCGACATCGCGGATGTGATGCTGGTGGAAAAAGGGAAGTAGGGGTCGGCGCGGCACGGCTGGGTAGGGCCGGACGCCCACCCTACCGGGAGAGAATTTGTCGCTTCCCATCGCAACCCAATCCCGGCTTCGATGTTGGAGTCCGTCATTCCCTCCATGCGAACCCATCTCCTCCCGATCGCCCTCGCCGCTCTTGCGTTCACGCTCCGTGCCGATGCCGCCCCTGCCCGGCCGAATATCCTGATCATCCTCGCCGATGATCTCGGTTACTCCGATGTCGGCTGCTACGGCGGCGAAATCGCGACGCCGAATCTCGACGCACTGGCCAAAGACGGCGTGCGCTTCACGCAGTTTTACAACACCTCACGCTGCTGGCCTTCGCGCGCGGCGATCCTCACCGGCTACTACGCCCAGCAGGTGCGGCGCGACGCCGTGCCGGGCACGAAGAGCGGCGGCCAAGGCACGCGTCCGGCTTGGGCGCCGCTGCTGCCGGAGATGCTCCGTCCGCTCGGCTACCGCTCTTACCTTTCAGGAAAATGGCACGTGGACGGCAAGCCGACGGAGAATGGCTTCGACCACTCCTACGTGCTCGACGATCACAATCGGAACTTCGCGCCGAAGAACATTTCCGAGGACGACCAGAAGCTTCCGCCGATCGAAGCGGGATCGGAATACTACACCTCCACGGCCTACGCCGATCACGCGATCAAGTGCCTGAAAGAGCACGCGGAAAAACACGCGGATCAGCCCTTCTTTGAATATCTCGCCTTCACCGTCCCGCACTTTCCGCTGCAAGCGCCCCCCGAGGACATCGCGCGCTACCGGGACAAATATCGCGCGGGCTGGGACGCCACTCGCGACGCGCGCTGGAAGCGGATGACGACCATGGGAATCGTGAACTGCCCGCTCTCGGCGCTGGAGCGCGAAGTGGGGCCGCCCTACGACTTCCCCGCGGAGATCGCGAAGCTCGGGCCGGGGGAGATCAATCGTCCGCTGCCGTGGCCGGAACTGACCGAGGCGCAGCGCGAATTCCAGGCGACGAAGATGGCAATCCATGCGGCGATGGTCGATCGGATGGACCGGGAGATCGGCCGCGTGCTCGCGCAGATCAAGTCGATGGGCGCGTTTGAAAACACCCTCGTCGTTTTCCTCTCCGACAATGGCGCGAGCGCGGAGATCATGGTGCGCGGCGACGGCAACGACCCGAACGCGGCGCCCGGTTCGGCGGGAAGCTTCCTCTGCCTCGGCCCCGGATTCTCCAGCGCGGCGAACACGCCCTTTCGCCGGCACAAGACGTGGTTGCATGAAGGTGGGATTGCCACGCCGCTGATCGCGCATTGGCCGAAGGGGATCACGGCACGCGGGGAAGTGCGCCACACGCCATCGCACTTGATCGATCTCGTGCCGACCGTCCTCGAGATCGCCGGCGGCAAGCGCAGCGAAACGCTCGACGGCCAGCCCACGCCGACTCCGCCGGGCCGGAGTCTCGTGCCGACCTTTGCGAACGATGTAAACATTCCGCACGACTCGCTCTGGTGGCTGCACGAAGGCAACCGCGCGCTCCGCGTCGGGGACTGGAAGATCGTCTCGGCGGGCAAGGGCGGGGAGTGGGAACTCTACGATCTGAGCACGGATCGCGCGGAGGAGAAGAATCTCGCGGCGAAGGAACCGGATCGCGTCAAAACGATGTCGGAGATGTGGACGAAGCAGACCGAGGAATTCACCACGCTGGCTCTCAAAGACGCGCCGCTGGCGGCGCCGGGGAAGAAGCGCCGAGGGAAAGCGGAGTGACAGGCAACAGACGATTCGTCCACCAAAGCTCTTCCATGAAACACCTTCTTTCCGCGCTCGCGCTCACCACGCTCAGTCTCGCCGCCCCGCATCAGGCTGGAGCAAAGCCGAACGTCATCATAATTCTCGCCGACGACCTCGGCTACGGCGATCTCGGCTGCTACGGACACCCGAGCATCCGCACCCCGAACCTCGATCGCATGGCGCGCGAGGGAATGCGCTTCACCGACTTTTACTCCGCGGCCGAAGTCTGCACGCCCAGTCGCGCGGCGCTGCTCACCGGCCGCTACGCGATTCGCAGCGGGATGTGTCACGATAAATTCCGGGTCCTGCGCAACGTCTCGACCGGGCATCTCCCGGAGAGCGAAGTGACGCTCGCCGAGATGCTCAAGACCCAGGGCTATGCCACGGGATATGTCGGCAAGTGGCACCTCGGCGTGTGGGTCAACAATCCCGCGGGGCATCCGAAGAATCATGGCTTCGACTTCGCCTTCGGCCTGCCGCACTCGAACGATATGAACCCCTCGACGGGGAATCCCAAGGACGCGGGCGACCGCCTCGATCCCGATCCGAAGTGGTGGCAGGCGCCACTCTTCGACGGCGAAAATCTCATCGAGCAACCCGCCGACCAGACGACGCTCACGCGCCGCTACACCGAGCAGGCGGTGAAATTCATCCGCGAGAAAAAGGAAGGCCCGTTCTTCCTCTACTTTCCGCACACCTTCCCGCACACGCCGCTCTTCGCGTCGGAAAAGTTCCGCGGGAAAAGCGCGCGCGGGCGTTATGGCGACGTGGTCGAAGAAATCGACTGGAGCGTCGGCGAAGTGCTCGACGCGGTGCGCGCGGCGGGCATCGAGAAGAACACGCTTGTTTTTTTTACGAGCGACAATGGTCCGTGGCTGATCCGCGGCCTGGCCGGCGGCAGCGCCGGCTTGTTGCGCGAGGGCAAAGGCTCGACGTGGGAAGGCGGAATGCGGGTCCCGGGCATCGCGTGGATGCCGGGCAAGGTGCCCGCCGGCAGCGTGTGCCACGATCTCGCGAGCACGATGGATCTCGCCACCACCTGCGCCACGTGGGCCGGGGCAAAAGTGCCAGCGGACCGCGCGATCGACGGCCTCGACATCACGCCGCTGCTCACCGCCAGCGGACCGGTGAAGCGCGACGCCTATCTCTACTACCGCGGCACGACGCTCTTCGCCGCGCGGCTCGGAAAGTGGAAGGCGCACTACCTCACGCAGCCCGCGTACGGAGCACCGAAGCCCGAGCCTCACGACCCGCCGCTGCTCTTCGATCTGCACGCCGATCCCGGCGAATCTTTTAACGTCGCGGCCGCGCATCCCGAGGTGCTCGCTGACTTCGCGAAGGAAGTGGAGCGTCATCGCGCGACGATCGCGCCCGTGGCGACGCAACTCGAAGCGACCGTGACCACGAAATAGTGCAGCCGCCGATGCAAATCGCGGGGATGAATAGAACCGCGGATTTACGCGGATTACGCGGAAGAAGGATTTCGGGGATGCCAAATCCTGGGGGGACACGCTCCGTCGTGCCCCAAACTTCCGTGGGCGAAAGCCGGCGCGTGCGACGCTCCGCGCCACCTCCGCCTGCTGGATTAGTGACACGAGGGAGCGTGTCCCTCCATGAATCCCCCCTCAATCACTTTCGCGAGACTCAATAATCCGCGAAATTCGTGGTTTCCATTTCCGAGTAAATTCTCTTCCCCACTCCATCCCATGAAACTCCCCGTCCTCTCCTCCCTGCTCCTGCTCTGCACCCACGCCGCCCCCGCCGCTGATAAACCTGCCGCGCAACGCAAAGGCTTTTCATATCCCCCCACCTTCGAGGGCGCCCGCGTCGAGACCTACCGGGAAATCGGCGACACGAAACTGAACGTGTGGATCTTCGAACCTGCGGAAAAAGCCGCCGCGTCCGCGAAACGTCCGGCGATTATCTTCTTCTTTGGCGGCGGCTGGACGAGCGGGTCGCCGAGCCAGTTCGAGCGCCAGTGCCGGCATTTCGCGTCGCGTGGAATGGTGGCGATCACCGCGGACTATCGGGTGGGATCGCGCCACGGTGTGAAGGCCGCGGAATGCGTGGCGGATGCAAAGTCATGTGTGCGCTGGGTGCGGCGCCACGCTGAACGGTTGGGCATCGATCCCGCCCGCATCGTCGTGGGCGGAGGCTCCGCGGGCGGCCACCTCGCCGCGGCCACGGCGACACTCCCGGGCCTCGACGCAAAGGGTGAGGATACCGCGGTGAGCGCCATTCCGAATGCGCTCGTGCTCTTCAATCCCGCGCTGGTCATGGCACCGATCGAAGGCCTTGATTTGAAGGGATTCGCGGCCACATCCACCGCGGAACGTTTCGGCTGCGAGCCCACGAAGATCTCGCCGATCCACCACGTCCGCGCGGGCCTGCCGCCCACGCTGATTCTTCACGGCAAAGCCGACTCGACCGTGCCGATCGCCACTGCCGAGGCGTTCGAGTCCGCGATGAAAAAGGCGGGCAACCGCTGCAAACTCGTCGGCTACGAAGGCCAGCCGCATGGTTTTTTCAATGCGGCGAAGTATGATGAAACCGTCGCGGAAGCGGACCGTTTTCTCGTGAGTCTCGGATTTCTGAATCCGCCGGCGAAATCAGCGCAATGATGAACGGAGCGGCCAACTCGATGGGTCGCTGAGTTTTATGTAGGGATTTTCCCGATCCGGTGATAAACGAGTACATGAAAACAGCTTACGGATTTTCACGTCGGGGTCCTGATTACGTCACCGAGGAGCTGGCAGCGGTGCTGTCAAAGAAAGCGTGGTTCGAATTCAAGTCACTCTTCCTCGTCGTGCACGAGAATCTCCGGGAGCGCAAAGTCGCCGGCGGAGGCGAGGAAATGCTGCGGCTGCGGGCTTACGAGAAGCTCCAAAATCTTGTCCAGCAGGGCATCGTGAAGAAGGAAGGGAAGAAATACCGCGGGGTGGCGGCGGGGCTGGCCTCGTATGCCGCGCAGGTCGCCGAATTCAAGAACCGCGTGATCCCGCCCGGCGGGTCGGCGGCTCCGGCAGCGAGCTAGCCGCCCTGCATTCCCCGGCCGGAAGCCTACCCGGCTGCGGTCGTGACCAGCCGCTGAATCAAATCCTCCCACGTCACGATCCCGAGCGAACGGCCCTCGGCGTCGATCACCGCGGCGAGCGTGGTTCGAGCCGCGCGCAGCTTGCGGACGATGCTGTAGGCGGGCTCGTTGAGTGTCACTTTCACGAGCCGCCGCTGAAAGCTTTCGACCACTCCGCGGCGGCGCCCGTCGAGCGCGATGTCAAAGACCTGCACGAGCCCGGCGATCTGCCCGCGTTCATTGAGCACCGGCCAGCGTTCGATATTTTCGGCCCGGCTGCGGTCGATCAAGTCGTCGATCGCGGCCGAGGCCGGGATTGTCCGCACCCGCTCGATCGGCACCATGACCTGCTGCGCGGTGATCGCGCGGAAATCGACGACGTTGTGAATCATCTGCCGCTCCGCCTGTCCGAGCGCTCCGGTGCGCTCGCTCTCGATGGTCAGGTATTTGAAATCTTCGCGCGCGACGAAAAGCTTTTGCTGATCCGGCGGACGCCGGCCGAAGAGCGCGCGGACCAGCCCCTGCCCCACGAAATGCAACGGCGAGAGCAGGACATCGGCGACGAGGAGCGGCGTGGAAAGGAATGCGACTGCGCGATACGGGAAGCGGCGGAAGAGCGACTTGGGCAGCAGTTCGAGGCAGATGAGATAGACCGGCAGCGCCACCGCGAGCGCGATGACGTAGCCGCGCATCCCCCACATCCGCACGAGTTCCTCCGTCGCGAGGGTGAGCGAGAACACGTTCATCAGGTTCGTGACGATGAGCACGGTCACGAGCAGGCGCTCGGGTCGCGCGAGCAGGCGATTGAGGACGATCGCGGCGCGGTCGCGCAACTTCACCCGATGCCGCAGGCGCACGCGATTCATCGAGAGCAGCCCGGCTTCGATCCCCGAGAAGATGAACGATACCAGCGAGCAGAGGATCACCGCGCCCCAGATCATGTCCCTTCCTCCCCGTCGCCTTCACCGGGTTCGTCCGTCTGCTCCTGCTCGATGAGCAACTCCTCGATGCGTTTCCGCGAGGTCCGGCGGACGAGCATTTTCAGGCCGTCGATCTCGATCTGGGCGCCGGGCTTCGGCAGCGTTCCGAGTCGGTTAAAGACGTAGCCCCCGATGGTGTCGATGCCCTCCGTGTCGATGGGCGTGCTGAGCAGTTCGTTGATGTCGTCGAGTCGCGCCGCGCCATTCACCAGCAGGCGGCCCGGGCCGAGGGTCTCGATGTAAAGCTCGCGATCTCCGCGCGGCACGGCGTCGCTGATGATCTCCTCCACGATGTCCGCGAGCGTCACGATGCCTTCGTTGCCGCCGTGTTCATCCACCACGATGGCGAGCGCCTGCGGATGGGTGAGAAAGCTGCGCATGAGATCGATCGCCTTCATCGTCTCGGGCACGAACGACGGCGGCGCCAGGCGCTCCGTGTAGTGCGTGGTGGGATCGAGCAAGAAGGCGCCCACATCCAGCACGCCCATGATCTCGTCCGGCGTCTCTCCATAGACCGGCACGCGGCGGTAGCGCCGTTCGCGCAGGCGGGGGATCAGTTCCTCATTGGTGAGGTCGTCCGGCACCGCGAATGCATCGACCCGCGGGGTCATGCAATCCTTCGCGGTCTTGTCTCCGAGCTTGATGATTTCCGAGATCATCTCGCTCTCCGTCTCATGGAGCGCGCCCTCCTCGGTGCTCAGTTCCACGAGCGTTTCGAGTTCGTCTTCATTGAGAAAATGACCCTTCTTCAACGCTGCCGGAGTGATCGCCTCCGCCACCGCTTCGCTCCACTTCTGGAGCAGCCGGGAGGCGGGATCGAAGACCGGGGTGAGCACGCACATCACCCGCACGCCGATCTTCGCCACGCGGTACGGATCGGTCAGCGCGAAGAGCTTCGGCATGAGGTCGCAGAGAAAAACGACCACTCCGAAAATGAGCAGCGCAGCCGCCCAGTACGGCACGTCCGGCCCTTGATAAATGTGGAGCAACGCGAGGCAGAGGATGATCAGCGGTAGATTCGCAAGCGCGTCGGCGAGGAGGATCGCGCTGAGCAACCGACGGGGATTCTCCATCAGCTTTCCGAGCGCCGTGGCGAAGCTGGCGCGCCGACCCTTCAGCCGCTCGATGTGGAAAGGCTGGAGGGAAAAAAGCGACGTCTCTATCGCCGAGAAAAGCGCCGAGCTGGCGGCGAGGACGAGAAGGATAACGGCGACGAGCGCGAAAAGGCCGGCCGACATCAGGATGCGACCCGGACCACCGAGGTTTGGATATTCAAACGCAGCTTGTTTCCCACAAGGCCGGGGAGAATAGTTCGCCGCCGCACTCGCGCGATGAAAAAAAACGAACGAATCGCCGCCTTTGTCGAACAACTCAGCCCCGATTCAGACCTGACCTTCGACCGGCGCTACCTGGGCTATTTCACCTGTTTTAATGCCCGGCAGTATTACGAAGCCCACGACGTGCTGGAGAATCTCTGGCTGGAAACGAAGGGGGACGATCACCGCTTTTTCAAGGGCTTGATCCAGGTCGCCGGTGCCTTTGTGCATCTGCAAAAACACTACCTCCAACCCGAGCACCCCAAACATGGGCGGCGGCTCCGGCCCGCGGTGCGGCTGTTTCATCTCGCGATCGCAAATCTCGAACCGTTTGCCCCCGTGCGGATGCAACTCGACGTCGGACAGCTCTGCCAGCTCTGCCGCCGCGTGGCCGCGGAGGCGGCACACTTGGAGTATCAGCGCAATCCATGGGACCCGGCCCACGCGCCGCAACTCCGGCTGGGGGCCGCGGAGTGAACGCGGCCTTCGATGTCATCATCATTGGCGCGGGCGGCGCGGGCCTGATGTGTGCGATCGAGGCCGGGCGGCGCGGGCGGCGCGTGCTGGTGCTCGAGCACAATGACCGGGTCGGCAAGAAGATCACCATCTCCGGCGGCGGCCGCTGCAATTTCACCAACCTCGGCGCAACCGCGGAAAACTATCTCTCGTCGAACCCGGACTTCTGCAAGTCCGCCCTCGCCCGTTACACGCCGTGGGACTTCGTCGCGCTCGTCGAGAAGCACCGCATTCCCTACCACGAGAAGAAACTCGGCCAGCAGTTCTGCGACACGAGTTCCCGCGTGATCATCGATTTGCTGCTCGCGGAATGCGCCGCGTCCCACGTGGACATCCGCGTGAACTGCCGCGTGGAAAATATCGGGAAGCCGGAGCGTTTCCGCGTCGTCACCAATCACGGCGCCTTCGAGAGCGGATCGCTCGTCGTCGCCACCGGCGGGCTGTCTTTTGCGAAGCTCGGCGCGAGCGATTTCGGCTACCGGATCGCGCGTCAGTTTGGACTGCAAATCACGGAGCTGCGGCCCGGACTCGTCCCGCTCACCTTCGAGGCGGAGGATCGGGTGCTTCAGGAATTGAGCGGCGTCTCCGTGCCCGTGATCGCCCGGCATCGCGGTCAGGCGTTTGCGGAAAATGTGCTCTTCACTCACCGCGGCCTGAGCGGCCCGTCCGTGCTCCAGGTTTCCTCGTTCTGGCGGGAAGGAGAGACGCTGCATTTCGATCTGCTGCCCGAGGCCCCCGGCGATTGGGAGAGCACGCGGATCGCCGACCGCGACCTACCGACCCTGCTCGCCCGGCACTGGCCGCGCCGTTTCGCCGAGACGTGGAGCGCGCGCTACGCGCCGCAGAAGCCGCTAGCGCACTTCAAGGTCCGCGAGTGGGAGGAACTCGCCGCCCGTCTGCGCGCCTTTCCGATGCGTTTCTCGGGCACCGAAGGTTACCCCAAGGCAGAGGTCACACTCGGCGGCGTGGATACGACCGGCCTTTCCTCGAAGACCATGGAGGCGCGCACGGTGCCGGGACTGTTTTTCATCGGCGAAGTCGTCGATGTCACGGGCTGGCTCGGCGGCTACAATTTCCAATGGGCCTGGGCCTCCGGCCACGCCGCGGGGCAGGTGGTGTAAGCTTCCAGCCCTCGCCATTCGCGGACGATCGAAAATCGGAGTATGACCGCGGATTACGCGGATTTGCGCGGATTCTGAATCCGCCTAATCCGCGTCAATCCGCGAAATCCGCGGTTCCTTTCTTCAGCAACCATCCTTGAAACGCCCGCCTCCCTCTCCCGCCCAAACCATCGCGGCCGTCCGCGCCGTGTATGCCGATCTCGCCGCGCGTCCGATCGAGCGTGCCTGCGAGCGCCGCGCGGATTGCTGCCACTTCCGGCTCACCGGCCGCACGCCGTATTTGACCAAGGGGGAAGCCGTCGTCGCCGCCGCCTCCCTGCGCGCCGGCGGACGCAACAAGCTGCCCAAACGCGAGGATGGCGCCTGCCCGATGCTCGAGCCCGGCACCGGCCATTGCATGATCTACGACGGCCGCCCGTTCGGCTGCCGCACGCATTTCTGCGCCGCTGCGGGCGGACCGTATGCGCGCCGGGAGATCGTGGATCTGATCCACCGCCTCGAAGCCATCGACCACGGGCTCGGAGGCGATGGCGGCCGCCTCCTGCCTGGCGCGGTCGAGGGCGCGCTGCGCGAACGCGGCCGCTGAAGGCCGCCGAGGAGGGCCGTGAAATGCGCCGTCGCTACGATTCCCCCACCGCAAGTCTTGACTAGCGGCCCACGGCACCTCCTCTTTGAGTTGCCCTCTCCTCCCCACATGAAAACAACCTCGTTCTTCATCGCTGCTCTCCTCTTCACCGGGCTCCCGTCCCTCCGGGCGAAGACGCTCGACGGCAAACCGCTCATCGTCCTGATCGCCGGAAAACCTTCGCACGGGCCGGGCGAGCACGAACACAACGCCGGCGTCCAACTCCTCGCCAGGTGCCTCAGCCAGGGCGCGGCGAACGTGACCACAAAAGTGCATCTCAACGCGGAGTGGCCGGGCGACGCGGAATTCGCGCAAGCGGACACGGTGGTGATTTATTCCGACGGCGGCGGCGGACATCCGATGATCCAGGCCGATCATCTGGCGAGCATCAAGAAGGCGATGGATCGCGGCGCGGGATTCGTCTGCCTGCACTACGCGGTGGAATATCCGGCGGACAAGGGCGGCCCGCAGGCGCTCGACTGGATGGGCGGTTTCTTCGAGGCCAACTGGTCGGTCAATCCGCACTGGGATGCGGACTTCAAGGAGCTGCCGAAGCACCCGATCAGCAATGGGGTGAAACCCTTCAGCACGAATGATGAGTGGTACTTTCACATGCGCTTCCGCGGCGACAAGGAGGGCCGGCTCACGCACATCCTTTCCGCGATCGCGCCCGAGAGCACGATGAGCCGCCCCGACGGCGCCCATTCCGGCAACCCCGCCGTGCGCGCGGCGGTGGCCGCGAAAAAACCGCAGGCCACGGCCTGGGCCTACGAGCGCAGCAACGGCGGGCGCGGCTTCGGCTTCACGGGCGGACATTTTCACAAAGGCTGGGCGAACAACGACCAGCGCAAGCTCGTGCTCAATGCCATCGTCTGGACCGCGAAGGTGGAGGTCCCCGAGAACGGTGTGGACTCGAAAGTCACCGAGGAAGATCTGGCCGCGAACCTCGACCCCAAGGCGCCGCGCAAGCCGAAGCCCGGCGCGGCCGCGGCGCCGGCTGGGAATCCCGGGGTGAAGCCGCTTTTCAGCTCGCCGGTCGTTCACGACAAGCCGGTGGAAATCAAGGTGGATCTCACGGGCGCGAAGGAGCTTTATCTCGTGGCGACGGACGGGGGCGATGGATTCGCCGACGACTGGGCAAACTGGGCCGAGCCGAGGCTCGTCGCGGCCGATGGCAAGAAGCTGAAACTCACCGACCTGCTCCCGAAGCATTCGAAAGTCGGGTGGCGTCAGCTCAAGGTGAACAAGACCGCCGTGGGCAATCCCCTCATGTTCGGCGGGCGGGCCATCGAGTTCGGCTTCAGCGCGCACGCCCCTTCCCTCCTCGCCTTCGATCTCCCGCCCGGCATCACCGGATTCGAGGCGCTCGGTGGAGTGGATAATGCCGGGACCAGCAAGGGCGGCGGGACCGTCATCTTCCAAGTCTATGCGCAGAATCCGGGAGATCAGATTCTCGTCAAGACGCCGGCTCCCGCAGCCGCCGGGCTGGCGGAGCGCTACGGCCTCGAAAAGGCGAAGCAAAACATGAGCACCTTCAAGACGCCGGAAGGGCTCCAGGCTTCGCTCGTCGCCGCCGAGCCGATGATCCAGAATCCCACGAGCATCGACATCGATCCGCGCGGCCGGGTCTGGGCGACGGAGTGCGTGAACTACCGCAAGTATCTCGACCTGCGGCCCGCGGGCGACCGCGTGGTAATCCTCGAAGACACGAATGGCGACGGGCAGGCGGACAAGGCGAAGACCTTCTACCAGGACAAGGGGCTGACCAATCCGCTCGGCCTCTGCGTGCTCCCGCAGGCCAGGGGCACGAAGGTCATCGTGAGCGCCGCGCCGAATGTCTGGCTGCTCACGGACAAGGACGGCGACGATGTCGCGGACGAAGCGAAGGTGATCTTCAAGGTCGGCGGCGTTTGGAATTACGACCACCAGATCCACGCCTTCGCGTTCGGGGCGGATGGGAAGTTTTACTTTAACTCGGGAAACTCGATCACCGAACTGGCCTGGCCCGATGGCACGCGGGTGAAGGATCTCGCTGGGAATGAAATCACCAACGCGGGCAAACCCTACCGGCAGGGCATGGTCTATCGCTGCGACCTCGATCTCAATACGGGCAAGGCGAGCAACGTCGAAACGCTCGGCCACAACTTCCGCAACAACTACAAGGTGTGCGTCGATTCCTTCGGGACGATGTGGCAGAGCGACAACGACGACGACGGCAACCAAGGCGTGCGCATCAACTACGTGATGGAATACGGGAACTACGGATTCACCGATGAGATGACTGGCGCGGGCTGGCGCACGGCACGCACGAATCTCGAAAGCGAAATCCCGCTCCGCCACTGGCACCTGAATGATCCCGGCGTGGTGCCGAATCTCCTCCAGACCGGCGGCGGTTCGCCCACCGGCATCCTCATCAATGAAGGCGCGGCGCTCGGTCCGCGATTCAAGAATCAGCTCATCCATTGCGACGCCGGTCCGCGCACCGTGCGCGCTTACCCGGTGGAAAAGGATGGCGCCGGTTACAAGGCCACGATGGTCGATATCCTCACCTCGACCGACATGTGGTATCGGCCGTCCGATGTCGCGATCGCGCCGGATGGCTCGCTCCTCATCGCCGACTGGTACGACCCCGGCGTCGGCGGGCACGCCATGGGCGATCACGAGCCCGGCAAGATCATGGGGCGCATCTATCGCGTCGCCGCGACCGGCAGCACGGCGAAAACTGCGGCGCCCGATTTCTCCACCCCCGATGGCGCGATCAAGGCGCTGCAATCGCCCAACCGCGCGACCGTCTATGTCGCGTGGAGAACGCTGCACGATCTCCGCGACAAGGCCGAGCCCGCGCTCGAGCGGTTGTGGAAGCACGAAGACCCGCGCCTCCGCGCCCGCGCGCTCGGCCTGCTCGCGCGCATCCCGGGGCGCCAGTCGGCCCATCTCCGCGCGGGACTCCTCGACCCCGACAGCGACGTGCGCGTCGCCGCCGTCCGTCTTTGCTCCACGCTGGAACGCTCCAACCTGATCGACACCTCGGTCCTCGACGAAGACCACGCGCTCGTCGCGAAGCTCGTCCGCGACCCGAGCCCGCAAGTGCGCCGCCAGATCGCCCTCTCGCTCAGCGGGGCGAAGGAAGTCGCGCAGCTCTGGGCCGCGCTCGCCATTCAGCACGATGGCAAGGACCGCTGGTACCTCGAAGCACTCGGCATCGGCGCGATGGGCAATGAGGACGCCTGCTTCGACGCGTGGTTCGCCATGGCCGGCGAGAAATGGAACACGCCCGCCGGCCGGGACATCCTCTGGAGGCTGCGCAGCGCGAAGGCAGCGCCCTACCTCGCGAAGATCATCGCCGACGCAAAACTCGCCGCCACGGAGAAGCCGCGCTTTCTCCGCGCGTTCGACTTTCTCCCCGCCTCGGCGGAAAAACAGAAGGCGCTCACGCAACTCGCCACTCTCGGCGGCAAGTCGGATGGAATCGCCCGCGAAGCGCTCACCCGCTTGAAAGGAACAGACCTGCGCTCCGATCCCGCGCTCGCCGCCGCGCTCGACCAGACCCTTTCCCGCGCGAAAGGCACCACCCAGTTCATCGACCTCGTCCGCGACTTCGGCGCTACCGGCCAGAGCCAGGCGCTGCTCGACACCGCGCTCGCCATCGGCGGCGATCCCGCGGCGGCGGACGCCGTGCGGCTGCTCTTCGATGATCCGAAAGGGGATCAGATTCTTGCCGACGCCTTTGACGGTCCGAAATCCGAGGCGGTAATAAATCTCCTCGGCAGCACCGGCACCCGACGCGGCATCACTCGGCTCGCCGTGCTCGCGGGGAATGATCAGCAGTCGGCCACCACTCGGAAGCGCGCGGTGAAAGCGCTGGCCCGCACGCAGACCGGCGCGGAAACGCTGGTGAAGATCGCGAAGAACGGGCAGCTCGCTCCCGACCTCACCGCCACCGCCGGCACCGCGCTGCGCCTCGTGCAATACGCCGCGCTTTCCAAAGAGATCGATCAGCTCTTCCCCGCGCCCGCCGCGCTCGGCGGCAAGCCGCTCGCCGCGATCGCCGAACTCGTGAAAATGAAAGGCGATGTGGCCATGGGACGCGCCGTCTTCGAGCGGGCGGAAGCGAGTTGCATCACCTGTCACCGCATCGACAACAAAGGCTCGGACTTCGGCCCCGCCCTCTCCGAGATCGGCACAAAGCTGACGAAGGAGGCGATCTTCGACGCCATCATCAATCCGAACACCGGCTTGAGCATGGGCTTCGAGACCACCCAGCTCGCGACCAAGGACGGCCGCGTCGGCATGGGCATCGTGCGCAGCGAAACGCAGGACGAGATCGTGCTCGCACTCCCCGGCGGCGTGGCCACGAAATTCCGCAAAGGCGACATCGTGAAACGCGAAAAGCTCACCACCTCGATGATGCCGAGCGGCCTCAACGTGGCGCTCACCCAGGACGATCTTATCAACCTCGTCGATTACCTCGCTTCGCTGAAGAAGAAGTAGTTGAGATTCGAGGCTTTGCGAGAAGTCCGTGGCGCCGTGGGGACAATTGAGGGTTGAGGGTTGAGAGGCGCGCCTTGGAACGAATTACGCCGAAGCCCGAGACAGATCCCTCTCAAGTCTCAACCATGAACCTTCCGCACAAGCAGCGGCAGATCGTCGCGAAGTATCGGATCATCGAAGACGCGCACGAGCGGCTGGCGGCGATCACCGCGCGCGGGCGCAAGTGGCCCGCGCCTTCTGCGGAGGAACGCATCGATGCAAACCGCGTGCAGGGCTGTGTCTCGCCGGTGTGGCTCACGGCGTCGCTCGAAGATGGGCGGTGCCGGTTCCGCGTCGCTGCGGATTCCACGCTGGTCCTCGGCCTCGCCGCCTTGCTCTGCGAACTCTACGATGGCGAACCGCCCGCGGAGATCGCCTCCTTCGAGCCGGATCTCTTCCACGAGCTCGGACTCGAAAAGCAACTCTCCCCCACCCGCCTGAACGGCCTCGCCAGCGTCCGGCGAGTCGTCCGGGAATTCGCCGCGAGCCAACTCGCGCCGCCGACGTAAGACGTTGCGCGGCGCTCCCGCGAAGCGGCTCGGAAATACCCGTCATCCTGAGCTCGCGAGGACCCCTGACTTCCGCGGGCGGAGGTGGTGCGGAGCGCGTGGGCGTTCGCTCCGCACCGCCGCTGCCCACGGAAGTCAGAGGTTCTTCGCAAGCTCAGAATGACGGAGTTTTTCGATGGCGCTGCGCGCCGAAAGGGTTTCGGTACACCTACACAGCCAATGTTCTACGACGCGCACAATCACCTGCACGACGCCCGGCTCGCGCCGCATCTCTCCGCGATCCTCGACACGCTCGATCTCCGCGGCGCGGTGGTGAATGGCACCCGCGAGGACGACTGGCCCGCCGTCGCCGCTCTCGCGAGCGGGCACGCATGGGTGCTCCCCTCTTTCGGCCTCCATCCGTGGCATGCGCCGCAGCGTTCCCCTCAGTGGCTCGATGCTCTCCGCCGCCAGCTCCACGCCCACCCGCGCGCCGGCGTCGGCGAGATCGGGCTCGATCGCTGGATCACCGGTCACGACCTCGACGACCAGCGCTGCGTCTTCACCGCGCAACTCGAAATCGCCGCCGCCGAGAACCGTCCCGCCACCATCCACTGCATCCGGGCCTGGGGCGCACTCTGGGAAATCATCCGCGAACATCCCCTGCCCGCCCGCGGCTTCCTCCTCCACGCCTACGGCGGCCCCGCCGAGATGATCGACGGCTTCGTCGCTCGCGGCGCCTACTTTTCCTTCTCGCCGTACTTTCTCCACCAAAGAAAACACGCCCAGCGCGACACCTTCCGCCAGATCCCGCCCGAGCGCCTCCTCGTCGAAACCGACGCCCCCGACCTCCGCCCGCCCGATGAGCGGAACCCTCACCCGCTCCACGACACCGAGGGCCACCCGATCAACCACCCCGCCAACATTGCCGTTGCATACCGCGGCCTCGCCGACTTGCTCGGACGCGATGCCCCCGCGCTCCAGCATCTCGTCGCGGAAAACTTTGCCCGGCTCTTTGGCTGACGGGTTGCCGAGCGCTCGATTCTTCCGCCTGTCCCTCCGCCAAAAGCGCGGCTAAGCTTTAGGCGCTCATCCAGTTATCCCCCGCATGACTCCCGGCTTCCTCCGCCGACTTTCGTTCCCCCTCGCCTACGGTGCGCTCGCGCTCGCCGTAGTGGCCGCGCCGCCTCCCAAAAAGGAGGAGGAGGATCCGAACGCGCCGGTGTCCTACTACAAAAAGATCCGGCCGATCTTCCAGGCGAACTGCCAGGGGTGCCATCAGCCGGCGAAGGCGAAGGGCGGGTATGTGATGACGGATTTCGCGAAGCTGCTGGAGGGCGGCGAGAGCGTGAAGGACGGCGAGCACGCGGTGGTGGCGAAGGATCCGGCGAAGTCGCTGCTGGTGAAGCAAATCACGCCGGACAAGACCACGGGCGAAGCGGAGATGCCGCCGAAGAAACAGCCGCTGCCGGCGCCGCAGATCGCGCTCATCCATCGCTGGGTGGCCGAGGGTGCCGTGGACGACACGCCGCCGAATGCGAAGCAGCGCTACGACCTCGATCACGCGCCCATTTACCAGCGTCCGCCGGTGATCACGTCGCTCGACTTTTCACCCGATGGCTCGCTGCTCGCGGTCGCGGGTTTTCACGAGGTGCTTCTTTGGAAAGCAGACGGTTCGGAGCTGGTCGCGCGGCTCATCGGTTTGAGCGAGCGCATTCAGACGGTGCGATTTTCTCCTGATGGGAAACGGCTCGCAGCCAGCGGCGGGCGCCCCGCGCAGATGGGCGAGGTGCAGATCTGGGACGTGGAGAAGCGCAAGCTGATCGTCAGCGCGCCCATCGGCTTCGACACGGTGTACGGCGCGAGCTGGTCGCCGGATGGGAAGATCGTGAGCTTTGGCTGCCCGGACAATGCGGTGCGCGCGATCGACGCCGCGACCGGCGCGCAGGTGCTCCAGCAAATCTCGCACAACGACTGGGTGCTCGACACGGTCTTCACGCACAAGGGCGACCAACTCGTGAGCGTGGGCCGCGACATGAGCGCGAAGCTCACCGAGGTGGCGACGCAGCGTTTCATCGACAACATCAGCTCGATCACGCCGGGCGCCCTCCGCGGCGGCTTGCAGGCGGTGGCGCGGCATCCGCAGCGCGATGAATTCCTGGTCGGCGGGGCGGACGGTGTGCCGCAGGCCTACCGCATCGTGCGGAAGGTGCAGCGCCGGATCGGCGACAATGCGCTGCTCATCCGCCGCTGGCCGGCGATGGATGGCCGCATCTACGGGGTCGCGTTTTCGCCGGATGGGAAAAAGTTCGCCGCGGTGAGTTCGCTCGATGGGAAGGGCGCGGTGCATCTTTACAACTACGACTTCAACACCGAGATGCCCGCCGACATCCTCGCCATCGAGGGCAAGGCCGGGCGCAGCGACGAGGACAAGAAGCTGCTCGACGCGCACTACACGAGCGAAGTGAAGCTGCTCGGCAGCGCGGCGATCGACGGTGGCGTTTTCGCGCTCTCCTTCCGCCCGGACGGCTCCGGCGTGGCCGTCGCCGGTGAGGATGGCAAGGTGCGTTTCGTCACCGCTGCCGACGCGAAGATCGCCAGGGAATTTACCCCCGTGCCGCTCACCGCCGCACAAGCAGCGACACCGACCGCGCAGTTGGAAACGAAATAACTTTCTCGAAACGTGCTCATGAAAAAAATCGCTCTGCTTCTCGCCGCGTTGCCCGTGCTCGGCAGTGCCACCCTTCTCGCCAACGCCCTCACTCCCGAGATGGCCAAAGCGCCCGTCCCGGAAACACTGCCCGCCGGTGCGCAGGTGGTGAGCCTCGACGTGCAGCCGGCGAAGATCGTGATCAATGGCCGATACGAAACGGCGCAGATCGTGGTGACGGCGAAGCTCGCATCCGGCGACTCGGTCGATGTCACGCGCCTCGCGAAGCTCCAATCCGTCGGAGCCGTCGCGGAAGTAACGCCGCTCGGACAAGTGAAGCCGCGGGCCGGCGGCACGGGCAGCGTGCAGATCGATCTCGGCGGCAAATCGGCGACCGTGCCGGTGGAAGTGATGAACATGAAGGAGACCGCGCCGGTCGATTTCATCCGCGACGTGAATCCGGTGATGACCAAGCTCGGCTGCAACGCCGGCGCCTGCCACGGCGCGAAGGACGGCAAATACGGCTTCAAGCTTTCGCTGCGCGGCTACGATCCAATCTTCGACGTGCGTTCGCTCAAGGACGATCTGGCCGCACGCCGACTCAACGCGGCGTCGCCGGACGACTCGCTGATGTTGCTCAAGGCCACGGCTGGCGTGCCACACGAGGGCGGGCAGCGGACGAAGATCGGCGAGATGTATTACGAAGTGCTCCGCTCCTGGATCGCCGATGGCGCGAAGCTCGACCTCAACGCGCCGCGCGTCACGAAGATCGACCTCTTCCCGAAAGATCCGGTCGTGCAGAAGATCGGCTCACGCCAGCAGGTGCGCGTCGTCGCCACCTTCAGCAATGGCCAGACGCGGGACGTGACGGCCGAGTCCTTCGTGGAGAGCGGCAATCCCGATGTGGTGAAGACCGACGGCGGCGGACTCATGGACACGCTGCGTCGCGGCGAGGCTCCGCTGCTCGCGCGGTACGAAGGAAATTACGCCGCGACGACACTGACGGTGATGGGCGACCGCAGCGGCTTCGCGTGGGAAACACCGGAGACGTGGAGCAAGATCGATCAACTCGTGGCCGCGAAATGGGAGCGGATGAAGATCAAGCCGTCCGACCTCTGCAACGACGCCGACTTTCTCCGCCGCGTGTATCTCGATCTCGCCGGTCTGCCGCCGAGTGCGGAAGCAGTGCGCGCTTTCCTCGCCGACGCCCGCCCCACGCGCGAGAAGCGCGACGCCGTGGTGAACAAGCTCATCGGCGCGCCGGAGTTTGTGGATTTCTGGACGAATAGATGGGCGAACCTGTTGCAGGTGAACTCGAAATTCCTCGGCGCGGAAGGCGCGAAAAGTTTCCGCGACTGGATCCGCAAGCAGGTCGAGGCGAACACGCCGTATGATCAATTCGTACGCGAGATCATCACCGCCAGCGGGTCGAACAAGGACAACCCGGCCGCAAATTATTGGAAGGTGCTGCGCGAACCCGCGGAGGCGATGGAGAATACGACGCACCTCTTTCTGGCCACCCGTTTCAACTGCAACAAGTGCCACGATCATCCCTTCGAGCGCTGGACGCAGGATCAGTATTACCAGCTCGGTGCGTTCTTCTCGCAGGTGCAGCTCACGAACGATCCGGCGAGCGGGAAGGCGGTGATCGCCGGCTCCGCGGTGGAAAAGGCGCGGGCCATTTACGAGATCGTGAAGGATGCGCCCACGGGCGAGATGATCCACGATCGCACGCACAAAGTCGCCGCGCCGATCTTCCCCTACCCCGCACGGACCGAAAACGCGGAGACTGCCGCCACGCGCCGCGCGCAACTCGCCGCGTGGATCACCAGCCCGGACAATCGCTTTTTCGCCACGAGCTACGTGAACCGCCTGTGGGGCTACCTCACGGGCACCGGCATCATCGAGCCGCTCGACGACATGCGCGCCGGCAATCCGCCGACGAATCCGGAGCTGCTCGCCTACCTGACGAAGGAATTCATCGATCACAAATTCGACGTGCGTCATATCGTCCGGATCATCTGCACCTCGCGCGCTTACCAGCTGAGCGTGGGGACGAACAAGTGGAACGAGGACGACAAGATCAACTACTCCCACGCGAGCGCACGCCGCCTGCCGGCCGTGGTGCTTTTCGACGCGGTGCAGCACGTAACCGGCGCGCCCTCGCGCCTGCCCGGCGGCGTGCGCGCCACCCAGCTCGCCGATGCCGGCGCGGATCTGCCCAGCGGCTTCCTCGCCAATCTCGGACGCCCCGCGCGCGAAAGCGCCTGCGAATGCGAGCGCAGCAACGACCTGCGCCTCGGCAGCATCATGGCGCTGCTAAGCGGGCCCGCGGTCGCCGACGCGATCGGCGATAACAAAAACGCGCTCGCGAAACTCGCCGCGGATCAACCCGACGACGCGAAGCTGGTGGACGAACTTTTCGTCCGCGTGCTCAACCGCCCCGCCACTGAAACCGAAATCAAAAAGACGCTCGCCGCGTGGGGCACCCTCGAGAGCGAGAACGCCAGGCTCATCGCCGAATGGAATGCGAAGGAAAAGGAGCAGGCGCCGATCATTGCAAAAATGGAAGCCGACCGGCTCATCGCAATCGACGGCGCAAAGAAGGAACTCGCCCGCCACGAGGCCGAGATCGCCCCGAAAGTCTCGGAAGCGGAAAAGAAGCGCCTCGCCGATGTCGCCGCTTCCGACGCCGCAGTGAAGGCCTACGAGAAAGACAAGCTGAAGCTGGCGCAGACGAAGTTCGAGGACACCGTCCCGGCCGCACGCATCCATACCGGCTGGCAGTTGCTCGATCCTGTGGACCTGAAGGCGACCGGTCTCGCGACGTTCGCCAAGCAGCCCGACGGTTCCATTAAGGCGGGGCCGCAGCGGCCGGCGACCACGGACTACACTGTCACCGCGGACACGAAGATCGCGGGCATTACCGGCGTGCTGCTCGAGGTTTTGCCGAGCGCCGATGAAACGAACTTCGGACCTGGCCGCGCGAATGGAAACTTCGTCCTCAGCGAACTCGGATTGAAATACGGCGAGTTCAAAACCAACCCCGCGAGCGACGCTGAATTCAGCGGTGCGATCGCGGACTTCTCGCAAGAAAAGTTCGACGTGAAAGGCGCGATCGACGGCAAGAAGGGCGATGGCAACAACGGTTGGGCGATCGGGAATCAACCGGGTGTCCCTCACTTCGCTGCCTTCCAACTCAAGAAGCCGCTCGGCGATGCCAAGGGCCTGCGCCTGCGCTTCGACCTGAACCAGCCGCGCACCGGCACGTTTAGCATCGGCCGCTTTCGGCTTTGGGTTACGACTTCACCGCAGCCGCTGAACATCGGCCTGCCCAATGCAGTCGCCGAGGCATTCAAGAAGCCCGCTACTTCGCGCAGCAAGGAAGATCAGGCGGCGATCACCGCCTACTGGAACGAAAGCGATCCTGACCTGCGCAAGCTTCGGCTCACGCTCGGCAAG
This sequence comes from Chthoniobacteraceae bacterium, assembly GCA_031411395.1. Classification (GTDB taxonomy): domain Bacteria; phylum Verrucomicrobiota; class Verrucomicrobiia; order Chthoniobacterales; family Chthoniobacteraceae; genus Chthoniobacter. The sequence goes on from JANOAZ010000200.1 coordinate 52,745, forward strand.
AACCAGCTCCCGCTGGCCATCGATCCCGGCGTTATCGAGCGTCGCACTGCGGTGGCGACCGCGGAGTTGCCCATCAAGCTGGACGCCAAGCTCGTGCAACTCCGTCAGGACTCGGCGCAGAGCAAAGCGCAACTCGCCAACAAGCGCCTCACCGCCGCGCAGGATCTCACTTGGGCGCTGATCAATACGCCGTCATTTCTTTTCAACCGCTAAGCCAAACTCCAAAACACCACACACTATGATCCGCATCGCTGGACAACCCGGTCGCGACCTCTGCGACGCTCACCTCGGCATCACTCGGCGCGATCTCTTGCGCGTCGGCGGCTCCGCCATCCTCGGCATGACCCTCGGACCACTGCTCACGCTGCGCGCCAAGGCGGCCGCAGGCGGCGCGCCTGGCTGGGGCAAGGCGAAGAGCGTGGTGATGGTCTATCTGCAAGGCGGACCGAGCCACCTCGATATGTGGGATCCGAAGGAAAATGTGCCGGATAAAATCCGCAGCGCCTTCACCAACATCAAGACGAAGATCCCCGGCGTGAATTTCACCGAGATCCTGCCGAAACTCGCGCAGATCAACGACAAGATGACGATGATCCGCTCGATGAGCTATACGCCGAACGGGCACTTCAACCACACCGCCGCGATCTACCAGATCAAGACCGGCTACACGACGGACAAAGTCTCGCCGAGCGGCCAGCTCGAGCCCCCGAATGCGAAGGACTATCCGAATTTTGGCTCGAACATCATTCGCCTGAAACCGCCGTCCGAACCGATGCTGCCCTTCGTGATGCTGCCGCGCCCGTTGCAGGAATCGAATGTGGTCGGCAAGGGTGGCACCGCGGGCTTCCTCGGCAAAGGCTTCGATCCCTACACGCTTTTCCCCGATGGGGACGATCTCGACATGACGAAGATGAACCGCATCAAGGTCGATGACTTGAATTTGCGGCCCGATGTCTTCGCGCAGCGGCTCCAACGGCGCGCTTCGCTGCGGCAATCGATCGAGGCCACGATGCCGGAGATCGACAAGGCGGTGGAGCAATACCACCTCGATGAATATTACGGCAAAGCGCTCGACCTCATCACCAGCGGCAAGGCGCGCGACGCCTTCGCCATCGATCGCGAGGACGACAAAATGCGCGCGCGCTACGGGATGAACACCTTCGGCCAAAGCTTGCTCCTCGCCCGCCGCCTGGTCGAGGCCGGCACTCGCGTCGTCGAGGTCATCTGGCCCAAGGTCGCCAACTCCAGTGACCACTCCTGGGACATGCACCAGGGCCTCACAAGCCGGCTCAAGGGTCAGGCCGGACCGATGTTCGACGCGGGCTTCAGCGCCTTCCTCGAAGACATGGACGCGCGCGGTCTGCTCGACGAAACACTGGTCGTGGCGCTCGGCGAATTTGGGCGCAGCCCCGAAAAGGGCCTGAGCACCAGCGGCAACGTGAACAGCTCCGACGGTCGCGACCACTGGCCATATTGCTACACGGCATGCGTCGCAGGCGCCGGCATCAAGCGCGGCTACGTCCACGGCGAGTCCGATGCCACCGGATCGAGCCCGAAGAGTGATCCCGTGCACCCCACCGAACTGCTCGCCACGATCTACCACGCCTTTGGCATCGATCCGGAGACGATCGTTTACAATCACCTTAACCAGCCGCGCGAACTGGTGAAAGCAAAGCCGGTTACCGCCCTCTTCGCGTGAGTCACGAGAACCATCTGTCCCTAGCGGATCACGCCTCGGAATTTCATTGCCTCCAGAAGTTTACAATGGCATAGAACAAACACCCTCGCCAAACCATACCAACACTATGAACCCAGACATGCCGCACACATCCACTGAAAAATATCTTCGCGAGCACACGCCTTCGCTGGACGATATTATCTTCACCCGCCGCCAGTTCCTCGCTCGCACGGGCATGGGCTTCGGGGCACTGAGTCTCGCTTCAATGTTCGGCATTGATCCCTATTCTGCCGATGGCGCGCCGACGGGTTCGGTTTTGAAGGGGCCGCTTGCACCGAAACAGCCGCACTTTAAGACGAAGGCCAAGTGCGTCATTCACATTTTCGCGGATGGAGCACCCTCGCACGTGGACACATGGGATCCGAAGCCGGTGCTCACCCAGTACAACGACAAGACAATTCCGGGACACGACGGTTTGGCGTTCGGTTCGCCGTTCAAGTTCCCGAAGATGGGCAAGTCGGGCGTCGAGGTCAGCGAGGTTTTCCCGAAACTCGGGCAGATGGTTGATGAGATGGCGGTCATTCGGTCGATGTGGACGGACATCCCGGCCCACGATGTTGCGCAACGGTTCATGAACACCGGTTCGCTTCAGCTTCCGAAACCATCCATGGGTTCGTGGCTGGTCTATGGTCTCGGTACCGAGAACCAGAATATGCCCGGCTTCATCTCCATTGGCGGCAAGCCTGAGTGGCGCCAGGCTTCCTTCCTTCCCGGCATTTACCAAGGGTGCAACGTCAACTTCTCCAGGAATATGAAGTTGGACGAAGTGTTGCTGAACATTTCCAACCAGTTCACCCCTCAGGAACGCCAGCGGCGCCAACTCGACCTCGTCCACAAACTGAACGACATGCATGCTCAGGCGCTGCAAAAGGACGCGCAACTCGAAGCACGGATCGAGGCGTTTGAGATCGCCTTCAAGATGCAGACCGAGGCCACCGATGCCTTTGATATTTCCAAGGAACCGCAGGAAATGAAAGACCTCTACGGAACCAGTGAAACCGGAGCCCGTCTCATGGTTGCCCGGCGACTCGTCGAGCGCGGTGTGCGATTCGTGCAGGTGGCTGCGGGTGGCTGGGATCATCATGGCGATTTGCAGCGTGTGCTTCCTGCACGCGCCGGTGAAATCGACGGGCCCGCCGCCGCACTCCTCAAGGACTTGAAACAGCGCGGATTACTTGAATCGACACTGGTCATTTGGGGTGGAGAATTCGGACGCACGGTGACACGGGATCGCAATGGGAATGGACAGACTCCAGGACGTGATCACAACGGTCGGGGCTTCTGCGCATGGATGGCGGGCGGCGGCATCAAAGGCGGAATGACCTACGGCGCGACGGACGAGTTCGGCTCCCGTGCGGCGGAGAACAAAGTTCACATCCACGACATGCACGCGACCATCCTGGCGCTCATGGGCTTCGACCATACGAAGCTCACCTACCGTTACAACGGGCGCGACTTCCGCTTGACGGATAACTTCGGCAACGTCGTCAAAGACATCATCGCTTAATTAAGCAGGAGGTTTAACGCCATGCGCATCCGCTATTTCGCCCTCGCGGGCGCCCTTAACGTTGCAGCGGTCGCGACTGCGGGTGCAGCAGCGACGTCTGAACCCACCCCCGAACAGGCCGCGTTTTTCGAAAACAAGATTCGGCCGATTTTCTCCGAAACGTGTTATAAGTGCCACTCGTTGCAGGAGGGCAAGTCGAAAGGCGGCCTGACACTCGATACGAAGGAAGGCCTTCTCAAGGGCGGCGAGACTGGTGTTGTGATCAAGCCAGGCAATCCGGAGGGCAGTCCCCTGATCACTGCCGTCAAGTATCTCGATCCCGATCTCCAGATGCCGCCCAAGGGCGAGAAACTGAAGGACGAACAGATCGCGGCGCTCATCGAGTGGGTGAAGATGGGTGCGCCCGATCCGCGGAAGACCGACGCGAAGTTAATCACCAAACTCACCGGCCTCACCGATGCGGCGCGGCATCATTGGGCATATCAGCCCGTAAAGAAACCAGCGATACCGGTGAGCAAGAACCAGCAGTGGTGCCGCACCCCGGTCGATGCGTTCATTCTCAAGAAACTGGAGGAAAAAGGCATGCTCCCCTCTGCAGATGCGGGCGGCACCGACACCGGAACCAATGATGCGAAGAAGCGAGGTGTGCTACTCCGTCGGGCTTCATACGATTTGACCGGACTGCCTCCGACCAAGGCCGAATTGGATGCCTTCGAAGTGGATCCATCGCCATTCCCCACCGCGTTTTCAAAGGTTGTCGAGCGTCTCCTCGCTTCGCCACACTACGGCGAGCGCTGGGGGCGATTCTGGCTGGATAGCGCCCGCTATGCCGACACCATCGGCGGCGATCGCAATGAGCGGATGACCGACTACCGGTATCCCTACGCCTGGACCTATCGGGATTATGTGGTCAAGGCGTTCAACAAGGATAAGCCCTACGATCAGTTCATCATTGAGCAGCTTGCGGCCGATAAACTGCCCGACTTGGAACGCGACCGGACGCGCCTTGCGGCACTCGGCTTCCTGACCGTTGGCCAGCGTTTCAACAATGCGAATGACGTGATCAACGATCGCATCGACGTCGTCACCAAGGGCTTTCTCGCGATGACGGTTTCCTGCGCCCGCTGCCACGACCACAAATTCGACCCGATTCCCACCAAGGATTACTACGCGTTGCACGGAATCTTCTCGAGCATCGAGGAGCCTGAAGAAGAGCCTCTGATCAATAATCCAGATCCCAAGTTGCTGAAAGACTTCCAGACGAAGCTTGCCGCACTCGAAGACGAGAGCCGCAAACAATTTTACAAGTTTGCGGATGAGAAAAACAGCCTGTTCCGGCAGAAGGCAGGGGCGTATTTAATGGCCGCCCAATTCGGTGGACGGATGGCTTCCACCGACGCATTGCTCAAACGCGACGCCCTCGTCAAGGAACACAGCCTCAACACGGTTCTCGTCAACTATGTCCGGACCCGCTCCCGTGCAGACGACGCTGTCTTCGGACCTTGGCGAAAATTTGAAGATATGCCGGATGTCGATTTTGCACTCCTCAGTGGCAGGATCGCCCAAGACATTGCGGCCAATTCAGGTGAAAAATACAATGCTCTCGTCGCGGCAGGGTTCAGCGGCAAAACGCCCAAGTCTCTAAAAGATGTCGCGGACATTTACACCAGCGTCTTCGCCAAAGTCGAACCGAAGTCAAAAGGGGTCATCGACGCCTACAGTAGCGCGACGAGTGAACAGATGTCGTCCGGTTTCGACGCCGTCACCGCGCAACTCGTTGGGCAGCCGATCAAATTGGAACCCGCGACGGCGTTGACCATTGATCGCCTGCGCGAGATCGACAACTCCCTGCCCAATCAACTCCGCAACACCCGGAACTACAAGTTTGCCGCGATCAACGAGTTGAAGATGACCCACGATGGTGCGCCGGCCCGTGCGATGACCGTGGCGGACAAGTCCACGCCGAGGAATTCCCCCGTGTTCATCCGCGGTGAGGCCGGATCGCCCGGGGAAATCGTACCCCGGAGGTTCCTGGAAATCCTCTCGGGACCGAAAGCCCAGCCGTTCAAGGAAGGAAGCGGTCGCTTCGAACTGGCTAAAGCCATCGCCAGCAAGGCTAATCCCCTAACTGCCCGCGTGGTCGTAAACCGCGTCTGGATGCACCACTTCGGCGAGGGTTTCGTCCGCACTCCGGACGATTTGGGCACTCAGAGCGAAGCCCCTTCCCATCCGGAACTGGTTGATTATCTCGCTTCGTATCTGATGGAACGGAATTGGTCACAGAAGGATCTGCATCGCTTGATCATGAATTCACGAGTTTATCAGATCACGAGCAACACCAGCACAACCACCAAGGCGTATGAAACGATGGATCCCGAAAACCGCCTCCTCTGGCGTGCAAATATTCGGCGACTTGACTTCGAAGCCATGCGCGACTCGCTCCTCGTTTTCTCGGATAAACTCGACCGGACAATCGGCGGGCAGCCGGTCAATCTGACTGACGAGCCATTTTCCTATCGGCGGTCGGTTTACGGTTATATCGACCGCGGAAATCTCCCCGAACTCATGCAGAACTTCGACTTCAGTGCCCCGGATATGCCGAACTCGAAGCGGACGACGACCATCGTTCCACAGCAGGCACTGTACCTGATGAACAGCCCGATGGCCGTGGACGTGGCGCGCAGCGTGATTGCCCGCAAGGAAGTTGCCGGCGCTCCTGATGCTCTGAATCGGGTGATTACAATCTACCGCGTTCTCTTTCAGCGCCAACCAAGCAAAGCGGAGATAGAACTGGCTTTCCAATTCATCTCGAAGGACGAAAGGACTCCGGTGCAAATCACTGACGCTCAGAAAAAGGTCAACGAAGCGTTGCAGAAGAAGGCCGACGCCAGCGAGAGCGATACGATGATGGCCACCCGCAACGACGGATATAAGGCGATTCAAAACGAAGGCGAATACGTGATGCGCAAGCCGCTCACACCGTGGGAAACATTTGCGCATGCGCTTCTGCTCTCGAACGAAGCCGCTTACGTGAACTGAGTCTTTCCGGCGAAATCCGTCCGGCCCATTTATCCGGCGCAGTGAGCAATCGCTCCTGCGCCGGATTTCTTTTAGGCGCTTGTCCTTGGTGAACGTTTCCACTTTTCTCTTCCGCTCTATGCTCCGCATCAAAGCCTTTCAAGGTCTCCGTCCCACGCCTGAACTCGTCTCCGAAGTGGCGTGTGTGCCCTACGACGTCGTCAACGCATCCGAAGCCGCCACCCTCGCCCACGGGCGACCGAACAGTCTCTTGCGCGTCGATCGGGCAGAAATCGACCTTCCCCAAGGCACCCACCCATACTCGGAGCAAGTTTACGCGAAAGCACGGGAGAACTTCCTGCGCCTCCAAAACAATGGCGCATTGATCCGGGATGCCGAACCGGCGATCTATCTTTACCAACAACGTATGGGAAAACATGTGCAAACCGGCATCGCGGCGGTCTGCCACATCGAGGACTACGAGCGTGACATCATCAAGAAGCATGAAAGGACGCGGAAAGACAAAGAGGACGACCGCACCCGACTCATCGGCACGCTCAACGCCGACACGGGCCCCGTTTTCCTAACCTACCGTGACCGACCAGAAATCGACGCCAGCGTCGCCGAGATCGTTGCCACTAATCCGCTCTACGATTTCACCGCACCCGACGGGATCCAGCACACCGTGTGGCGTGTCAAGGGCGGAGAAACTTTCGTGCGGGAGTTTGCACAGGTGCCGGTGGCTTACGTCGCAGACGGACATCATAGGACTGCCAGCGCGTGCCGCGTGGGCCAGGAACGCCGCGAAGCCAATCCGCAACACACCGGCAACGAGGATTACAATTGGTTCCTCGCCGTACTCTTTCCGGCGAGTCAGCTCCATATCCTTCCGTATAACCGGGCTGTGAAGGATTTGAACGGGCACGATTCTGCATCATTTCTCGACGCCGTCTCGCGCGCCTTCACTCTGTCTCCGAATGCCACAGCAGTCCCCTCCCGCCCGGGTCAGATTCGGATGTATCTGTCCGGCGCCTGGTATGGCCTTGAATGGAAGCCCGCAGATGACGCAGATCCGATTTCGCAACTCGACGTCACGGGCCTTCAAGATCGACTGCTCGCCCCGATTCTCGGCATCGACGATCCACGTACCAGCAAGCGGATCGATTTCATCGGCGGCGTTCGCGGGACCGGCGAATTGGAACAACTGGTCAATTCGGGCGCCGCGGCAGTCGCATTCTCGATGTATCCCACCACCGTCGCGCAACTCATGGCCATAGCCGACGCAAACCAAATCATGCCGCCGAAGAGCACTTGGTTTGAGCCAAAGCTGCGATCGGGCTTATTCATCCACACGTTCTAGTATGACTGCGTTCCCGCCGCCGTAACTCTCCGTCCACGACTCCCGCCAGCATTTCGAGGCGAACATTTGCGTGTGAACAAAGCCCTTGCCGATCCCGGGCGGAAAGGTTCCCATCCGGCTGTCTCAAGATCACCGCCTGCTGCGGCGACCGTCGATTTGTCCTCGCATGCCAACAAATCCCTCACCCCATTTGTTTCTGGTCGTCTTCGGATTGATGGCACTGGCTTTCCCCCTGATACCGCTGGTCCTCGCGCGGCTCTGGTTTCGGTTTTTTGCGCCGCGCAAACCGGGGTCGGTGAAGAATTCGACCTACGAGTGCGGCCTCGTTTCCAAGGGCGATGTGTGGATTCAGATGAAGGTCCACTATTATCTCTACGCGATCGTTTTTCTGATCGTGGATGTGGAGGCCGTCTTCCTCTTTCCCGTCGCTGTCGCCTACTCGGGGCTGGGCTGGGAAGCTTGCGCGGCGATCGTGATCTTTGTTCTGATGCTCGCCGCGGGACTGGTGTGGGCGTGGGTGCGGGACTATCTTGAGTGGAAATGAAACTCGATCCGCAACTGGTTGCCGATCTCCGCAAGCACGGCGTGCTCGTGACCAGCCTCCAGGAGCTTTACAACTGGGGTCGCAGCAATTCCGTCTGGCCGCTCCAGTTTGGCCTCGCGTGTTGCGCGATCGAGATGATCGGCGCGTCGATGGCCCGCTTCGACATCTCCCGCTTCGGCTCGGAAATTTTCCGGCCTTCGCCGCGCCAGGCGGATCTCATCATCGTCTCGGGCACGGTGACCAAGAAAATGGCCCCGCAAGTCGTGCGCCTCTACAACCAGATGCCGGAGCCAAAATACGTGATCGCCATGGGCGCGTGCGCCATCTCCGGCGGGCCGTTCAAGCAGGGCTACAATGTGCTCAAGGGCATCGACCGTTACATCCCAGTGGATGTCCATATTCCCGGCTGTCCGCCACGGCCCGAGGCGCTGCTCTACGGGTTGATGCAGCTCCAGGAAATCATCCGCAAGCAGAAGCTCACCGGCGAAGATCGCAGCCGCCATTTGCAGGCTGACGAGCCGAGCGAATTCACCGTGCCCGAGTACGGCGCGCACGACCTCGTGCCACCCTACAACCCGAGCGTGTGGCATCCACCCGCGCCGCCGGCGCCGGAGGAAACCGCATGATGCCCGACGCCGCGGAGATCCAGTCACGACTCGCCGCGGCGTTTCCCGGCGCGACGATCGAACTGATCCCTAACGCCTCGCCCTCCGCGGAACATTCCCTCCGCATCGATGCCGCCCACCTGCGTGCGATCGCTCTCTTCCTGCGCGACGATGAAACGCTGCGACTCGATTTCGCGAGCAATGTCACCGGCGTCGATTGGCCGGAGAAATCCGTGACGCAAAAGGTGAAGGTGAAGCGGACGGTCGAGGGCGTGGAAAAGGAGGTCGAGGAGAGCGTGACCCGCGTGATCCCCGGCTGTCTCGAGGTGGTTTATCACCTTTTCTCGATGACGAAGAAACACGGTCCCGTGATCCTCCGCGTGCGCACCGGCGATCGCGCGGCGGACGTGCATCTGCCCTCGCTCACGCCCGTCTGGCGCTCGTGCGAATTGCAGGAGCGCGAGGTCTTCGATCTCTTCGGCGTGATCTTCGACGAGCATCCCGACCTGCGCCGCATCCTCATGTGGGACGGTTACGAGCACCACCCGATGCGCCGCGATTTCGTCGAGCCCGACGACTACGAATGGGAGCCGACGCCGCACGGCGACGTGCTCGCCAAGGCGCAGCGCCACCGCCCGCCAGATGGCTCCATGATTGCCGAATGAGCACCAGCGTTTCCCTCGCCACGCGCAGCGACGGCCTCGGCAGCGAAGTGCTCGAGGTCTCGATGGGGCCGCATCATCCCTCCACCCACGGCGTCTTCCGCATGGATGTGAAGCTCGATGGTGAGCGCATCATCAGCCTCAAGCCCGTCTTCGGCTATCTTCACCGCAACCACGAAAAAATCGCCGAGACCGTCTCCTACTGGGGCTCGCTGCCCTACACCGACCGGCTCGATTACCTCTGCTCGATGACCAACAACTGGGCCTATTGCCTCGCGGTGGAAAAGCTCACGGGCTTCGCCGTGCCCGAGCGCGCCGAGTATCTGCGCGTCATCGTCGGCGAACTCACCCGCCTCATCAATCACACCTGCCTCGTCGGCTTCTTCCTCCAGGATCTCGGCGCCGCGGGCACGCCGCTGATGTATGCCTTCCGCGAGCGGGAGAAGATCCTCGATCTATTCGAGGGGCTCACCGGCGCGCGGATGATGTGCAATTACTTGCGCTTCGGCGGCGTGCGCTGCGACCCGCCCGCGGGCTGGATCGACGAAGTCCGCCGCGTCGTCGCCGCGTATCCGCGTTTCCTCGACGAATATCAGGCACTTATCACCGGCAATGAAATCCTCGCCGTCCGCGCGCAGGGCGTCGGCGTGCTCAAGCCGGAACTCGCCATCTCCGCCGGCGTCACCGGCCCCTGCCTGCGCGCCTGCGGGGTCAATTACGACGTGCGCAAAGTGGACGGCTACTCCATTTACCCGCGCTTCGACTTCCGCGTCCCGCTCGGGAAAGAGGGCGATTGTTTCGATCGCTGCATGCTCCGGATTCTCGAAATGCGCGAGACGCTGAAAATCCTCGAACAGGCGCTGCGCGACTTGCCCGCCGGCCCCATCGTCGATCCCAAGGCCAAGTCGCGCGGTCTGCGCCCGAAAGCCGGCGAAGCTTACGGCCGCATCGAGGCCCCGAAAGGCGAACTGGGCTTCTACCTCATCAGCGACGGCGGCCCGAGCCCCTACCGCTACCGCGTGCGCCCACCGAGCCTCATCAATCTCACCGTGCTCGAAGACCTCTGCCTCGGTCACACCATCGCCGACGCCGTCGCCATCTTCGGCAGCATCGATATCGTCCTCGGCGAAGTGGACCGCTAGAGAATGTCTGAAAACCTAACGATGCCGTCATTTCGACCGAAGCGAAGCGAAGTGGAGGAATCTCTCGCATCAGAGGGCAGCGGCGGTGCGGAGCCGATTCGCGCCCGCTCCGCGCCACCTCCG
>JANOAZ010000201.1:0-104843 GCA_031411395.1 Chthoniobacteraceae bacterium
CGTTGAGCCGGTTGCGCCGAGTGGAGGGACACGCTCCGTCGTGTCCCCGATCTTGCTGCCCGTTTGATCTGGGACGCGACGGAGCGCGTCCCTCCATGGGGCGACGCCCGCTCGATTCTTATGGTTTCCCGCCCTTCACGAACTCCTCCTCGGTCAGGATGCCGTCCTGATTTGTTTCGAAGGTCGGGAACCGGCGTCGGCCTTCGCCTCGCCGAGCTACTTCCGCATCCACCGACCGAACCCCGGATCGTCCGCCTTCGGCGCGAGCGCCTCGCATTTGTGCGCTTGTCCCCATTTTCCATCTGCGGGTAACTTTACTTGGGCTATGAGCAGTTCCAATTCTCGACCCTCGCAACACCGGCTCCTCTTGTTGCTCATCCACATCGCGCTCATGCCGGCCGCGGGCACGTCCGCAGCGTATGTGATCAACGCGCAACAAGGGAATTACCAGAGCGAGCCGAGATTCATCCGCGATCGCTTCGAGTTTATCGACTCGCTGCCGTTCGATGGCATGACGATCAGCACCGCGACCGGCCGAAATCTCATGAATGGCACTCCGCGCAGCTACGCGCAGATGGCCCTCGATTTCGCTCCGCTCAATGGGCTCGTCTTCAAACGCGTGAAGCACAATTTCGCGCTGGTCAACGTCCTGCGGCCCGCTGACTTCTTCGATGACTGGTCGGTCACCATCGAGAATTTCCGGCTGCTCGCGAGAGTCCTGCGCTACAAAAGAATCGAGGGCATTTTTTTCGATAACGAGGAATACGGAGCCGGGGTGTTCAATTATCCCCAGGATTGCAGTGACCCATCCCGCTCGCTGAGCGAGTACCAGGATCAGGCCCGCCTCCGCGGAAGACAGATCATGGAGGCCATGTCCCGCGAACATCCGACGCTCGTGTTCATTGCCTTGCACGGCCCGTATTCGAGCTTCGCGGGAACGCCGGATCAGGTCCGGGGTGGGCAGACCGACTGGAGGCTCGAACAACTGCGGGGCCCCTTCTCTGCCGGCTTGATCGAAGGACTCGGCACGCGCGCGACCTTCGTCGATGGCGGAGAGGTATATGCCTATCGAAGTGAAAGCGACTTCCAGGTTTCCTACGACTTTCGCAAGGTGACGATCGCGTCCGCGGAAGCCAATTGTCCCTTTATCTCCGCACCGTTACGCCCCCTTTGGCCGTCGAAGGTGAGCATTGCATTCGGCGTTTACAATCACCCCTTTGGCGGCGCACCGATGGATCCGGCCATCCTTCGCACCACCCTCGAACACGCGCTCCACCGCGCGGATCGATACGTGTGGCTTTACAGCGAAAACTTGAATTGGAACGCACCCGGGGAAGTCACGCAGGACTGGATCGATGCCGTCGCCGGCGCCCGCGCCGCGGCGGCGGACCCGCCCTCCGATCCCGCTCCGTGGGTCACGCTCACCAGCCCCGGCAATCGATCCATATTCACCCGCGCATACCCTCTGACGCTGTCGGCGAACGCCTCTTCGGCGAACCGGAGAGTAACCAAGGTCGAGTTCCTGAAAGGAGTCACCAAGATCGGCGAAAGTCTCACCCCGCCATTTAGCCATACCTGGGCACATCCATCCGCCGGGACTTATTGGATCAAGGCCAGGGTGACCGACGAGAGTGGCGCCACATCCGTCTCCAGTCCGATCAAGCTGACAGTCACCTCCGCCTTCGCGGCGCGGATCAATTTCCAACCCGAGGGCGTCACTCCCCCGGTGGGTTATCACATCGACGATGGGGAAACCTATGCGGCGCGCACGGGTGTCCTGAGTTATGGCTGGAACGTGGATCACCGCCTGAATGCGCGCCATCGTGCCGCCGGCAATTTCGACCTGCACCTGGCGACTCTCGTACAGCTTCAGGCTGGCGGAAAATGGGAGATCGCCGTTCCGGACGGGAGTTACTCCGTGACCGTCGGAATCGGCGATAGCGACTACACCTCCATCCACACGCTCCATGTCGAAGGCGTCAGCCTTTGGGCTGCGGAGATTCAAGCGGCGGGGCGCTTCGTCCGGCGGACCCGCACCGTGAAAGTCAGTGACGGGAAACTGACGCTCGATCACGGCAGTGGTGCATTCGAAGCCACCCGGATCAATTACATCCACGTGACCGGGCTTCGGCCCGCAGTCCCGTGACTGCGTGAGCGCGGGCAGCGGGATGCGGACCTCATGCCCTCTTCCAGAAATAACAAGCCGGCGCCGGGCGGGACGCTGGCCGTGTGCGGACGCGCCCACGGGGCAACGGAGTTGCGCAGACAAGTGCGTTCCCAAACGGAGTTTGGGAACGAGGCAGGGCGAGGCGGGGAGGCAGGGGGAGATTGCGTGTATTCCAAGTCCCGGTCTCCTCAGTGTTGGCGATGATGCAGCCGTTGGTCACATGCGGCCCCTGTGCGGGCGCGTCGTCCTCGGCGGCATGGGAAATCAAAGTTGAACGCGACGAATGATTGATCGGCGGGTTTGATCGCGCTCCCCATGAAAGTTTGCATCCTCGCCACGCTGCTCGCCTTGCTCGGTCCGCTCCACGCGGCAGAGAAGAAACTCAATGTCCTCTTCATCGCCGTCGATGACATGAACAACGACCTCGGCTGCTACGGCCAGGCGCTCGCGCATTCGCCGAATCTCGACCGACTGGCGCAGCGAGGCGTGCGCTTCGATCGCGCGTATTGCCAGTTCCCGCTCTGCTCGCCGAGTCGCTCATCGGTGATGACCGGGCTGCGGCCCGACACGACGCGGGTGTTCGACCTGCAATATCGCTTCCGCGCGGGAATGCCGGACGTGGTGACGATGCCGCAGGCGTTTATGAACTCGGGCTATTACGCGGCGCGGGTGGGGAAGATCTACCACTACGGCAATCCCGGGGACATCGGCACGAGTGGGCTGGATGATCCGGCGTCGTGGACGGAAGGGGTGAATCCCGCCGGGCGCGACAAGACGACGCTGGAGCCGGAGATCACCAACTACACGCCGAAGCGCGGGCTCGGCTCGGCGATGTCCTTCCTTGGCGACAAGACAGGCAGGGACGAGGAGCACACGGACGGCAAGGTGGCCACGGAAGCAATCCGGCTGCTCGAGGCGCACAAGGACGAGCCGTTCTTTCTCGCCGTGGGTTTTTACAAACCGCACACGCCCTACGTCGCGCCGCAGAAGTATTTCGACCTGCATCCGCTGGCGAAGATGACGCTGCCCGCCATCGCGCCCGGATCTGAAAATGCGGTGCCGGCGCCGGCGCTGATGTCCACCAAGCCGTGGCCCTACTTTGGTGTGACGCCGGACCAGGCGCGCGAATGCAAGCACGCTTACTACGCGGCGATCTCGTTCGTCGATGCGCAGATCGGCCGGGTGCTCGATGCGCTCGATCGGCTCAAGCTGCGCGACAACACCGTCGTGGTCTTCTGGAGCGACCACGGCTACCACCTCGGCGAACACGGGCTGTGGATGAAGCAGAGCTGTTTCGAGGAAAGTGCGCGCGTGCCGATGATTATCGCCGCGCCGGGAAAAGCCGCCGGCCAGTCTTGCGTGCGCACGGTTGAAATGATCGACCTTTACCCGACGCTGGCCGACCTCGCCGGCATCGCAGCGCCGAAGACGCTCGAAGGCGCAAGCCTGCGTCCGCTGCTGGAAAACCCAAAAGCGGAGTGGAAGCGCCCGGCCTTCACCCAGGTGCAACGCGGCGCCTTCCCCGGACACAGCGTGCGCACCGAGCGTTGGCGGTACACGGAGTGGGACGGCGGCGAAAAGGGCGTGGAACTTTACGATCACCAAGCCGATCCGCAGGAGCTGAAGAATCTCGCGGCGGACCCGAAACTCGCCGCGACCGTCGCGGAAATGAAGGCGCTGGTGAAAGCGTGCCACCCATCCCGCGTCGAGGGCGGCAAGGCTGAGCCCGGCGCAAAAAAGGCCGCGAAAGCCGCGGCGAAATAAAACGAACTCTTTCTCAAATCCAACCCCATCCCATGCACCTCAAACTCAACACCACCATCGCCGCCCTGATCGCTCTTCTGCCGCACGCCAGCTTCGCCGGCAAAGGCACCGATCTGAAACCCATCCTCGCCAAACCGGCCAAGGCGACCGTCGAAGAATCCTTTGCCGGAAGCGCGCTCGGCAAGAATTGGGCGGCTGCAAAGGGCGACTGGCAGGTCGCGGGCGGCGAGCTGACCGGCAAGGAAAAGAACGAGGACAAACACGCGGCGGTCTGTGCGCTCAATCAGCCGAACCACGATTCGATCATCCGCTTTTCGTTCAAGCTCGATGGGGCGAATTCTCTGAGCCTCAGCTACAACCACGCGAAGGGGCATCTCTTCCGCGTGAACATCACGCCGACCGGCGTGGCGGTGAACACGGACAAGGACAAGAAGGACGAGAGTTCGAAGGCGGTGGCGCTCGGAAAAGCGGACACGAAGTTTGAGCCGGGTCAGTGGTACACGATGCAGGTGGAGGTGAAGGGCACGAAGGTCGCCGTGCAGACGGACAACGGCGTGAAGATCGAGGGCAGCCATCCGTCGCTCGACGTGGACAAGACCGGCTATCGCTTCGTGACCAAGGGCGAAACGCTGCGCCTCGCGGACGTGAAAGCCTGGGAAATCGCGCCGTGATCCGGCACCTGCTTGCGGCTGCTTTTTTTCCGCTGCTGGGCGGGGCGGCAGAGGTGACGGCTCGGCCGAATATTCTTTTCGCCATCGCCGACGACTGGAGCCCGCACGCGGGTGCGTACGGGACGAAGTGGGTGAAGACGCCGGCCTTCGATCGCGTCGCGCGGGAGGGCATTCTCTTCACCCGCGCCTACACGCCGAATGCGAAGTGCGCGCCGTCGCGGGCGTGTCTGCTCACGGGGCGGAACTCGTGGCAGCTCAAGGACGCGGCGAACCACATCTGCTATTTCCCGCCGGAATTCAAAGGCTGGGGTGAAGCGCTCGCGGAGCACGGCTGGTTCGTGGGGCACACGCTGAAAGGCTGGGGTCCGGGCGTGGCGAATGGCGCGGATGGCAAGCCGCGGCAAATGACTGGCAAGCCCTTCAATGCGCGCAAGGCTGCGCCGCCGACACCGGAGATCAGCAACAACGACTATGCGGGGAATTTCGAGGATTTCCTCGCGGCGGCGCCGGCGGGACAGCCGTGGTGTTTTTGGTACGGCGCCGTGGAGCCGCATCGCGGTTACGAGTTCGGCTCGGGCGTGGCAAAGGGCGGGAAGCAGCTCACGGACATCGACCGCGTGCCCGGCATGTGGCCGGACAATGAGACGGTGCGCAACGACCTGCTCGATTACGGCTTTGAGGTCGAGCACTTCGACCGGCATCTCGGGCGCATGCTCGAGGCGCTGGAAAAACGCGGGCTGCTCGAAAATACGCTGGTGATCGTGACCGCCGATCACGGCATGCCTTTTCCTCGATCGAAAGGAAACGCCTACGAGATTTCCAATCACGTCCCGTTCGCGGCGATGTGGAAGGGCGGGATCGCGAAGCCCGGCCGCACCGTGGAGGACTACGTAAGCTTCGTCGATGTGGCGCCGACGCTGATCGAGGTCGCGGGGCTGACCTGGGCGGAAACGAAGATGGCCGAATCTCCCGGCCGCAGCCTCACCGACATTTTTCGCTCCGAAAAATCCGGACAGGTGAATCCGGCGCGCGACCACGTGCTCATCGGCAAGGAGCGGACCGACATCGGGCGGCCGAACGACTGGGGCTACCCGATCCGCGGCATCATCCGGGATGAGATGCTCTATCTGAAAAACTTCGAGCCTGCGCGCTGGCCGGCGGGCAATCCGGAAACCGGCTATCTCGATTGCGACGGTGGGAGCACGAAGTCCTTCATCCTCGCCGCGCATCGCGAAAGCCCGAGCAACGAGCCGTGGCAGCTTTGTTTCGGGATGCGTCCCGCCGAGGAACTCTACGATCTGAAAAGCGATCCCGACTGCCTCCGCAACCTCGCGGCAACGCCCGCGTCCGCAAACCGCCGCGCGCATTTGCACGAAGTGCTCGTCGCGGAACTCAAGGCGCAGGGCGATCCCCGGATCGTCGGAGACGGCAGCATCTTCGACAAATACCCGCACGCGAATCCGGCGAACGTCAATTTCTACGAACGCTTTTTGGCCGGCGAAAAACTGAAGGCGGGATGGGTGAAGGAATCCGACTTCGAGAAGGCACCGCAAAAATGACCGCTCCAGCATTGCCCGGCGCTCCGCTCTCATGCTCAATGCCCTTGTGAAATCCCTCATCTTCTCCCTCCTGCTCGCCCTCACGCTGCCGCCGCTCTCCGCCGCGGACGCTCCGCCCAACACCCTGACCGACGCCGAGAAGGCCGCCGGCTGGAAGCTGCTCTTCGACGGCAAGGACGCGTCGCAATGGTGGCGCGGCTACAAGAAAGACAAGATGGGAGACAAGTGGGTCGCCGAGGACGGCGCGCTCGTGCTGAAGGGCAAAGGCGGCGGCGACATCATCACGAAGGAGCAGTTCGACAGCTACGAATTTTCCATCGACTGGAAGATCAGCGAGGGCGGGAACTCGGGCATCATGCTGAAGGTGCTCGAGACCGACGGGCCGCCGTGGGCGACGGGGCCGGAGGCGCAGATTCAGGACAATGTGAAAGGCCACGATCCGCAGAAAGCGGGCTGGATGTATCAGCTCTACGCGGCCGATGTGGACACGACGAAACCCGCAGGGGAGTGGAACCGCTTCGTGCTCAAAGTGCAGAAGACCCCGAGCGGCACCTACAAGTGCGAGCATCACATGAACGGCACGAAATACGTGCAGTACGAGATCGGCTCCGCGGAATGGAACGAAAAGGTCGCGAAGTCGAAATTCGCGTCCAAGCCGGGCTTCGGCAAAGCGGGTGCCGGGCACATTTGCCTTCAAGATCACGGCAACGAAGTCGCTTTCCGCAACATCAAGATCCGCCCGCTGCCTTGACGCTGTGCAGTCGCTTGCTCTGACCGGGCGGGTCTGTTAGCTACACGCCGCCATGCACTCCGCCGCAAACTCCGCCGTCCGATCCGCCGCACGAGCCCTGCCAGCCTTCAGCCTCCGCTGCGCGGTCCTTGTCCTCGCCGCGGCTTCCGGCAGCCTTCTCGCCGCCGCGCCTCCGGGCGCCCGGGCCGGTTCGGGGCGGATCGCCGTGACGACGCAACCCGCGGGGGCCACGATCTATATTGACGGACATGCGAGCGGCAAGGCCCCCAGGGAAATCGAGGGCCTCGGGCCTGGCAGATATTTTGTGCGCGTTGAACTCGATGGATACCGGCCCGCTGACGCGGTTGTGGATCTTTCCTCATCGCAGAACAGCCGGACACTGGACGTCGAACTGATCTCCAACAGCGCGCCGCGCCGTGTGGAACCCGCACCCGTCGCACCCATCGCGACGCCTCGGCCCGCGCCGCCTGTGGCCACCCCGCCGCCGGCCACGCCGATCCCCACTGCCGTGATTCCGGCTCCGCCGCGGGCTACTCCGGCACCCGTCGCGGTTCGCCCCGTTGAGCCACCGGCGACCGCGCCCTCGCCAGTGCCGGCGGCGGTCCCAACGGGTGAAACCGACGAAGTGATCCTGCGGCTCGTCGCCGCGCATCTCAAATCGATCACGGATGGCGACGTCGACACCTATCTGCGCCTGTGCGCGAGCAAGGTGGACCTTTACGACGAAGGAATGCAGACGCGCGACGCGATCCGAAAAAGCCGGCAGAAGCTCAAGGAACGCTGGCCGGTTTACGAAATCTCGAATGTCCGCGACCTCGCCGTGCGCGACACCGACAAGTCGGACGTGCGCCGCGCCGCTGTGACCTACGATTGGAACGTGAGCAATCCGCAGACGGGGAAAAAGGCCAGTGGCACTGCGAGCGACCTGCTCGATTTCAAGCAAACCGGTGGGCAATGGCTGATCGTCAAAGCGCGTCAGAACGTTGAGCGGAGCAAGAAGTAGTCTGCGAGCGATGACCCGGCGGGCCGCGTTCGTTTTCGGCATGATGCTCGGCGTCGTTTCCGCCCAGGCGGCCGAGCCGGCGAAGTCCACGCCGAAACCCGCCGCAACGGCGACGAAGCCCCCCGTGTATCAGCCCAAGGTGCTGCCCGACGGGCGCCGCATCGTCGCCCTCGATATCGGCCACACGCGCGCCCAGCCGGGCGTGATCAGCGCCACTGGCGTTCCCGAGTTCGAGTTCAATCGGCGCATCGTCCAACTCGTGAAGGAAAAGCTCGCCGAGTCCAAGGTCGTGCAGGCGGTGGTGATCAATCCGGAAGGCGGACCGATCACCCTCACCGAGCGGGCCCGACGCGCGGCGCTCGCGGGCGCGGCGTTGTTCGTCGCCGTCCATCATGATTCCGTGAACGACAAGTATCTCGAGTCGCAGGAGGTCAGTGGCAAAAAGCGTTTCTTCAGCGACCGCTTCGAGGGGTACGGCGTCTTCATCTCGAAGAAAAATCCCGCTTTCGACAAGAGCCTCGCCTTCGCCCGGCTCGCAGGTGCGGAACTCGAAAAAAACCTCCCCTTCGCCACTCACCACAACGAGGCGATCCGCGGTGAAAACCGGCCCATTCTCGACTCCGAGCGCGGCATCTACGAATACGACGATCTCATCGTCCTGAAGGCCGCGCTGATGCCAGCCGCCCTCGTGGAGTGCGGTGTGATCGTCAATCGCGAGCAGGATCTGCTGCTGCGCCAGCCGGCCATGCAGCAGATCATTGCGGCCGCGATCGCGGCAGGCATCGAGCAATATTTTTCCGCGAAGTAGGCTCAGGAAGCCTCGTGATTCCAGGGCTGTTCGCGAGCGTCCAATCGTCGATCAAAGTGAGGGAAAAGAATGCTTGCGCGACCTTCGCCTCGTGATAATCGTTTCGCCCTCCAAAAGCTCGGGTGGTGAAATGGCAGACACGTACGTTTGAGGGGCGTATGCCGCAAGGCGTGGGGGTTCAAGTCCCCCCCCGAGCACTTTTCTGGAAGCGAGGTGAGTATTGGGATTTTCGGCGCGCAGCGCGACCCGGCGATGGGCCAAACTCGAAGCATTTTGCCTCAATCGCGACAGGCAAAGATGCGAGAGACTTTCGGGTTGAGACTGTTAGTTTGCTTGCGATGACTCCTCATTCCTTTCCCCCCCGAAAGATCCGGTTCGCCGCCAGCTTCGTGGCCGCTTGCGGCCTGGTTGCCATGGCCGGTTTTCGCGCGCAGGCAGCCGACAAGGTTTCCTTCAATCGCGACATCCGTCCGCTGCTCTCGGATACCTGCTTCCAGTGCCACGGCCCGGATGAGGCCAAGCGCGAGAGCGGACTGCGCCTCGATCTGCGTGAGGCGGCGTTGAAGCCGGCGGAGTCCGGCGAGATCGCGATTGTCCCCGGCAAGCCGGAGCAGAGCGAACTGATCAAGCGCCTGACCAGCACCGATCGGGACGAGGTGATGCCACCGGCCAAGCTCCACAAGACGATCTCCCCGCAGCAGATCGCGCTCTTCAAACAATGGATCGCCGAAGGCGCGGAATATCAGGGGCATTGGTCTTTCTCCAAAGCGGAGCGGCCCGCGGTGCCGGCCTCCGCCAACCGCCATCCCATCGACGCCTTCATCGCAGCGCGGCTGGCCAAGGAAGGGCTGGCACCTTCGCCGGAGGCGGACAAGTCGACGCTCATCCGCCGCGCGTCGCTCGATCTCACCGGCATCCCGCCGACTCCGCAGGAGGTGGATGCCTTTCTCGCGGACCAGACGCCGAATGCCTACGAGAAGCTGATCGATCGACTCCTCACCTCGCCGCGCTATGGCGAGACCATGGCGGTGCCGTGGCTCGACTCCGCGCGCTATGCGGACAGCAATGGCTTTCAGTCCGACTCCTCGCGGCAGATGTGGGCGTGGCGCGATTGGGTGATCAATGCCTTCAACAAAAACATGCCGTTCGATCGGTTCACCATCGAGCAACTCGCCGGCGACCTGCTGCCGAATGCGAGCCGCGACCAGATCGTCGCGACTGGTTTCAGCCGCAACACGCGGATCAATGGCGAGGGTGGGCGGATCGTCGAGGAGTGGTTCGCCGAGACGGTGATCGATCGCGTGGAGACGACCGGCCAGACCTGGCTCGGGCTGACCGTGGGCTGCGCGCGCTGCCACGATCACAAATACGATCCGATCTCGCAGAAGGAGTTCTACCAGTTGTTCGCGTTCTTCAATTCGTGCGACGAGACGGGGGTGCTCGACGACTTCGGTGGTGCCGGCGCGACGCGACGCGGGGGGAATTCCAGGCCGATCCTCGACCTCCCTTCTCCCGAACAGGAGGCGCAGGTGGCGAAGCTCGAAGCGGCAGTGGCGGCCGCGCAACTCCGGGTGGCCGAGGCGCAGAAGCGACTGCCGCAGTTGCAAAAGGAGTGGGAGACGAAGTTTACCGCGGAATTGAATCAGGGCGCCGAGGCCTGGCAGCCGCTCGTCCCGACGGAGGTGAAGAGCGAAGGCGGCGCGACGTTTGCGCGCCAGGCTGATGGCTCTTGGCTCGCGGCTGGGAAAAATCCGGCGAACGACATTTACACGATCAGCGCGCCGCTCGCGGCGGGGGATTTCAGCGGCTTGCTGATCGAGGTGCTGCCCGATGCGTCGCTGCCGAACAAGAGCCTCGGGCGCAACAGCAACGGCAACTTCGTCCTCACCGGCGTCGAGGTGGAGATCACCGCGGCGAGTCTGCCGCAGCAGATCGTGGTGGATTTCACCAAAGCGGAATCCGACTACGAACAGAAGGGCTACGAGGTGAAGGCGATCGTGGACGAGAACGCGCCGAAGCGCCGCAAAGCCTCACGCACGAAGAAGGGCTGGGCGGTGGATGGCAATGACCCGGCGAAACGACTGCCGCGGAAAGCAATGTTCGTCGCGAGCACGCCGGTCACGGTGCCGCCGGATGCGACGATCATCGTGCGGCTGAAGCACGAGTCCGGATTTGCGAATCACAACATCGGCCGCTTCCGCCTGAACACGACTTCCTTTCCGCCGGCGGTGGTAAAACTGGAGGGCGGAAAGACGCCCGAGGCGATCCGCGCCGCGCTCGCGCTCGACCCGGCGAAACGCACGCCCGCGCAGCGCACGGAACTCGCGAAATTCTACCGCGCCAATACCGACAACCCGGCGACTCGCGCCGATGCGGAAGTGGCTGCGGCGCGCAAGAAGCTCGATGAATTCAAATCGATGCTGCCGACGGTGATGGTGATGAAGGAACTGC
Organism: Chthoniobacteraceae bacterium; assembly: GCA_031411395.1. Classification (GTDB taxonomy): domain Bacteria; phylum Verrucomicrobiota; class Verrucomicrobiia; order Chthoniobacterales; family Chthoniobacteraceae; genus Chthoniobacter. The sequence continues at coordinate 11,175 of JANOAZ010000201.1, forward strand.
CGCAGCCGCGCGAGGCCTTCATTCTCAAGCGCGGCGAATACGACAAGAAGGGCGACAAAGTGGAGCGGGGATTGCCCGCCGCATTTCCGCCGCTCCCGCCCGGCGCGCCCATGAATCGTCTCGGCTTCGCGCAATGGCTCGTCTCGCCGAACAACCCGCTCACGGCGCGAGTGTGGGTGAATCGCGCGTGGGAAAAATTCTTCGGCACCGGCCTCGTGCGGACCACGGAGAATCTCGGCTCGCAGGCCGAGTGGCCGAGCCATCCCGAGCTGCTCGACTAGCTGGCCACGGAATTCGTGCGGCTGAAGTGGGACATGAAGGCGATGCAGAAAACGATCGTGATGAGCGCGGCCTACCGGCAGTCGTCGAAAGTCACGCCGCAGCTCGTGGAACGCGATCCGGAGAACCGGCTGTTCGCGCGCGGCCCGCGCTTCCGGCTCCCCGCCGAGTTCATCCGCGATCAGGCGCTCGCGGCCAGCGGGCTGCTCGTGGAGAAGATCGGCGGCCCGAGTGTGCGCCCTTACATGCCCGAGGGGGTCTGGGACGAGACGAGCAAGTATGGCGACCTGCGCGGTTACAAGGCCGATGCCGGCGCCGGGCTCTATCGCCGTTCGCTCTACACGATCTGGAAGCGCACCGCGTCTCCGCCGACGATGACCATGTTCGATTCGCCCACTCGTGAGATCTGCACCGTGAAACGATCGCGCACGAACACGCCACTCCAGGCGCTCTCGCTCTTGAATGAGGTCACGTTCGTGGAAGCCGCCCGCGTCCTCGCGCAGCGGATGCTTGCCGAAGGCGGCACGACATCGGAGCAACGCATCGCGTGGGCCTTCCGGCGCGTCACTTGCCGCGAGCCTTCTGCCGAAGAGGTGAAGATCCTCGCCGCCGGCCTCGCCAAGCGGCTCGGGAAATACCAGCAGCAGGCGGACGCCGCGAAGCAACTCGTCTCGCTCGGCGCCACCGCGCCGGATGCCAAACTGAGCGCGACCGAACTCGCCGCCTACACCGTGACCGCGAATGTGCTCCTCAATCTCGATGAAGTCGTCACCCGCGAATAAGCCATGAACTGCAACGACCACAAATTCCTCGCCCTCCACCACGCGCAGCAGCAGGCCGTGACGCGCCGCACCTTCCTCCAGCGCGCCGCCGGTGGCATCGGCCTTGCCGCGCTCGGCTCACTGCTCAATGAACAGGTCTTCGCGAAGCCGGCGACTTCCGCGATCGGCGCGCTGCCGGGTTTTCCGAACTTCGCGCCGAAGGCGAAGCGGATCATCTACCTCTTCCAATCCGGCGCGCCTTCGCAGATGGATCTCTTCGACCCGAAGCCCGCCCTGGCCGCGCGCCGCGGCGAGGAGTTGCCGGCCTCGATCCGGCAAGGCCAGCGGCTGACCACCATGACCTCGGGGCAAAAGGCCTTTCCGGTCGCGCCGTCGATTTTCAAGTTCGCCCAGCACGGGCAGAGCGGCGCGTGGTTCAGCGAACTGATGCCGCACATCGCGGGCGTGGCCGATGATCTCTGTATCGTGCGCTCGCTTTTCACCGAGGCGATCAATCACGATCCGGCGATCACCTTCATGCAGACCGGCTCGCAACTCGCGGGGCGGCCGAGCATCGGCTCGTGGGTCGGCTACGGGCTCGGGAGTGAAAACAAGGATCTGCCCGCGTATGTCGTGCTCACGTCCTTCGGCACGGGACGAAAGGACGACCAACCGCTCTACGACCGGCTGTGGAGCGCCGGCTTCCTGCCGTCGAAACATCAGGGCGTGAAATTCCGCAACACCGGCGATCCGGTGCTCTATCTCTCCAATCCCGCCGGCGTGGACCGCGAAACGCGGCGTGAGACGCTCGATGAACTCTCCGCGCTGAACAATCGGCGCTTCGACGTGCTCGGCGATCCTGAAATCCAGACGCGCATCGCGCAATACGAGATGGCCTATCGCATGCAGACGAGCGTGCCGGAGCTCACCGATATTTCCAAAGAACCGCAGAGCGTGCTCGACCTTTACGGCCCCGAAGTGAAGAAGCCCGGGACCTACGCCTCGAACTGTCTGCTCGCGCGCCGCCTCGCCGAACGCGACGTGCGTTTCACTCAGCTCTTCCACATGGGCTGGGATCATCACGGCGGCCTCCCGAATGCGATCAAGGGCCAGTGCAGCGACACGGATCATCCCACCGCCGGGCTGATTAAGGATCTCAAGCAGCGCGGTCTGCTCGAAGACACGCTGATCGTTTGGGGCGGAGAATTTGGCCGCACCATCTACTCGCAGGGCACCCTCACCGAGACGAACTACGGGCGCGATCATCACCCGCGCTGCTTCTCCATGATGATGGCCGGCGCTGGCATCAAGGCGGGACAGACCTACGGCGAGACGGACGACTACTGCTACAACATCGTCAATAATCCGGTCCACGTGCACGACCTCAACGCCACGGTGCTGCACCTTATGGGCGTCGATCACACCAAGCTCACCTACCGCTACCAGGGCCGCGACTTCCGCCTCACCGACATTCACGGCGAACTCGTGAAGCCGCTGCTCGCGTAGCTCAGGCGTTATTTATCGCGGCCGGCGACCCACCGCACCGCCTGCTCGACGAAGTTGTCCAGGCCCTCGGTCTGTTCGGGATGCGGGCTGGAGGTGATCACGCGGCCTTTGCCGAAGGCGGCGCGGACGATCGCGGGGGAGTTGACCATCGCGCCGACCGGCGAGCCATTCTCGGCGAGCTCGGTGCGAAAATGGGCGAGCGTTTCAAAGGCGGGAAGATCGTCGCGCGTATCGGGTTTGATGATGGGGCCGTTGGCATAGCTGATCGCGCGTTTCTCGGTGGCCAGTCCGATGGTTTCCTTTCCGAGTGCGGTGGCTTCGATCTGCACTTCCCCCCTTCCGCGCCGCCACTTGGAGGAGACGGTCTTCGCGTTGAGCACGCCGATCCCCCAGCTAAAGCCGCTGCACGCCAGATATGCCCCCGCGCAAATCCCTACGTAACCCCCGCCGCCGTGCACAAACTGCCGCACTTCCTCGCGGCCCTTTTCCGTCACTGCATCGGCCTCGGCATGGCCGCTCCCGCCGGTGAAGACGACGACATCGAAGTCCTTCAACACACCCGCCGCGATGTCCTTTCCTTTTACCTTGGTGACCTTCACATCGCTCGTCTTGCCGAGCAGTTCGGTGACGCGCGGCACGCCTTTGCCCGCCGCGCCCGCGTCGTCGTAGAGCGCGACGCGGATGGGTTTGGATTCGGCGGCGAGGGCGGAAGTCGCGAGCAGCACACAGATGGCTGCGTAGGTGAAGGCGTAGAGGTTTTTCATCGGCGGAATCGTGTTTGTCTGGAAGGGGGGTGCGCGGTCAAGGCAGTTGCGACCGGAGCAGCACTTTCATCTCCTCGACCGTTGCGCCGTGCTTCGGATCGCCCGCGAGATTCTTGAGTTCATGCGGGTCGGTGGCGTGATCGAAGAGCATCGCGCCATCGGCATACTCGGCGTAGCGCCAGCGCTCCGTGCGCACCGATTTCGCGACGCCGTTGTTGAGCTTCGCCACGGTGAAGGCGGGATGATTCCACGCCGCCTTCGGATCCTTCAGCAGCGCCGCGAAGCTGTGTCCTTCGAGCCCGTCGGCCTTCGGCACGCCGCAGAGTTCGGCGAGCGTCGGATAGAGGTCGAGGAATTCCACGGTGCGGGCGCAGGCCTGCCCGTTGCCCGCCGCGCCGGGGAGGCGGACGATGAGCGGGACACGCGCGCCTACTTCATAGAGCGAGCCGTGCTTCGACCACTTTCCCTTTTCCCCGAGGTGATAACCGTGGTCGCCGAGGAACACGACGATGGTCTTGTCCGCCAGCTTCAGGCGATCCAGTGCTTCGAGGACGCGGCCCACATTCCAATCCGCAAAACTCGCCGAGGCGCGGTAGGCCTGGATGACTTTGCGCGCCTCGTCGGGCGTGGCGTCGCGGTTGATGAAGAGGTCGCCATTCCGCGCGTTGATGCTCGACGGCGGAAACCCCGGCGGCGCGGCAGGGCGCGCGGCGAAGTCGGGCGGGAGAGCGATCTTCGCCCGATCGTAGAGGTTGAAGAATTTCTTCGGTGCGGTCGGCGGGCTGTGCGGCTTGACGAAGCCGACGGCGATGAAAAACGGCCCGTCCTTGTGCTTCTCCAGCAGCTCGATGCCGCGGAGCGCGGTGGTGTAGTCCACGGCATCCTCGCCGTCGCCGTCGAGCACCACGATGCGATCGGACTGCGCCGGGTCCTGCCCCTGCCGCTTCTTTCCCGCAGCCGCCGCCGGCGGCTTCCACGTGCTCGGCGCGGGCTTGATGCCGCGCCCCGCGGGCGGCCGCGCCTCGGCGATTTCGCTCCATGATTTCGGATCCTCGAGGCTGCCGTGGAAGATCTTCCCGGTGCGCGCCGTCACGTAGCCGTTTTTCTTGAAGTGCTCCGGCAGCGTCACCCACTCGGGATGGTCGGTGCGGAAATGCACGGTGTTATCCAGCACCCCGCTGGTTGTCGGATACCGGCCGGTGAGCATGGAAGTGCGCGAGGGATTGCAGAGCGGGAACTGGCAATACGCGCGTTCGAAGCGGACCGCGGTCGCGGCAAACTTGTCCACGTTCGGCGTGATCATGCCGGGCGTGCCGTAGCACCCGAGCTCCACCCGCCAGTCATCGGTGGCGATGAAGAGGACGTTATACTTGGGCTTCTCCGCGGCGTGGAGCAGGGGAAGCGATGGCGCGAGCAGCGCGAGGGCGAGGCAGAGGAGTTTCATGGGCGATGGGTCCCATAGATCACCGGCCCCGGCCCAAAGTTTCGCGGCGTTCGCCGCGCGACCGATTACGCCTTCAGCTTCTTTCGCTTCTTGCCCGCTTTCCCGCCACCCGCGCCGTCGGTTTTGCCGCCGGCGGGGTTGAGTTCTGCGAGCACCGCGGTCAGCCGGGCGCGCGCGGCCTTGCTCACCTCCGTGTCGGCGTCGGGCGCGACCGCCTTCTCCACGAAGGGCGCATCGCTCATGTCGAAAAGCTCGCCCGCCTCGTTCATCTTCCACCCCTGCTCGCGCACGTACCACTTCGCCCCGAGCTGCACGTAGGCCCACTCGCGCGGCTTGCCCTTCTCGCCGCGGAGTTGCGGCGCGAGGCTGCGCCCGTCGATCTTCACGCTTTCCGGCAGCTTCGCGCCGCCGAGCTCCGCGAAGGTCGGCAATTGGTCCGCGAAGCTCACCATGTCCTTGCTCACCTTGCCCGCCGGCGTCACCCCGGGCCAGCTCGCGATGTAGGGCACGCGCGATCCGCCTTCGAGCATCGACGCTTTTTTCCCATTGATCATGCGCCCCCCGATCGTGCTCGGGTTATTGAGCGCCGTGCCGTTATCGCCGGAGAAAATGATCAGCGTTTTCTCCCTCAGGCCGAGCTTCTCCAGCGCCGCGACCACTTCGCCAACCTGCTTGTCCATGTAGGCGATGTTGTCTTTGTAGAGATCACTGCCGGGCTTCGTATCCGGCGTGCGCAGGATGGGGCCATGCACCAGATGCATCGCGTAGTAGAGATAAAAGGGTTGGTCCTTGTGCCGCGTGATGAAGTCGAGGCTGAACGCCTGGATGATTAGTCCGGATTATACGAGCCAGGGGCGCTGATCTGCTCGCCGTTTTTCTCGTAGCTGTCCTTCCAAAACCACCCGCCTGCGGTCGGGTCGGTGCAGTATTCGTCGAAGCCCCAGTCGCGCGGGGTCTCACCCACCTGCCGCCATTTGCCCGATTGCCCCGTCACATACCCGGCCTGCTTCAGCACCTTCGCGCTCGACCACTCGTCCGCCGACTTCGCCCCCGGCCCGCCCCCGCGCCACGAGCCATTGGTGATCCCGCCGGTGCGGAAAGCATAACGTCCCGTCAGGAACAGACTGCGCGACGGCCCGCACAGCGGCGCGGCGTAACACGTCTCGAAGCGCGTACCCGACGCCGCGAGCTTGTCGATCTGCGGCGTCTGGTGTTTGTCCGAGCCGTAGCAGCTCACCCCATCGATTCCGAGATCGTCGGCGAGGATGAAGATGATGTTCGGCTTGGTGGGCCCTGCGGCGCGAGCCGGGCTGGAGGCAAGGCAGAGGGCAGCGAGGAGCAGGGGAAGGGGAGACGTTTTCACTCCAATAGAACCGCGCTCGACGACGGAATTTGGACATTTGTCTCGGTCCGCCCGACGCGTCGCAGGGGATCCGCCCGCCAGCGCCGGACTTGTGGGCGGGGAACTTTGACGTTTAATAGCGGCCCTCATGATCCCGCTCGTTTCTGACCTCCGGGCCCTGCTCGCGCCCGAGCGGGTCCTCGATGAGCCGGAAGATTTGCTGCCCTACGGATTCGACGGCACCGCGGCGTTGAACTCGCCCGCGACGTGCGTCGTATTTCCGGAAACGACCGAGGAAGTCGCGAGCCTGGTGCGTTACGCCGCGGAGCAGCGCGTGCCGATCGTCTCGCGTGGCTCAGGCACGGGACTGAGCGGCGGCAGCATCCCGGTGCCGGGCGGCATCGTGCTGTGCCTCGTGCGCATGGAGCGGATCATCGAAGTGGACGAGCGCAATCTCACGCTCATGGCCGAGGCCGGCGCGATCACGCAAAAGATCGCCGAGGCCGCGGACGCCGTCGGCCTGCTGTATCCGCCCGATCCGGGCTCGATGAAGATTTCCACGATCGGCGGCAACGTCGCCGAAAACTCCGGCGGCCTGCGCGGACTAAAGTATGGCGTCACGCGCGATTACGTCATGGGACTCGAGGTCGTGCTCGCCAATGGCGACATCGTCTGGCTGGGCAACAAGTGCGTGAAAGACGTGGCTGGCTATTCGATGAAGGACGTTTTCATCGGCTCCGAAGGCACGCTGGGGATCATCACGAAAGTGCTCCTCAAGCTCGTGCCGAAGCCCGCGACGAAGCGCACGATGCTCGCGACGTATCCCACGATGGGCGCCGCGGCCGACACCGTGTCGGCGATCATCGCCGCAAAGATCATCCCGTGTACGCTCGAGTTCCTCGACCAGATGACCATTCACTGTGTCGAAGATTTTGCGCACGTCGGCCTGCCCCGCGATGCCGCGGCGATCCTGCTCATGGAGACGGATGGCCATCCCGCGGTGGTGGCCGATGAAGCGGCGATGATGGAAGAAATCGCCCGCCGCTGCGGCGCGCTCACCGTGACTTCGGCGACGACGAGCGAGGAAGCCGCCCGCCTCGCGACCGCACGGCGCGCCGCGTTCTCCGCGCTCGCGCGAGTGTCGCCGACGACGATTCTGGAGGATGCCACAGTCCCGCGCAGCGAGCTCACGAAGATGATCAACTTCATCCAGGAAGTGGCCGCCCGGCACCGGCTGCGTGTCGGCACCTTCGGCCACATGGGCGATGGCAATCTGCATCCCACCTTCCTCACCGACGAACGCAATGCCGATGAAATGCACCGCGTCGAAATCGCGATGCGCGAGATCTTCGACTACGCGATCGAACTCGGCGGCACGATCACCGGTGAACACGGCGTCGGCCTCGCGAAGAAAAGCTTCCTGCCTCGCGCGATCGGCGGCGCCAGTCTCGAACTCATGAAGCAGCTCAAGCGGACGCTGGATCCGCACGGCATCCTCAATCCCGGCAAGATCTTCGATGTCTGAGCCGCTCCACCTCGCGCAGCTCGACTACGCGGTGCTCCAGCAGTGCATGCACTGTGGAATGTGCCTGCCCACGTGCCCGACGTACGTTGAGACGAAGTACGAGCGCAACAGCCCGCGCGGGCGCATCGCGCTGATGCGGAGCATCGCCGACGGGAAACTCGGCGTGACCGAGGCGTTCGGTGAAGAAATGTATTTTTGCCTCGGCTGTCTCGCGTGTGAGACGGCGTGTCCGGCGGGGGTGAAGTATGCGCCGATGTTTGAGGCGGCGCGCGCGGACATCGAGCACGCGCGGGTGCTGGCGCATGGGTCGCGCGACCTCGTTCGTGCCTTTGCGCTGCGCTTGATTTTCACCCGTCCGCTCCTGCTCCGGGCGATCGGACGGGTGCTGCGCTGGTATCAGGCGTCGGGCGCGGAAAAGCTCGTGCGCCGGCTCGGGCTGCTGCGGCTGCTGCCGCGGCGGCTGCGCGAGCTGGAACCGCTGACGCCGCGCATCGAGCGTCAATTCTCCGATGCGCTGATCGCCGAGGTCGAATCGCCGGATGAGCCGCGCTTTCGCGTCGGCATGCTCACGGGCTGCGTGCAGGATCTGACGTATTCGCATGTGAATCGCGACACCGTGGAAGTGCTGGTGCGCAATGGTTGCGAGGTGGTGACGCCGGGACTCCAGTCGTGCTGCGGATCGCTGCATGCCCACAATGGCGAGATCGAATGGGCGCGGGAAATGGCGCGGCGGAACATCGACGCCTTCGATCTCGATTCCCTCGACGCCCTCATCACCAACGCGGCCGGCTGCGGCTCGCACCTCAAGCACTACGACGAGCTGCTCGCGCACGATCCGCGGTACGCCGAGCGGGCGCGGCAGTGGTCGAGGAAGATGCGCGACATTCACGAATGGCTGGTCGCCATCGGTTTCGTTGCTCCCGCCTCTCAACTCTCAACTCTCAACTCTCAACTCAGCACTTATCACGAGGCGTGTCACCTTTGCCACGGGCAGAAGATCAGCCGTGCGCCTCGCGAGGTGTTGCTGAGCATTCCCGGGCTGCAGCTCGTGGAACTGCCGGAAGCGACCTGGTGCTGCGGCAGCGCGGGCATCTACAATATCACCCAACCCGAGATGTCCGCGAAACTGCTCGATCGCAAGATGACGAATATCGCGAAGACTGGTGCGCGGATCGTAGCGTCGGCAAATCCGGGCTGCTGCGTGCAACTCGAGGCGGGAGCGCGCGAGCGCGGGGAGGCACTGGAGATCGTGCATCCGATCACGCTCCTGGCGCGGGCTTATCGAGGGGAAAAGACGACGTGAGTGACGATCTTTTTGGGCACACCGCCCCGGTCTCCGAGGAGCCGCGTGTTTTTTCTGTAACGGAGATCACGCGGGCTGTGCGCAGCGCGCTGGAGGAGCAGGTGGGCGTGGTGTGGGTGGAAGGCGAAATCAGCAACTACCGGAAGCAGGCGAGTGGGCATCAGTATTTCACGCTCAAGGATGCGGGCAGCCAGCTCGCGTGTGTGCTCTTCGCGGCGCGCGGGGGCGGGGCCTGGCGCAAGCAGGTGCCGCTCGGGGATGGAATGCAGGTGCAGGTGCGCGGGGCGCTGACGGTGTACGAGGCGCGCGGGCAGTATCAGCTCAATGTGCAAGTCGTGCAGGCGGGAGGGGCGGGGATTCTTCAGGCGAAGTTTGAAGCGCTCAAACGCAAGCTGGAGGCGGAGGGGCTCTTCGATCCTGCGCGGAAGCGTCCCATCCCAAAATATCCCACGGCCATCGCGCTGGTGACTTCGCCGACGGGTGCGGCGCTGCGCGACATGCTGAACATCCTCGGACGTCGCGCGCCGTGGGTGCGGGTGGTGATCCGGCCGGTGCGGGTGCAAGGGGCCGGAGCGGCGGCGGAGATTGCGGCGGCGATTGATGAGGTGAATCGATTTGAAGAGCTCGGCGTGGCGCCGGTGGATGTGGTGGTCGTGACGCGCGGTGGAGGGAGCGCGGAGGATCTTTGGGAGTTCAATGAGGAGATCGTGGCGCGGGCCATCGCGGCTTCCGACCTGCCGGTGGTTTCGGCGGTGGGGCACGAGATTGATTTCACGATCGCGGACTTCGCCGCGGATCTTCGGGCACCAACGCCGAGCGCGGCGGCGGAACTGCTGGTGCCGGATGGGGCCGAGCTCGCGCGACGCATGGGTGAGATCGCGGTGCAGCTTCGCCGTCTCGCGCAACGAGCCGTGGAGCAGCTCCGTGCGCGGCTGGCGTGGCTCGCGCGCGACGAGTTGTTTCGACAGCCAGAGCTCCGCCTCCGCGAGGCGGCCCAGCGGCTGGATCTCGCCACCGAGGCGCTCGGACGCACGCCGCAGGATCGGCTCAGGGACGCGGAGAGACGGCTTGCGGAAACGGCGGCGCGCCTGCGCCACCACCGTCCGGATCAGGCGCTGGCGCTCTTTCGGCAACAGCTGGGAGCCTTGCAACAGCGACTTTCCGATCGTTGCACGCAGCAGGTCGCCGAACGCACGCAACGCTTTGCGAAGGTGCGGGAGGTCCTCCGCGTGCTCGGTCCCGACGCCACCCTTTCCCGGGGTTACAGCATGACCACGACGCCGCTCGGGGAATTGATCATCTCGGTGGCGCAGGTACGGCCGGGGACGAAACTGATCACCCGGGTGCGCGACGGAGAGATCAAATCCGAGGCGGAGTAACGGTTCGGATTTCGCGCGCCGTCCAGAAAGCACAACGCCGATCCCGCGAAGGATCGGCGTTGGCAAAAACAAACTGTCGGGCCGGGATCAGTTCCCGCCGCCGACCGTCGGATTGAGCACCTTCACATCCGCTCCCGTCAGCCACGGAGGAGTCGAGCCGGGGTCGGGCATGAACGCATCCTGTTTCGGATTATCGTCGCGCTTCACGGTGTAGGTATTGCCCTGCTTGTAGCAGGTTTCCACCGCGCCGCTGATGTCCACGCGGATGACGACGGCCTTCTTTCCCTTCCACACCCCACCGGGCAGCGTCTCATCGGCGACGTAGCTGGTGCCGCCTTCCGCAAATCCATCCGCGAGCAGCGGGAAACGGGAATTGGAAGTGTCTGACAGGCCGATCACGTAAGCCCACTCACACTCTCCCGATCCGAGTTTGGTCGCGGTTCCGGAGCCACCTTTCCCGACGTTCTTGCAATACGCCGACTTTGGAATCGCGAACACGCCCTTGTCGGGGATGTAGTCGGGAATGAGAACCTGAAGCGCCGAATTGGCGTCGGTCGGGGTGCCGCTCTTCGTCGAAGGATCGACCCAGAGAGGGAAGTTGCCGTCGTAATCCTGGGCAAAGAGTTTGCAGGCGAGGCCGACTTGCTTGGCATTGGAGAGCGCCTTGGTCTGTGCGCCGCGGACCTGCACTTCGCCAAAGACGGGCAGGGCGATGCCGGCAAGGATCGCGATAATGGAAATCACGACGAGCAGTTCGATGAGGGTGAAGGCGTTTTGCTTGGAGGATGTCATGGCGGTTAGTGGTGGATGGCGAAAGATACGGGAGAAGATTTGGGCGGCAATGAAGAAAAGTTGAGAGTTGAGGGTTGGTGAGAAGTCCGCGGTGCATCGAGCCTCGTTCCCAAACTCCGTTTGGGAACGCGTTTTCGGGCGAAACTGTGTTTCGCGTGGAGGGGGTGTCCGCGGGCGTGTTCCGGTGGCGGGACGCTGGCTGCGGACAGGCGCGCACACCGGGCAACGAAGTTGCGCAGACAATTGCGTTCCCAAACAGAGTTTGGGAACGAGGGATGGAGTGTGGCGAGGATGAACTGCCGGGTTTGCGCGCCTCTCAACCCTCAACTCTCAACATGCCTTTTGAAGCCGATCATGGAGAGCGGCGGCAGGCGCAGGAGAATCGAATGCGATTTCCCCTGCCACGCCGTAGCCTCCGCGAACTGGCCGCCGTAGTTGCCGACGTTGCCGCCTCCGTAGGTCTGTGCGTCGGTGTTGAGCACCTCTTCATACCAGCCCTCGCCGCTCACGCCGATTCGGTAGGCTTCCCGCACGACGGGCGTGGCATTGACCACGAAGACGAGCACCTCGCCTGTGCGCGACTTGCGCATGAACGCGATCACGGAATTGTCGGAGTCGTGGAAGTCGATCCACTCGAAGCCCGCGTAAGTGTCGTCCTGATCGTAGAGCGCGGGTTCGTTTTTGTAGAGCCAGTTGAGGTGAACGACGAGGCGCTTGAGGCCGTCGTGCTCGGGGTAGTTGCACAGATGCCAGTCGAGGCTGGTGTCGTGATTCCACTCGCGCCACTGGCCGAATTCCTGGCCCATGAAAAGCAGCTTTTTCCCCGGGTGCGCATACATCCATGCGTAGAACATCCGGAGATTGGCGAACTTCTGCCAGAGGTCGCCGGGCATCTTGGAAAGGAGCGCGCCTTTTCCATGCACCACCTCGTCGTGGCTGAGCACGAGGACGAAGTGCTCGTGGAAGGCGTAGATGAGCGAGAAGGTGATGTCTCCCTGGTGGTAGCGACGGTGGACCGGCTCCTTCTGCATGTAGCTGAGGAAGTCGTGCATCCAGCCCATGTTCCATTTGAAGCCGAAGCCGAGGCCGCCGAGGTAGGTCGGCCGGGAGACGGCGGGCCACGCGGTGGATTCCTCGGCGATGGTCATGATGCCGGGATGGCGCTCGTAGCAGACTTCGTTGAAACGCTTGAGGAAATAGATCGCCTCGAGGTTTTCCCGGCCGCCGTATTCGTTCGGGATCCACTCGCCGTGCTTGCGCGAGTAGTCCAGGTAGAGCATCGAGGCGACGGCATCCACGCGCAGTCCGTCGATGTGATATTCGGCGAACCAGAAGAGCGCGTTGGCGATGAGGAAATTGCGGACCTCATTGCGGCCGTAGTTGAAGATGAGCGTGCCCCACTCGCGGTGCTCGCCCTTGCGAGGATCGGCGTGCTCGTAGAGGTCGGTGCCGTCGAACTCCGCGAGGCCGTGCTCGTCTTTCGGGAAATGTCCGGGCACCCAGTCGAGGATGATGCCGATGCCTTTCTGGTGCGCGGTGTCCACGAAGTAACGGAACTCGTCAGGGTTTCCGAAGCGGCTGGTCGGCGCGAAATATCCGGCGACCTGATAACCCCACGAACCATCGAACGGATGCTCTGCCACCGGCAGCAACTCGATGTGCGTGTAGCCCATGAAGACCACGTAATCGAGCAACTCATCCGCCAGCTCGCGGTAGCTCAGGTAGCGGTCCCCGTCGTCCGGCTTGCGCCGCCAGGAGCCGAGATGCACCTCGTAGATGCTCACCGGTTCGCGATGCCACTCGCGGGTCTTGCGCGTCTCCATCCACGCGTCGTCCGCCCATTTGTAGCGGTCGAGATCGAAGACCAGCGACGCCGTCTGCTCGCTGTGCTGGCCGTAGAAAGCGAACGGGTCGCTCTTCAGCACGATGCCGCCGTGCGACTGCTTGACCTCGAACTTGTAATGCGCACCCTCGCCGATTCCCGGCAGGAAGATTTCCCACACGCCGCAGCCGAGCAGCTTGCGCATCGGCGCGCGCCGGCCATCCCAGTTGTTGAAATCGCCGACCACGGACACGCGCTGCGCATTCGGCGCCCAGACATGGAAGGCCGTGCCCTTCACTCCGTCGATCGTCATCAGATGGGCGCCGAGTTTCTCGTAGAGTTCCCAGTGCTGGCCTTCGGCGAAGAGGTGAAGATCGAGCGGCCCGAGAATGATCCCGAAGGAATACGGATCGCTCTCCGTCCATTCGTGCCCGTCGTGGCTGGTCAGCCGCAGCACATATTGAAATCGCTCCTGTGCGCCTTCGATCACCGCTTCAAAAAATCCGTCGGGATGCACCTTGAGCGCCGAATAGACGGCGCCGGCTTCATTCGCATCCTGGATCACCACGGCGCGGGCGTCGGGCCGGAAGACACGGACGACCAGATTTTCCCCCGCCTGATGCATGCCGAGGATCGCGAAGGGATCGCCATGGCTGGCTCCTGCGATGGCATCGATGGCGGCGGCGTCGAGGGTGGGTACTGAGACGGAGAGGTTCATACCGCTACGGAGTTTCGGTTTCGGCGAGGAGAGGGGAAAGGAAATTCCTGTAAATCGCATCCCATGAATAGCTTCGCATCGTCTCCTTCCTCGCAGTGCAGGCCGGGTCCGTGCTCAATGTCGCCGCGATGAGCGCCGCGATTTCGTCGGGCGTCGCGTCGGGAGAAAAGGTCGAGAGGCCGTGCGCCAGCAGCGTGTTCAGCGGCTCGATGTCGCTGCAAAAGATGGGCAGCCGATGCAGCGCGGCCTCAATGATCGGGATGCCGAAGCCCTCCTGCAGGCTCGGAAAAAAGAGCGCGTCGGCGAGGCGGTAGAGCGCATGCAATTCGTGGTCGGAAAGTGGACCAGTTTCGTGGAGAAATAGGGCATCGTTCCAGAGGCCCAGCCGCTCGCGCAGCTCGCGCAGCCCCGACTCGTACTCACCTGACCCCGAGTGATGAACCTCCGGGGGCGCCGTGACGAGCGACGCACACGAATGTCCCGCCGCATTGAGCTCAGCCGTCACGTGGAGCGTCAGTTCCACATTCTTCCGGCGCAGCAGACGGGTGGGGTGCAGCAGCACGAAATCGCGCTCCAGTAGCGCGTGCCGTCGCGCGAGGTCCGCGACCCGCGGCGGCAGATCGAGGAGACGGTTGGGCTCCACTCCATTGGGGACCGTGCGACAGCGGTCGGCCGGCGCGGCGGTCAATTCCAGGAACTGCCGCCGCCGCAACTCCGACACCGCGACGTACGTGCAGCGCGGGTTCGCCTTCGCCAGCAAATCCCACGGTGCCCTGTCGAGGGGCAGGGGAGCGTAGTCCGGATTGCACGCGGCGAGATCGTGAATCCAGCAGACGAAGCGAACGTCTCGCAGTTCCTCCGTGAGCCGCCATACCGCGGCGGTCAGCGCGACGTGAAAATGCATCGTCATCACATTGTGCAGGATCACCACCTCCTGCCGCGCGAAGATCGGGCGCAGATCCTCCACCAGCCCATCGTCGCCCTCGATCCCCGCCACGATCTCCACCTCATGGCCCGCGTCGCGGAAGAGCCGCGCATGTTCCGCCATCACCAATTCCACGCCCGCGATCACCGGCAGGTAAGTGTAATGGACAAGCGCGATCCTCACGCCGCTCCGTGTGGCTCATGCCGTGCTCTTTCAGCAAGGATGAAATACCTCGGACTGCTCGTTGCGCTCGTCATCGTTTATCTCATCCTCGCGCGGCAATCGCCCATCGAGCAGGTGAAAGAAGCCATCGTCCAGAGCGAAGCCGCGCCGCTCACCCAGGGCGGCCCCGCGCCCGCCCCGACCGCCGGTTCCACCCTGAAGCGCCCCATCGACCGCACGCACGAGGTGCTGGAGAAAGTGAAAACGCGAAACGGCGACGGCGAGTTTTAGCCTCGATGCCGACGGCGACTGGAGGGACACGCTCCGTCGTGTCCGTGGATCAACGTCGTAGCGCGCTTCAAACACGGACACGACGGAGCTGCAAACACGGACTCCAGGTGATGGGCGGGATGCCCGGCTGATGGGGATCAGAGAACCTTCAACTTCAGATCGCCATTCACAATCGGCAAACCAGCGGCGGTATATTTGGTCGTCGGGTTCAACTGAATCGCCTTCTGCAGGCCATCCACGACGAACCCGAAGGCGGTTCCACCATTGGCGGTGTCGAAGGTCGTGGATTTGAATTGCCCCAGAATCCCCCCGATCGCGGTTTCGTTGCCGTCGAAGAAGGTGCCGTCTGCGCCGCTGTCCACGCCGACGGCGAGGACGCTACCGGCGCCCCAGGTGCCGACCTGCACGGTGCCCGCATTGAGGCGCACGTTGATCAGCGAATCACTCACACGGCCGGTGACGCTCAGGGTGCCGAGCGCGAGTTTGTCGGCCGCGAGTCCCGCGCCGGAGAGCGTCAACCGGGTATTTGCCAGATCGCCGCGGACCGCGACGCTCGTCGCGAACACTGCGTCGAGCGATCCGCCACTCCATCCGCCGACGTTGATCGTCCCGGCGCCGCCGGCGAGCGTCACCTGAGAGGTGGCGCCGCCCTTCACGGTGAATGAGGCAAGCGAGACGCCGGCATTGCTGCTGGTTGCGACGATGTCGGCCTGGAAATTACCCGCGGCCCTGATGGCGCCAATGAACGGGGCCTGGACCAGATCCTGGGTCATATCGGTGTCGAGCCAGTCGATGACGGAGAGCGACCTGATCGCCGTCCCGCTGGTGAGGTTGAGATTGGCCACATGCCCGAGTTTCAGATCCACCATCCGGTTTGGGAAAGTGGGCTCGGAGCCGATCGTGATTTTTTGATTCGATGTGACGTCGCCCAGGAGGATCGTGACCGCGCCGCCGTTGATCGAGAGATCGCCGAGCAGCTTCACCTTCGGTGCGTTGAGTTGGAGGATCGTATTGGTCGAAGTGATGCTGCCCACCTGCGTTTTCGCGGCGCCTCGCGGCACGATGCTCACAGTCGTGTCGGTGGTCGTGCCGACGAGGGAGATTTCCGTGAAGTTGGATCCGCCGAGCACGTCGCCGACGCCCTCCCCGTTGATGCCAAAATTCACCATGTTCCCATTCGCGTCGGGGACGATCAGATGCACGTTCCGCCGGTTGGCGAAGCTGCCGAAACGCCAGACGACCTCCAGCCCATCCGTCGAGACGGCGGTGTTGTTGGCGTTGTTCGATTCGGCGATCACGTTGGTGGAGTCGATGTCGGCCAGCACGAAGAACGTGCCGCCGGTGATCGATGACGGGATCAGAGCGCTCGAGCTGATCGTGCGCTCGCCATTCGGGCCGATGCTGATCGAGACGTTGTCCAGCGACTTGAGCAGCACGTCCGAGCCGGGGCTCACCGTGCCATCCACGGAGAGATAGAAATCGACGTCAATCTTTCCGACCGCCGGGATGTTGCCGAGGTTCTTGACCGGCACCTGGAAATGCAGGGTATCGCCCGGCACCCCGATGGTGGGGAGGGTGGCGCGGGTGAACTCGGCAACGAGATCGGCGAAGGGCAGATTGATATGCACCGGGTCCGCGGCGACCGCGACATTGTTGGTCTCATTCCGTTCGAGGACGTTGTCCTTTCCATCGATCCGGACCAGCACCTGATAGTCATCGGGCGCGGTTCCGACCGGGACTTTGGTAGTGTAGGTAAAGGTGCGGCTCGCTCCACCCGCGATGTTGATCGTCGTGTCGATGAACCCGCCGAGCGCGATGTCGCCGGGGTCGAGCGTGCCGTCGCGCGACAGGAAGAATTCCACGTCGATCTTTCCCTTCGCAGGCGAATTTCCGACGTTGGTCACCACGGTGGTCAGCGTTCCCTTCGTGCCGGGAATTCCCTGGTCCGGCAGCGTGGACTTGGTGAAGACCGGCACGAGATCGACGTTGACCGGGAGGACTTGAATCATTCCGCCATCGAAAACGTTGTTCGACTCGTCGCCCTCGCTGACCGCGGCGCCGGAATCGGCAAAGCCCAGCACGTGATACGCGCCCGGAGCGGTGCCGAAAGGCACCTGGGTCGCGGCGGAATACACCCCGGTGGTATCGCCCGCGAGGAGGAAGAGGAAGCGGTGCTCGGTGATGCCGATCAGCACGTCGCTCGCGTCGAGCTTCCCGTCGAGGGAGAGGTAGAAAGAGACGTCGGCGTATTTGTCGAGCACCTCGTCGTTGCCGATATTCGAGAGCGTCACGGACACCGCACCTCCCTGAGTGGGGAGAAGCTGGGCCGGCAAACCCACGTTGGTAAAGCGGCCGATGAGATCGACCACGTCAAACTGGAACGTCGTGGTCTTGCTTCCGAGGAATTCCTCGATCGACGAATAAGTCCACGTCCCCCGGGCGGTCTGGATCGTGCCGTTCAGATTCGTCCGGTTCCAGAGATTCGCCGTGGTGTAGGACGACATGTCGATGAAGTCGGTCCCGGCGTTGCCGACGATCGCGCCCGGCGAAGCCAGGCCCTGGCCGACGATCTTGTCGTCGGAGAAGATGAAGCGGTCATTGGCACTGCCGCCGCGCAGCACGTCCATGCCGGAGAAGTCGAACGTCCCGCCCACGGTCACCACGTTCCCCGAACTGTCGCCGGTGATGTTCCAGCGGATGTTGCTGGTCCAGGCCGAGAGGTCGAGGATGTCGATCCCGCCGCCGCCCTTCACCGGCTGCGAGGGCAGGGTGTTATCGGCGAACCCGAAGGTGTCATCCATGTTTCCGCCCGTGGTGTCGCCGAAGTGCTGGAAGAAGAACCCGTTGCTGATATTCCCGTCGTGGATGCCGGTGAAGGTCCAGACGTTGGACGCATCATTGCCGACCAGCGCGTTCGTATTGGTGAAATCGATATCCCCGATCACCTCGTCGATGTTATCGAACCGTCCGGCGATCGCGGTCGCGGTCCCGCCGTTTGTCCCGTCGAGAATCACCGAGGCCACCGCGCCGAAGTTCGCGCCGTGGTAATCGATCGTGTTCCGCACCGCGTGCCCGGCTCCATCCAGATCGCCCGCGAGGCTGCCACCCGGCCCGAATTGGAAGGCGTCATCCTGCGTGCCGCCCTTCAGGTACTCGAAGCCCGTGAAGTCGAAGACCCCGGCGCCGCCGATGTTGCCCGCATTGGCGCCGGTGATCTGCCAGGTTTTCGCCGCATTCGCTCCGATCAGACGATCGTTGCCATTGGTCGTCGCCTCAAAGCGGTCGAAGCCCTGGAAGCTCGCCACCCCGGTGCCCGTGCGCGTTTGCAAATTCACCGTGACCGGCCCGACGTAATCGTCGCCGCCGAGCCCGTCGTGATCGTAAACGAACTCGTCGTAATCCGCGCCGCCATCCGCGGAGCCGGTGACGCTGCCGCCCGCCTTCACAAGCAACCGGTCATCGCCATCACCCCCGGCGAAGTTCTCGATCGCCACCCGGATCGTCACCGTGTCGTCGCCCGCGCCGGCATCGAGCGTCCCGGTGCCGAGCGTGTTGCCAGCCGCGATCTCGATCTCGTCGTCTCCGCCGCCGGTGCTGATCGCCTGCGAGGTCACGATCGCATCCTTCAGATACAAGGTATCGTCGTCCCCGTAGCTGGTGACCTCGAGCCGGTTCGCGCGGATTGCGCCATTCAGCAGCATCTGCGAGCCGACCTCGGCGTCCGCATTCCCGTTGTCCCCGCGGATTTCCACCGTGCCGCCGGCCGCGCTCACCGTGGTGCCGAGCGCGAGCACCACATCGTCTCCGCCGAGCAGCTTGATGCCGCCCATTCCGCCGCTCGCGGTGATGTTGGCATTGACCTTCAGATCGTCGCCCGTTCCCGCTGAATCGGTCGCGGTCAAAGTGATGTCGCCCCCGCCGGTGTTCGTGACCGCTTCATCCACGGTCAGCGGACTCAGCGCGGTGATGATCACACTTCCGCCGGTGACCGACACGCCGCTCAGCGCGCCAGTGACTCCGCCGAGCACGAGCCCGCCGGAAAGATCGGTCAGCGCGAAACCGCCGGTGCCGCCGAAACCTTCGAGCGCGGTGACCGTCGCTTCGATCGGGTTCGCTCCCGTGCCCACGCCGGCCGTGGCGGAGAGCATTAGATTGGTCGCGACGATATTATTCGCGGCCCCGCCGTCGTTGTCAGTGATCGCACCGCCGGTCGCGGTCAGGAACAGGTTTCCGATGCCGGTATTCAAGGTGTTGATCGCGACGCCGCCCGCCGTGTCGGCGAGGAACGCGCTGCCACCTGCGGTGAGAAGCGTGAGGGTGCTGCCGTCGATGTCGAGCTGGCTCGTCTCGCCACTGCCGATCGTGCTGGTCGTGCTCATCGCATTGGTGACCTTGAGATCCACGTGAGCCGCCACGATGTCGGCGACGCCATTGCCCGGAGCGGCCGCAGTGATGCTCCCGGCGAGCGCCTTGAGATGGAGATTGCCGAGCCCGAGATTCGCCAGGCCGATCACCACTCCGCCGTCGGTGTCGTCGATAAATGCGTTGCTTCCCGCGGTCTGCGCGTCGAGCCGGACCCTTGCGTTGATTTCGAGCGGGTTGGCGATGGACGCTCCGATCGTGCTCCCCGCGCCGCTCGTGACCAGGCTGACGATCGCACCCAAAATATCCGCCGCACTGGTCGCGAGCACCGGCCCGATGATCCGTCCGGCCGCGTTGATCGTCACATTGCTCGCGCCGCCCGCGGCATCCACCGCGCCTTCGACCAGCGTGACCTGCCCGCCGGTCGTGAGGCTGATCGCGCCGTCGGCGGTGGTCAGGTTGTTCACCAGGAGCGCATCGAATTCATTCACCGTGATGCCGCCGGTGCCGGATACTTCCAGGTCGGCGCTCTTCGCGGTGGTGGTGAGGGTGATGCCACTCGCCGCGGTCGCCACGAGCGCATCGGCCGTGACTCGCCCGCCGCCGAGCATCGTGATCGCACCGCCCGTGGTGCTGGCATCGAACGTCACATCGCCGGACACCGCGCCCGCGTTGACCGTTCCGACCTGGATGCCGCCGCCGCTGGTCGCCTTCAGGGAAATATCATTCGCGTCCGCATCGGTGGTCGAGACGACGCTAGTAGCCACGATCGTCCCCTCGGCCTCGACGGAAATGGGGCCATTGAATGTCTGCACACTCGTCAACGTGATTCCGTTCGCTTCGCGGATCTCGACGGCTCCGGCGCCGGTCACGCTGGCGGTCAGATTGGCGACATCCGTATCCAGTTCGATCCCCAACTTGGCGGTCGCGTTCAGGGTCAAGGCGGTGACCTCGGGCGAGCCCGTGTGGTCGTCGATGATCGCGCCGTCCTGACTGAGCAAGGTCACCGTCTGGCCGGCCGCGGAGATCGTCTGCGTGAAGGTGAGCGAACCCGTGCTGGTGATCCCGACGGCACCCGCCGCGGTCACGCCCTCGACGCCGTCGATGGAGCCGATCTCGAGCGCGCCGCTGTTGCTGATCCCGACCGTCCCGGTCACCGCGTGGACCGCGAGCGTATCGATCGTCGTGAGGATCGGAGCGGCGATGGTTCCGACGTTGATCTGGGCCAGGCCGAGGAACTCGGGCGCGTCGATGGAGCCACCGTCTTCGATGATCGAAAGGCCGGCATCGAGGACCACCCGGCTCGGGGCCACGGTGGTTCCTTTCACATAAATATTGCCGGACGCTTCGACGGAGACCACGCCGCCGGTGCCGGTCGCGGAAATGCCGCCGAGGTTGAGATCGCCGGTGACCGAGAGGAAAACGCTGCCGTCCGTCGCCGTCGCGTCGAGCCGCTGGGCTTCGATCTGGAGCGGGTCGGCAGCCGTGCCGATCACGTTGGCCTGATCTTCCGCGAAGATGGCCTGGTTGCGCACGACCAGCGCGTGGTCCCGCGCGATTGCGGCGGCATCCGCGGCTTTCTGTGCGACCGAAGTCGCCTCGTCGAATGCTCTCCAGGTAGCCAGGGAATCCTCGAAAGTCGCGTTCAACGCGGTCAATTCGGCGCTGGCCAGGACCACCGCGTTTGCTGCCTCTTCCGCAATTCCAGCCAGTCGATCCGCTTCCACTCCCGCGACGAAGGCCGCGGCTGCCGCGACATCGGCACCGACCGACAGCGCGGTGGCGACCACCGACGCGCCGCCGTCGCCCGAGAGCGGGATGGCCTGAGCCACCGCCGCCACCACTTCAGCGACGTCGGCAGCGATCGTGAGCCCGGCCGAGATTCCGTCCAAAGTGGTCTTGGTGGTCGCGGCGGTATCTGCCGCGGAAGCCGCCGAATCGCTCGTTTGTTCGGCCTCACCCTTGGCGGAATCGGCCTCTTCCTTGGCCTCGAGGGCATTCTGCTGCTGGATGTCCATGATCGCCGTCGCCGTGGAAAGCGATTGGGCGGTGGTCAACTTGGCGGCCGCTTCCGAACGGGTCGCGGAGTAGTCGGCAATGCGGATCGACGTCTCCAGCGCGGCCACGCGCGCGCTCGGCAACGCGCCGGAAAGCGTCACGACCTTGCCCTTGATGTTCGTCGCTGCGCCGTTCCCGTCGATGATCACGCCCGTCTGCGAGATGACCGTGACGTCGCCCGTCCCGCCGGTGTTCAAGAACCCGATCGTGATGTGGTGGTTCGCCTCGATGGTGATGGCGCCCCCGGCGGTGGTGAGATTGCCGATGACCGCGACGGCCCCGGTGTCTGGATAGGCCGGCGTGATGGTGGGCGCGGCGCTGATCGCGAGGGTGCCGGTCCCGGACGCCGTGAGGGTGTCGTTCGGGTCGAGGAAAATGACGTTGCCGTTCACCGCTTCGAGCTTCAGGGAGCCGTTGAGATCCAGCGCGGCCAGGTCGTCGGCCATGTCGAGCACCGTGATCGACTCGGCCTGAATGGTGAGCATGGAAGGGCCCTGGCCCTCGATCGTGGCATCCGTGATCGCGAGTGGCCCGATGTTGGAAATCGTCACGCCGCCGGTGCCACCGTTCGCCGAACCGAGGCGATTGACACGGTTCTGCAAGGTGTCGATCCCGGCCGTCGCCGAGATGTCGAGGAGATCGGCGGTGATATTCAGCGTGGCGCCGTTGCCGTCGTTGATGCGCCCGGGATTCGCCGTGAGGCTGACCTCGTCACCCTCGGCCTTCACCACGCTGAGGAGCATGTCCCCGCCGGTGGTCAGCGAGATATGGCTGCCCAATCCCAGCGCCTCTACGCTCACCACGGTCAGGGCGTTCAACTCCTTGATGAAAACTCCGCCGCTGTTCCCCACCGCCGTGAGCGAGCCGATGTCGGTGTCGATCGGATCCGCAGACGTGCCGATTTGACCCGCCGAAAGATTTGCGGTCCCGCCACTGATATTCAGCGCCGCGGCGTTGCCGTCGCGGATCGCCCCATGCGGCGAAGTGAGTTTCGCCGTATTCGCAGCGCCCGCCGCGATCACGCCGATCGTCATGTCCCCGTCGGAGGACATTTCGAGATCGCCCGTCGCCCGCACTTCGGTCGCGGTGACCGCGTTCTTGAAGCGCAGGAAAGTTCCGCCCGCATCCGCCTTGGCCAGGGTGAGCGTCGCGACGTCGAGCAGCAGCGGTTCGGCCGATGTGCCGATCCCGCCACCGGCATGCAGCGAGGCGCTGATCCCGGAGACATTCAGGACGCCGCCGATCCGCCGGATATTCCCACTGCCACCCGCGGTGAGGGTCACGGCATCCGGGGCGATCACTTTCGCCACCATCAGATCGCCGACCGTGGTGACCTCGAGGTCGTTCCCCGCGCCTTTCGCGGTGGCGGTGAGCGAAGTGATCGCGCCGGAGTCGGCGATGAAGATTCCGCCGGCATTGGCGGTCGCCGTGAGGGTGTCGAGATTGGTGTTGATCTTGTTCGCCGCGCTGCCGATCGACGTGCCCGCTTTCAGCGTCACCGCCCCGCCGGTGAGAGCCGGGGAAGCGGAGTCGTCGATCAAGGTCTTGGCGGTGATGCTGACCACGCCCGTGCCGGCATTGACGCCATTGAGCACGACCTTGCCGCCGGTGTTGGAGAAGGAGAAATCCATCCCCGCCGAGGCGAGGGACAGCCTGTCCAGGGTGCCCGGTTGCACGAAAGCGACCGATCCGCCGGTGAAGGAAATGTCCAGCGCGCCGTTCTTGGTCTCGATCGCCAGCGCCGTGAGCGCGGCGGCATTCATCACGTAGGTCCCCGCGCCGCTGTTCGTCACCTTGGTGCTCAGAGTGCCGACGTTGACTTCGAGCTTGTCGCCGGACGTGCCGAGGCCGGCCGGGGACTCGAGGTTCGCCGTGGCGCCCACGATGTTTGCCGCGGCGCCGTTGCCGTCGGTGATCGCGTCGAAATTCGCTTTCACGGTCACATCGCCCCCGGTGGTGGTGATCGTTCCGAGCACGAGCGTGCGCATCGAGTTGTTGAGAATCACGTCGCTGCCGCTCCCGCCCGCGGTGATCGACACATCGGCCCCATCGCCCTCGGAGATAAACACCCCGCCGGCGCCAGTCGTCGCCTGCAAGGTCATCACCGTCGTCTCGATGGGGTCCGTCTCCTGCCCGATGGCTCCGACCGTGTTGAGCGTCAGGCCGCGTGCGAGGATGTTTTGCGCTTCCTGATTTCCGTCCACGATCATCCCCGCCGTGACGGTCATGAGGGTGAACTGATCGGCCACTTTCACCTCCGAAATCACGATATCGCCGCGGGCGATGATCTTCGCATCGCTCGTCCCGTCGGAGGGGCTTCCGCCCTGGGGCCACACGACCACCTTGCCGTTTTCTCCCGCCTGCGGAGTCACCCCGTTGTCTTGAGCGATGACCTTGTTAATCAAGAGACCGTTCGCTTCATCGATGAAAACGCCGCCGTGCGAGGCGGTGGCCGTGAGTGCTCCGATGTCCGTCCGGATCGGCGCCGCCAGCGTGCCGATCGACCCGTAGTGCGGGAATTTGAAGTCCAGGAAGAAGTCCGGCCCCAAATAAAGCTCGCTCGTCAAATTGACCTGGATCGCGGTGATATTCGGCGCGGGGCCAGCCGTGCCCAGGATCGGCGCTCCTTTCGCCGTGAGGATCACGGTGCCCGACCCGGCGTTGAACGTCCCGATCGTCATCGGAGCCCCGATGGAGGGCCAGGGCGAGGGACCGCCGTTCGTGTGGTCGGCGTCGGTGATCACGAAAGAGCCGACGAAATCGGTGGCCGGCAACATGCCCGGAAGGACCACATTGGCGTTGATGGTGCCGGCGGCGACTTCGAGAGCGCCGTTCCCCGCATCGAGCGCTTCTCCGAAGGTCGCATCCACGCCGGTCACGATCAGGTTCAACGTCCCCGCCGTGAGGTCGTCGTCGGTCGTCATGGAATTCAAGACAGGCACCGCGTCGCCCGCCGTTTCCTTCACAAATCCCGCCGTGCTGATGTTGAGCGTCCCAGTGGTCACCACTTTGTCGATGGTGATCCCGCCCGGCACGCCAGCCGCGAATAAGGGATCCGCCGGCTCGACGGTCAGATTGATCGTCCCGCTGCCGGTGCCGAGCGTCACTCCGGACACCGCCGTGATCGATCCAGCGCCCGCATCGCGGTTCGCGTCGGTCCCCGCATCGTCGTTGGCGATGATCGTCAGGGTTTTGTTCGTCAGCGAAATGCTCTGGTTGATCAGCACCGACCGCCCCGCTTGCAGCGTCAGATCCTGACCCATCGCCGACAACGCCGCGTTTACCGTGATGTCGTTGTTCGCCTGGATCGTCACCGCCGAAGCTGCGCCGGTGATCGTGGAGGCCGCGATCGTCACGTCCGCGCTGGGAGTAGCGGCGAAAGTGCTGACGCCGAGCAGCGTCCCCGGCCCGGCTGCCGCGATGATCACGTTTTTCGGATCGAGCAGAAACATCCCGGTCTTCCCGGACACGGCCGTCGTATCCACCTGTCCCGTCATCGAAAATCCGCCCGCGGAACTGACTTCGACAAAGCCGCCATCGCCGCCCGCCTTACCGCCTCGGGCCGAGAGGCTCCCGGCCATGGTGGTGTTGTTGTCCGACCAAAGGATGATCGTCCCGCCGGCTGCACCGCCGCTGGCATCGATCACCCCCGCCGACGAAACCAGCGTCTGGATCGTGGATTCAATTTTCACCGATCCGCCGGCGGTCGTCGCGGCTCCCTGCGCGAGGATCGTCCCGAAGTTCCCCGCATATTTCCCCGCCAGATGCACCGCGCCGGCCTGCCCGCCACCGACGCTCGCGGACACGTCGATCAGGCCGTCATTGCGGACGATCCCTTCGGCCACGAGCGAAACCCGCGCGCCGCCTGCGAACAGCCCTTGCTGGACCGAGATGTCCGCGCCGAAGATCGAAACGTCGCTCCGGAATTCCGCCGAATCGATCAGCACCGTCCCGGACGAGCCCGCGGATCCAATCGTCAGCTTGCCGCCCGCATTCAGCGCCGCCAGATCCGCATCGGTGAGGCCGAGCGACCCGAACGCGTCGGCCGTGAAGCCCACCTGAATCGGCAAGCCCGCCGTGTGCGCCTGGATGGAAAGGTCTCCCGCGATTCCCGCCGAACCGGCGCCGCCCAGGAAATCGACTTCATCCGAGGCCAGCGCCACCGCGCCTCCGGCGCTGAAAAGACTCCCGAAAAGAATCGTCCCCGCCGCATCGATGATCACGTTCCCGGTGACCTCCACGTTCCCCTTGAAGGTCACGCTGGAAGCGTGTGTGAGCACGAGATCGCCCGTGACCACCAGGCCATCCTCGAACACGAGCGCGCCGCCACCGTCGAGCACGAGGCCGTGCTCTGCGGTGACGTGGCTGCCGAAAACGAGATCGCCCTGCGGGGTTTCAACGCCCCCCTGCTTGCTCGCCAGATCGAGCAGGGATCCGAGAACGATCCCGACGTCCGCGGACATCATGACCCGAGTCTCCAGATGCTCCACGAAGAAACCACGGGACGAGTTGCCGATCGAAAGGGAAGAATTTTTGGGAATCATGGGGCGCGCACGCTGTTCGATTTTTTGAGAAACGCGATAAAAATCCTCGCCGCCGAGTGATTTTCCGATTGCCGAGGAGGTAGGCGAAGGCGGCTTCGGGAAATCCGGCGAGCGTAGGCGCGCTTGGTCGTAGTGGACGTGCAGGCCGGCGGGTTGCTTCCTGAAAGTGAGCCTCGTTACCTCGGCTGCTACGGGCGGAATGCGCGGGATCTCGTGGCTGTCGCGGATTCCCGTATTGGAGCGACCGTGAGCTACCTGCTCTTTGATCCGCGAAGTTTACCGACGAGCCACATCGCCAGCATCAACATTGCGGCGATCCAAAGGAGATGGAGAAGGCCACTGGTGACCGCGAGAGCCACTTTGAGCACGGCCCACAGGATCAAGAGGACGACGGCGAATGCGGCAATGGCGTTCATGTCGAATGGATCGGCTTCGGGCCTCCCGGTGGGGGTATCGAGGTCGATGAACAATCCCGGGGTGAAGGCGTCAAAGATGACGCCATGTCTGAAAGCACATTTCCAATCGAGTTTATCGGTGGCAGCAGAGATGGAGAGATCGTTGAGGTGACTGTTCCACCTGATCATTTTGAGGTGCACGTCGGCGGTGCGCTGAAGGAGATTTACGAACGGCAGACCAACGCGCCGCCGTTTGTTTACGTCCAGATCGGGTACGCAGAGAACGAGACTTGGAAATAGTCAAAAGACGATGGGGCGCTGCGCCCCAGGGGATTCCGTCCAGGCCGGCGAACGATCGACGATTCTTCCTCCAGGCGCAGCGCGTCCGCAGCGGCTTGTCCTTTCCACCGTCCCCGCCATCGGCCAGTCTCCGCCTGCATGCCGGAACGCCCATCCTCCGTCCGCCACTGGATCATCACCGCCACGACGCTCGCGGCGTTCCTCATGTATCTGGATCGCGCGTGTCTCGCGTGGATGCTGGATTCGGATTCCTTCAAGGCCGATCTGCCGCTGAGCAAGGACGAGGCGAACAATTTGAAGAGCGCTTTTTTCTGGGCCTACGCGCTCGCGCAGGTGCCCGCGGGCTGGCTCGCCGAGCGGTTCGGCAAGCGCACCTTGATGACCGTGCTGATCCTGCTTTGGAGCGGCTTCACGGCGCTTACCGGGTTTTCCAATGGCCTGCTCATGCTCTTCGTCGCGCGGATCGGCTGCGGCCTCGCGGAGGCGGGAGCCTATCCGATCAGCGGGAGTTTGCTCAGCCGCTGGGCGCATTTGAATTGGCGCGGTTTCTCCAGCGGGATCGTCTCCCTCGGCGGCCGGCTCGGCTTCGTCCTTGCGCCGTTGATCACGGTGAAAATCATCCTGCTCTCGGGCAGTTGGCGCTGGGCGGGTTGGGCTTATGGCCTCGTCGGTCTCCTCGTCGCGTGGATCTTCTGGATCACTTTCCGCGAAACGCCGGAGACGCATCCGCGCTGCAATGACCCGGAGCGCGCGCTGCTGAGCGAGGGCCGCGATCCTTCCACGAAACCCAGCGCGGGCGCCCGTTACCGTTTCCCGTGGCGCGCGGTGCTCACCGACCGCAGCCTGTGGCTGATGTGCGCCTACCAGATGCTCACGAATTTCGGCTGGGCCTTCGTCATCAATTCCATGTCCACCTACCTGCGCGACGTGCGGCACTTGAGCGACGCGATGAATGGCACCATCTCCACGCTCACGCTTTTCATCGGGCTCTTCGGGCTCCTGCTTGGCGGGTTGGTCACGGATTTGCTGACGCGAAAATTTGGCCTGCGCCTCGGCCGTCTCCTGCCGCTTTCCATCACGCGCTTTGTCTCCGCCGGGATGTGCCTCGCCTGCCTCTGGGTGCAGAGTCCGTGGATGCTCGCCGTCTGTCTCGGGCTGATGGTCTTTTCCACCGACTCCGCGCTGCCCGCGGTCTGGGCGTGGGCCCAGGATGTGGGCGGGCGCAACGTCGCCCCGATCTTCGGGTGGGCGAATATGTGGGGAAATTTCGGCGCTGCGTTGCAGGCCAATCTCGCCGGCTGGCTGCTCGCCACCTTCGACAAGAACGGCGATCAGCAGGAACTCTTCATCGCCTGCGCGATCGCGTTCACGCTCGCGGGCGTGCTCTCCTTTGGGATCAACGCGGCGAAGCAGGTGGAAGCGTAACCCGGCACGCGGGGCGGTGTCCCCTCAGCCGGAACAATGCAGTTGAGCCGCAGATGGACGCAGATGAAACGGAGATGGGAAACAGGGGGCGTAGGGCAATCGGCACGCGTGAGCGCGATACCCGAAAGGTGATCTCATTTTCCCCCCGCTATCCTCTCCGCCTCCGCATCTGCGCTCATCTGCGTTCATCTGCGGCTCATTCCAACTGCAGGGATACGGCTCAGTACTCCTCGGGCGGCTCCTCGGCTTCGTCGGTCAGCGCCTTGGTCAGCGATTCCTGGAACATCAGGAAGCGCTTGGTGACGAAGAGCGGATCGCGCTGCTCGCGGGCATCGACGTAGGACTCGATGAATTCCTCGATCGTCATTTCCTCGTACTCTTCCGGATCGGTTTCCCAGAGCCGGTCCGCAAAGGAAACCTTGTGCGTGGCCTCGAAGCAGCAGAGCGCGAGTTCGAAATCGAGGTCGTCGAATTCATCGCAAAAGATCTCCGCGATCTTCGTCGTGGAGTCGCACTGGATCAGGTCATCGCTGATGAAGTGGAGGATGCTGATGAATGACGTGATGAAGTAATTCATGGAATCATCGCGGCGCGGCGGGCGATACGGCATCGCGGCTCACTTTTTCGCAGGAAGTGCGGCGGTGATGAACTCGATGAACTTTGCCCGCAAGCCTTTCACCAACGGTGCGGGGCCGGTCGTCTTGACGAAGACGCTCCCCTCCGCGGATTCGATGATCGCACCGAGGAGCGCGGCATTTTCCACCACCGCGGCGGGGCCACCCGGCATCCCGCCGCTGAAGGTGCCCTCGGTGGTGACGATCGTGACCTTCGTTCCCGCGATCTCCTGCGGCTCGATCTTCGACGCACCTTCCGGGCTTTTGAATTGCGAGAGCCAGCGCTGCGCATTGGACGCGACGTCGCCGCCGCCGCCCGCGCCGAAATGAAAGAACGTGATGTCCGCGCTCTGCTCGGCGGTGGCGCCTGGCACCTTGAGCTGCGCCTTGCGCATCGGCGAAGTGACCTCGACCCACTTCCAATCTGCCGGGCGGGTGAACTTCAATCCGCCGACCTCGAAGGTCGCGGGATCTTCGGCGCGTGCGGAGACGGTGGTGAACAGCGCGATGGCGAGCAGGGCGAGGGATTTCATGCGGCCAGCTTGTAGAACGGGCCTCCGCGTCGCGCAAGGCCCGGCGCGGCGAATTCAGCGCGGCACCGGCAGGGCGCGAATCTGTGCGGCAAGCGCCGCGGCTTGCGCCTGCGCCTCGGGGAGCGGAAGGCCTTTCGACATTCCGGGGCGAAGATGCCCAGTCTCGTTCAGCCACGCGTCGGTTAGGATGCGACCGCGCTTGCGGACTTTCGTCGCGAAGTCCCTGCCTTCCGAGCTCGATGGCCAGTCGCCCGCGAGCAGCTTGCGAAAGTGGGCGAGCCCTTTCGGATCCAGCGCGGCGAGCAAGGCGTCGCCGATCACGACGTGGCCGGCTTCGTTCGGATGCACGCGGTCTTTGGAGAAAGTGAACGTGGGATCGCTCTTGCGGCGTTCATCGATTGCGGCAGACATCGGGCCGTGGAGATCGATGACCTCCCAGCCCTTTCCACGCTGCTCGATCAGCCACGCGGCATAACGCGCGAGCACCGCATCGTAGCTGGCGGCGCGATCCTCGGGCGGCGTCGGATCGAAAACCGGCGGCGTGAGATGGACGATGTAGGCGCCGAACTTGACCACTTCGTCGTGAAGCCGGCGCATGCCTTCCTGGAACTTGCCGAAGCGATCCTCCGCGAGCGGCAGGTAGATGCCGTCATTCATCCCGTAGCACGCGAAGACGAGTTCCGGCTTCACCTTCGCCAGCACGCGGCCGAGTCGCTCGTGCAGATCGGGACGCGGGAATTTTCCGCCCGCGTGACCTTCCTCGCTGAGACCCGAAACCGTTTCGCTCGGAAGTCCGCAGTTGATGACCTCGAACTTTTCTCCCGGGTACTGCGTGAAAAGAAACATCTCGAAGCGGTCCACGTAATGGCCCGCGTAAGTGATGCTATCTCCCAGAAACAGGATGCGCCGGGCGCCGTGGAGAAAGTCACCCGCGTCGGCGGGACGCGGCGCGCCGAGACAGCAGGCGAGAACCGCGAGCAGCGGGAGAATCTTCATGGTGAAAAATGGGGGTTACTGAACGGAGGGATTCGGTTCCGCGCTGCCATCGGCCAACCCGAGCGCCCACTTGATCCCGCCGAGGATGTGCGCCTGAAATTGTTTGCTGATCTCCGGCGTATTCACGCGGCCTTTCATGTCCGGGTCCTCGCTCCACAAATCTTCCCGGTGCCCGAGCGAGGTGTAGAAGATACGCCCCTTGCCATCCATCCGGCACCAGCTCACGGGATTGTAACCGGCATTCGCCGGATCGACGGGATGATGCCGCAGGAACCACAGCGCGCGCAGCTTCGCCCGGTCGTGGCTGCCGTCTTTGAACTCGTACACTTCCTCCTGCTTGATGTCCCACTTGGCGCCGATCCCTCCATTGGCCGGATGCTTCACATCGCCCGCCACGAGGTCCGCCGGCACCTGCTTTCCGTGGGTCTTGAACTCCGCCTGGATCATCTGCTTGTAGCCATCGAATTGATGAAAGGTGTCACTCGCCGAATGCATGCCCATGAAGGCGTGCCCATCCTGCACCCACTTCACGAACCCCTCCTTGTCGGGCAGCGGCAGATCGCCCGTGGTATTGGCGAAGATCACGCCATCGATCTTCTTCGCCGCGAGATTCGCCGGGCTGAGCGCCTCGAGCGCGATCTTCACCGCGGCGTCGAATTTCTTCTGCGCATCCTTCGCCTGCGCATCCACTTCCGGCGTCCATTTCGCCAGCTCCGCTTCATATTTCTGCATGTCTTTTGCGTAGCGTTCCTTCGCCTTGTCGTCGGCCTCCTTCGCGAGATCCTTCGGCTTGTTTGGCTTGCGAGGCACCTGGATTTCCGGCTGGCGGACGAACTCGACGATGGTGAACGCCTTCGATTCCGCGCCGAGTTTCTCCAGCGTCTTTTCCGCGAAAGGAATCGAGCTATGGCGGAAGCCGGTGGTGACCGTGCAGACGACGATTTTTTTCGGCTCGGCCGCGCGGGTGTGGAAGGCCGGCGCGAGCGCGGCGATGGCGATGAGGATGGGAAGGATGCGTTTCATGGGGAAGGGAGTGGGACGGCGGATCGGGGGGACGCGACCGCTAGTCTTTATCCGGCGCTGTGTCGATGAATTAGGCCGTTCCCGTTTGCGGTCCGCCGCGATAGAGTCGGCGCCGATGAATGTCCTGCCGTGCCGCGATTGCGCCGTACCAGTGAGCCTCGATGCCGTGACCTGCCCGCAGTGCGGCGCCCCGCGTCCCGCCTCGCGCGAATGGAACGGCGAAGGCTACGAGTGGAAATCCGCCACGAGCCTCGCCGGCTGGCCCCTCGTCCACGTCGCCTTCGGCATCGACCGTGCGGGGAAGGTGCGCACCGCCCGCGGGATCATCGCCATCGGGCAGCGGGCGATCGGCGGTCTCGCCATCGGCATCCTCGCGCTGGGTGTGGTCTCTTGCGGGGTTGTGTGCGCCGGCGCGGCATCGTTTGGCGTGGTCGCCGCAGGACTGGCCCTGGCGTGTGGGGTGAATGCGGTCGCGCCGATTGCTTTCGGGGTCGTGGCCATGGGGGTCGTGGCAGGCGGTGTCCAGGCCATCGGCTGGAAGATCCTCTTTTCCGTCGCGCGCTGAGCGTTGCCGCGACGGCGTGAAAAATTCCATTGGCATCGCTTCGGACGCGGTGCTACTTCTCCCGCTCTTCACGGAAGGGTGGCCGAGTCCGGTTTAAGGCATACGACTCGAAATCGTACGTTGGGTTAAACCAACCGTGGGTTCGAATCCCACCCCTTCCGCCAATGTCCCTCAGAAGGCGTCTAAAAAGTCCGAAGGGCGCCCGCCTCTTACTCTTTGTCTTGCTCTTGCTCCTGCTCCTCCGAGCTTCATGAGAGCAAGAGCAGGAGCAAGAGAAAGAGTAAGATTGCCCGATTCCGAATTTTTAGACAGCCCCCTCCGAGATGGAGGGCGTTTTGCTCCTCTCCCACCTCACCGACCCGACACCTCCCATGATCCTCGATACCCTGGAGAATTCCGCCCGCTACGAATCCCTTTCCGCGCATTTTGCGAAAGCGTTCGCATTCCTCCGCACGGTGGATGGGACGCAGGCGCTGGGGCGGCATGAGATCGAGGGGGATGACGTGTTCGCGCTGGTGCAGCGGTATGAGACGAAGCCGCTGGCGAGCGCGCTCTTCGAGGCGCATCGGCGGTATATCGATGTGCAGTATCTCCACTCGGGGCGGGAGACGATTCTCTGGGCGCCGCTGGCTTCCATGAAGGAGGAGACGATGGCGTATGATGCGGCAAAGGAGGCGGCGCTCTTCAAGCTGGTGCCGGAGGTGACGCCGCTGCACCTGAGCGCGGGGCATTTCGCGGTGCTCTTTCCCGAGGATGCGCACGCGCCGTGTGTGGTGTGGGAGGAGTCGAGCGAAGTGTTCAAGGTGGTGGTGAAGGTGGCGGTGGCCGGAAATCGCTGAAGAAGGCTAGCGAATGATCGGGTGCCTGGGTTAGCACTGCCATCTCCCCATGCTCACTCGTTTCCCCCTGACGATTCTCCTCGCGTTCGCGCTGATCCCGGCGGCTGGTGCAGCGGAACCGGCGCGGCCGGTGGGCGTGGCGCGGGTGGATATCACCCCGGACTACCCGGTGCGCCTGAGCGGGTACGGGAACCGGCGCGAGGTGACCGCGACGGTGGCGCAACGGCTCTCCGCCAAGGCCCTCGCGATTGGGAGCGACGAGGATGGGCCGGCGGTGATCGTGACGGTGGATAATGTCGGTGTGCCGCACACGATCCGGACGGAGGTGCTGCGTCGGCTGGTGGGAAAGGCGAAGCTGGCGCCGGAGCGTTTCGCGATTTCCTCCAGTCACACGCATTGCGCGCCGATGCTCACGGGGGTGGTGCCGAATATCTTCAGCATGGACATCCCGGCGGAGCATCTGCCGGCGATCGAGCGATACACGGGCGAACTCACGGACAAGATAGAGCAGGTGGTGCTCGCCGCGCTCGCCGACCGCAAGCCGGCGCGGCTCGCGTGGGGGGTGGGGAAGGTGGGCTTCGCGGCGAATCGGCGGAGCTTTCCGACGAAGCATGTCGATCACGATCTGCCGGTGATGCGGGTGACCGATCTCGACGGGAAAGTGCGTGCCGTCTTCACCAGCTACGCGTGTCATTGCACGACGATCGCGTTCAATGTCTTCCATGCCGATTGGGCGGGCGTGGCGCAGCAGGCCCTAGAGCGGGAATTCCCCGGGGCGATCGCGCTGACCGCGATCGGCTGCGGAGCGGATCAAAATCCGAGTCCCCGGGGCACGATGGAACTGGTGGTGCAACACGGTGAGGCCCTGGCGGGTGAGGCGAAACGGCTGCTCAACGAAAAACTCACGCCGATCACCGCACCGCTCGCGTGCCGCACGAAGGAGATCGAACTGGCCTTTGCCACGCTGCCGACTCGCGAGGAGTGGCAGGCGCTGGCGGCGTCGAAGGCCGCGAACGTCGCCTACCACGCTCGGAAAAATCTCGCGCGGCTCGATCGTGGTGAAACGCTGCCGACGAAGCTGCCTTATCTCGTGCAGACGTGGTCGTTCGGCGAGGAACTGGCGATGGTGTTCCTTCCCGGCGAGGTGGTGGTGGACTACGGGCTGCGGCTCAAGCGGGAATACGATCCGGCGCGGCTGTGGGTGAATGGTTATTCCAACGATGTGCCGTGCTACATCCCGTCGCGGCGGGTGCTGGAGGAAGGCGGATACGAAGGCGGGGGCGCGATGGTCTATTTCGACCGGCCCACGAAATTCGCGCCGGATGTCGAGGAGCGGATCATCGGCGCGGTGCGCGAACTCATGCCCGCGGGATATGCCGCCGGAGGGAAACCGTAACTCTCAATGCGATCGCAGGAATTAGGAGACGGACCGCGGATTTACGCGGATTAACGGAAAGCGTAATCCGCGTTAATCCGCGAAATCCGCGGTTCATTTCCGCGCCAACTGATTTTCGTTACACCCCCCAAAAACCTATGAACCGAATCCGCCTCACCCTCGCCGCCGCGCTGGCGACCTCGCTTTCATGCATCCTCGCCGAGGCTCCGCGAGTCCTCGCCGCTGGCGCATTGCCAGACGACAGCCGCCTCGCGCCGCTCAAGGACCTAAACGGATATTTTCCCTTCACTCCGCCCACGTCGAAAGCCGAGTGGGAGAAACGCGCGGACTACGTGCGCCGGCAAATCCTCGTCTCGCAAGGACTGTGGCCGATGCCGACCAAGACCCCGCTCAACGCCGTGATCCACGGCCGGATCGAGCTGCCGGAATATTCCGTGGAGAAGGTGTACTTCGAGAGCGTGCCCGGCTTCTTCGTGACAGGAAACCTTTACCGCCCGAAGAACGCGAAAGGGAAAGTGCCCGCGGTAATGTTCGCGCACGGGCACTGGCAGGATGCGCGGCTTTCCGAGGAAACGGAGGCAAAGCTGCGGGTGGAAATCGCGACCGGGCAGGAGCGCTTCGAGCAGGGCGGGCGCAGCCGGTTTCAGTCGATGTGCGTGCAACTCGCGCGGATGGGCTGTGTGGTGTGGCAGTGGGATATGCTGAGCGACTCGGACTCGGTTCAGTTTTCGCGGGAGGTGGTGCACAGGTTCGCGAAGCAGCGGCCGGAGATGAACACGACGGATCGCTGGGGGCTCTACAGCCCGCAGGCGGAGGCAAATTTGCAGAGCATCATGGGCCTCCAGACTTTGAATGCGGTGCGCTCGCTCGACTTCCTGCTCAGTCTGCCGGAGGTGGATCCGGAGCGGACGGCGATCACCGGCGCGAGCGGTGGCGGCACGCAGACGATGCTGCTCGCGGCGATCGATCCGCGGATCAAGCTGTCCTTTCCCGCGGTGATGGTGAGCACGGCGATGCAGGGCGGCTGCACTTGCGAGAACGCCTCGGTGCTCCGGGTGGATACAGGGAACGTGGAGTTTGCCGGGCTCTTCGCGCCGAAGCCGCAGGGGATGACCACGGCCGCGGACTGGACGAAGGAGATGTCCACGAAGGGATTCCCCGAGCTGCAGCAGCTCTACAAGATGCTCGGTGCGCCGGAAAATGTGATGCTCCAGCGCGGCGAACATTTTCCGCATAACTACAATGCGGTGACGCGTTCGGCCTTTTACACGTGGGTGAATCGGCATTTCAAACTCGGGCTGAAGGATCCCGTGATCGAGCGCGACTATGAGCCGCTGTCGCGGGAGCAGCTCAGCGTCTGGGATGCGCAACACCCGGCGCCGACGGCGACCGGGCCGGAGTTCGAGCGCGCGTTGCTGAAGTGGCTGGCCGATGATGCGGAGAAGCAACTGCGGACGAGTGCGACGTCGCTCGACGGGCTGCGCAAGGAGGTCGGCGGCGCCGTGGAGGTGCTGATCGGGCGCACCTACGCGGCGGCGGGTGAGGTGGAGTGGCAGCTCAAAAAGAAGCAGGACCGCGGCGAGTATTTGGAAATGACGGGACTGCTGCGGAACCAGACGCATCGCGAGGAGCTGCCGGTCGTGTGGCTCTACCCGAAGAAGTGGGATGGCCGCGCGGTCGTCTGGCTCGACGATTCGGGTAAGGCCGCGCTTTTCGAAACGAACGGCACGGTGAAGCCCGCGGTGCTGCGAATGGTGAACGCCGGAGCGATCGTGCTCGGCGCGGATTTGTTGTTTGAAGGTGAATTTCTGGCCGACGGCCAGCCGGTGAAACAGACCCGGGTGGTGGCGAATCCGCGCGAGTTCGCGGGTTACACGTTCGGCTACAATCACGCGCTCTTCGCGCAGCGGACGCACGATGTGCTCTCGCTGGTGAAATTCCTCCGCAGCGCGAAGGTCGGCGCGCATCCGCAGCCGAAGTCGGTGGCGGTCGCGGGGTTCGGCGGCGCGGGGCCGATCGTGGCCGCGGCGCGCGCGCTGGCGGGCGCGGCTATCGACCGCGCGGCGGTGGACACCGGCGGATTCCGATTCGGCAAGCTGCTCGATTTCCGCGATCCGCAATTTCTCCCCGGCGGCGCGAAGTACCTCGATCTGCCCGGCCTGCTCGCGCTCGGCGCGCCGCAACCGCTCTGGCTGGCGGGCGAGGGGAGCGAACCGGCGCTCGTCTCTGCTTCCTACCGCGGTGCGAAGGAACTGACAACATTCGCAGGCGAGGCTTCGCAGAAGGAAACCGCCGCAAGCGAGTGGCTGCTCAAGTAGTCGGGGCGCGATCTATTTCAGCGTCAGCCAAAGCGTCCGTGCGGCGAGATCGACCGGAATGTCCGGAAGCGCGGGCTCGGCGTGGAACTCGGCGGCGCGCCGCGAGGACTTGAGGGCGAAGCGGGCGATGCGCTCGAGGTCGCGGCGGGCGAGGCGGGTGCAATTGGTGGAAAGGAGGATGCGCGCCTGCGGAGTCGCGATCTCGAGCGCAGCCTGGAGGAGTGCTTCAAAGTCGCTCTCGATCTGGAAGCGCCGCCCTTTGTTGCCGCGGGAGAAGGTGGGCGGGTCGAGGATGATCACGTCAAAGGTCTCGTGGCGGCGGGCGAGGCGGGGAATGACGTCGAGCACGTCGTCGGCGAGGAAGCGGTGTGGCGAGGGGTCGATCGAGTTGAGGTCGAAATTGGCGCGGCCGCGGTCGAGCGATTTCTTCGAAAGATCGATGCTCACCGTCTCAGCACCGGCGAGTGCGGCGGCGACGGAGAAGGAACAGGTGTAGGCAAAGGTGTTCAAAAGCCGGCGCACGGGAAGGCGCCGGACGAGCGCGCGATTTGCCCGCTGATCGATGAACAACCCCGCGGAGTAACCAGCGGCGAAATCGAGGCCAAAACGCATCCCGCTTTCACTCACCGTCGTTTCGAGCGGCAGGCTTGCCTCGCCCTCGAGGAGCACCGGCGCGATGCGTTCGTCGTTCTTCACGGGGATGAACTTGCTGAAGATCCGGCGGTGCTTGCAGCCGTGTTCAGCTTCCCACACGGGGAGTGCGGCGAGGGCCTGATCGCGTGCGGTTTCGTCCTTGAATGAAAGCAGGAGATCGTCGCTGAAACGTTCGATCCACGCGTCGGCCGACGAGCAAATCCGGTGGGCGTCAGTCTTCGTCGCCGCGAAGGCGGCGAGGGCCGATGCATCGAGCCAGCGGAGGGGATTTTTGCGGATCGGCAGCTCGGGAAATGGCGTCACAGCAAGGCATGGAGAACTGATTGCAAGAATCAGTCAATACGCTACAGATGCACGATTCCCATCCACCTATGCGGCAACTTGTTCTATTCATTTTCGCCTGCCTCTACATCGGGGCACAATCCATCCATGCGCAATCGTCCGACCCTGGCGATCTGTTCGTATCGGCGTATATGGCCGTGCAGGCGGGCGAGAAAGCGGAGCAGGCAGGGAACTTCAAAGAGGCGACCTCGAAGTTCCGCTACGCCGCTCAGGTGCTCGATCAAATCTCCGATCGTCATCCATCCTGGCAGCCTTCGATCATCGACTATCGGAAGAAACGCACATCCGAGGCGATCACCCGGATGCAGGACAAGGTCGGGCAGGCTGGTGGTGGAAAAGCAGATCCAGGCCCCGCGGTCGCGCCGCCCGCCTCTGCGCCGCCGGCGGGAAAGAGCATTCTGCCCGGGCTTCCTGACGAGCTCCTCCCGACCCCGCAGCCGGCCCCGACCACCAGGCGCGCCACGCCGGACCGTGGCCCGGTCGAGCCGGAACTTCCGGTGAGCACCCCCGCGAGGGAACTCGAACAGCGGATGGAGAAGCTGCAAAAGGAATTGGAAAAAGTGCGCGCGGAAGCGGCGCGAGCGGAGAAGGAAAAGGCCGATCTCGCCGCCCAGCTGCAACAATCCACGGCGGCCCGCGAGGCGGCGGACAAAAAGCAGGCGACGCTCGCGCAACGTTCCGCCACGGCGGAAGCAGCGCTCGCCACGGCGCAGGCGGAGGGAAAGGCCGACACGGACCAGTCAAAGAAACTCGCGTCCGAGCTGGCGAACGTGAAGAAGCAGCTTCGCGACATGAAGTTCGAGGCGGATGCGGAATCGGAATACCGCCAGCAGCTCGCGGATCGGGTCCGCGCGACACAGGTCAAAATTTCGCGCCTCAGCGCCGAAAAAGCCGCCGCGGAAAAGGAGAGCGCAGACGTTCCGGGAAAGATCGCAGCGTATGAGAAGCAGCTCGATGAATCGCGCAAGGAGAAGAATGACCTCGTCATCAAACTGAGCCAGACGGCGACGGATCTGAAAACGGCGACGGCGGCGCGCGATGAAGCACTTTCCCAAGTGGCACGGATGAAGGAAGCGCAGAAGCAGGTGGACAAGCTCCTCACGGACAATGCGACGCTGATGGCGAAGCTCGGAGACGCGGAGAAGAGCCTGATGGAACTCAAGACCGACGGCACGAGGAAGGATCAGGAAATCGCGTCGCTCCGGAAGGAAGCGATCTCGCTCAAGGACCAGATCGGCAAGGCGCAGAAGGAAAGCGTGGATTATCAAAAGCAGATGGCCGACCTGCAGCAGCGCCTCTCGACGGCGAATACGCAGATCGCCGAAATGAAAACCGAGGGCACGAAGGGAGCGGCTGAACGCACCCGCCTGCTCGACGAAAACCAGATCCTCCGCAGCATCGTGTTGCGCGGTCAAAAAGAGGAAGCGCGCCGGGCGCAGACCAAGAAGCTGGTGCTGGGCGAGTTGGCGAAGATGGAGAGCAAGTCAAAGTCACTCATGGATCAGGTCGAGTATCTGTCCGGCCCCGTGGTGAAGCTCAGCGAAAAGGAGCGCGGCCTGTTCAAGAAACCCGAACTGCAAATCAGCGACACCGAGATCTCGGTGACAGCCGGGGCGGCTCCAGCGGAAGCCCCGCTTCCGACGACCGAGCCAGCCGCGCCGAAGCTGGAAACTCCCATGGCGACCCCCGCCAAAGCGGCGCCCACGGCTGCGGTCGCCACTCCCAGCCCCGCCACGCCGGAGCCTGCGAAGGTCGCAAGCACCAAAGTCCCAGCGCCCGTCGCGACCCCCGCCGCAACACCGGCCGCGGCTCCCACGGTCGCGACGCAAAAGCCCGCATTGAGCCTCGAAACGGGAGTCAAAACGCTCGCCAGGAACCCCGCGCCTTTTTCCAATCTCCCTGACGATCTGACTCCGAAAGCCACGGAAAAACCGACCGGAACTCCAATCCCACAGATGGCCAAGGTGACGACCACCACCAAGCCCACGGTTCCCCCCGCGGATGATCTTCCCACGAAAAAGCCCGAGAATGCGACCGAACCCGGCGCGCCTGCGGAGAATCCCCTGACGCCTGGAAGCGCAGGCACGGCGAACGTGAGCAGTGCCGTGATGAACCTGCCACCCGATCTCGCGCCGCTCGCGCGCGAGGGAAAAGATGAATTCGACAAGGGCAACTACCGCGAAGCAGAACGCATCTACGAGAAGGTCCTCGCGAAGGCTCCGAACAATCTCTACACGCTATCGAATCTCGGCGTGGTTTACTTCCGCTCGCAGAAGTTCAAGCGCGCGGAAGAGATGTTCAAGAAAGCGATCGCCATCGCGCCCGAGGACGGGTTTTCGCACTGCACGCTGGGAATCGTCTATTACAGCGAGCAGAAGTATGACGAGGCGGTCAACGAGCTGACCAAGGCGCTGGCGATCAACCCGAAGAACGCCACGGCGCACAACTATCTCGGCATCACCGCGAGCCAGAAAGGCTGGCAGGAGGCCGCGCAGAAGGAATTGGAGACGGCGACGGCGCTCGATCCGACCTATGCCGACGCGCACTTCAATCTCGCCGTCGTCTTCGCCACGCAGCAACCGCCGAACAAGGAGAACGCGCGGAAGTGCTACAAGCGGGCCACGGAACTCGGAGCCGAGCCCGATGCCGCGCTGGAGACGATGATCAAGTAGGCGGTGAAGCGGCGCCCGGATTGCGCGCCGTCCCGGTCAGCGTTCTTCCGGCGCGCTCAGCACGAACACGGTGTCCGCGTCGCCTTCATCCTGGCCGGGTTGGGGATCCATTCCGAGATTCCGATAGGCGAGTTCGAGTTCCCGGGGATTGTTGCGGAGATGGGGGAATACGGCCACCAGCCGCTGCTTGATCCAGCGCCGCGCGAGCTGCCGGTCCACCGGGTGCAAGACCGGTTCGCGGCGAAACGCATTCCTGATTCGTTCGAACATTCCCGTCTTCATGTTCGATAGATAACGCGGGAGCCGGTCGATTGTTTGAAAGTTTGCAAATTTCAGCCTCCGATGGCGGCGCGCACATGGCCCAGGATGAGCAGGGCATTCACAAGGATGATGATCACCGCGGGACGCCACGATCGTGAAACCGACGAGGCTAGCTTTTGCTCGCGGATCAACCCCGCGAGGGCAGTCGCGACGATGAACCAGCAAGCGTAGTTGCGCCAGAGCGGAGGGGAGGGCAGGTGGCTCCCCGAGACATACCAAAACCAGAATAGCCGGATCTTCGTGGCCACGGGTTCGAGGTTGAGATCGGTCAATAAGGCGACGCATCCGGCGGTCGCCGCAAGCGCCCAGTGGCTCGCGCGGGGCAGCAATCGTGCGCCGAGCCCGCGTCCACTCACGACAACCACAAACCACAGGACCGGCCAGCCGAATGGCACTGGTCCGAGTTTCATCCCGAGCCGTGTCGTGAAAGCGATGGATCCCGCAGGGTATCCAGTCCACGCGCTGCACGCCGCGACCGCAAATGCCGTGGCCGCGATGACGAGGGCGATGAAGCGAGCCCGCGCCAATCCCTCCGACTCGGCGAGGTGCAGGTAGAGATTGGCCGCGGCGAGAATCAGCCAGATCGTATCGCTGGCGTGAACGATGAGGTTCACCGCGGAGCGCAACCCGGCGTTGGAGATGCCCGCCACGATTTCCGTGCCACCCACCCACAGCACGGCGACGAGCGCCGTCCACACGAGAAAGAATATCCAGAGCGCGCTGGTGAGCGGTTCAAGACTCCGGGCGAGGAGGGAAGGGGATTGGCGCATCGCGAAAGGATGCACTTGCAGACGCAAAGTGGCAGAAGAACTTCGCGGCCACGGCCAGCTTTTCCCCTGCGGCACGTCGCCGACGGGCCGCTTTCGTGCCCGTGAGAATGAGCGGTATCCATGCGGTTGGCATGGTGTGCAGAGTGTTTCAAAGGAGTGTCCCCGCCGGGAATCGAACCCGGATCAGCGGTTTAGGAAACCACCGTTCTATCCGTTGAACTACGGGGACCGAAGGACTGCATCGCGCCTGGATGATCGGGGAGGTTTCATCAGGGCCTCGGTGTCCGCAAGCCAAGAGGAGCCCAATTACCCTTTCACAGTCGTGATTCAACTCCGCCCCGTCCGCCTGATTCTGATCGACGCGAAACTGGGGCCACCGCAATATCGGACCCATGAAAATGAGATCTCGGATCATTGCATGGACGCTCTTCTGTATTGTCGGAAGTTCCGCGAACGTGTTCGGCCGCGACGCGACGAGCAGCTTCGAATCTGTGGCCGTGGATGTGGTCATCGCCCGGCCGCTTTGGCTTGTCGCAACGGTGGTCGGCGCAGGTCTCTTCATTGTGTCGCTGCCGGTCGCGGCCATGTCGAGGAGTGTGGATAAGACCGCGCGAACCTTGGTCGCAAGGCCTGCCCAGGCAACCTTCACTCGACCACTCGGGGATTTCTCGACGCTCGACTAGCGGCGATTCCCCGGTGGCGCCGTTTTCCCCGCTGCCTGCCTCGGCGCTGGGCGCAAAAAAAAAGCGCGACCATCGCTGGTCGCGCTGCTGATGCTGAGGAACGAACGTTTAAAGTGGTTGTCTTCCTAGCTCGGCAAACAAGAACTTAGCAGCGGTCGTGCCAGCATCGGCGCGGCGACGCCCAAAGCCGAAACGAAGTGGCGATCGGGATCCACGCTCACCCGATTCGCTGACCCCCCGTGTCGTAAACGACGCATTCGGCAGCGTAGATTGAAGCCACTCGACGGGCGAAGCTCAGCGCATCAGGCGCGGTTGGAAACCAGAGGCTCCATCCAATCCCCGGCAACCGGAGCATGAATCCGCGGACTCGATTGCAAGGGCGCACCTCGTAGTGCTCGCGTTTCGCGAGCTTTGCGTGATTCACCTTCATCCAGGTGGCAAATTCGGTTTCCGCGAGCGCGGATTCTGACAGTTCAATCGTTGTGTGGTTCATCTTCATGTGTTCGAGCGTCCGGGGGGAACCATCGTGCCAGGGGAATCAGCCGTTCGTTGCTCTCACAACATCGACGCCTCATTCACCGACTGCTCATGAAGACGTTAGGAGAAAAGAAATGTTGCAGGAAATTCCTCCGGGCGCCGCTGCACACGCGCGGGGAAGTTCGCCCGCACGCAGCCGGACCGCCCGGCTTTCTGGCCGATCCGCGATCAGGAGATCAGCGCGCCGGCGTGCGCCACGACCGCACTGGCGAGGCCGCTGAGATTGTAGCCACCTTCGAGGAGGGATACGACTCGGCCTTCGGCGTACTGGTCGGCGAGGCCGCGAACGAGAAGGGTCAATTCGGCGAAATCCGCGTCGCTAAGTTTGAACTGTCCGAGCGGATCGCCGAGGCGGGAATCGAAGCCGGCTGAAATGAGGACGAGTTCCGGGCGGAACAAATCCACCGCGGGTTTCAGTCGGGTTTCGAAAGCATTGAAAATTTCATCATGGCCGGAGCCTGCGGGAAGTGGGCAGTTGATCGTCTTCCCCCGCCCCGCGCCGGTGCCCGTCTCGTCTGCGCGACCAGTGCCCGGGTACCACGGCGACTGGTGCGTGCTGAAGAAAAGCACGGTGCCGTCGGCGTAGAAGATGTCCTGCGTGCCGTTGCCATGATGCACGTCCCAATCGACGATCAAAACGCGCTGGAGTCCGTGGCGGCGTTGGGCGTGACGCGCGGCGAGCGCGATATTGTTCAGCACGCAGAAGCCCATCCCGCGGGCGGCGGAGGCGTGATGGCCGGGAGGACGAACGACACAAAAGGCATTCGCGGCTTTACCGGTGACGACCGCATCCACCGCGGCGAATGCGCTGCCGGCGGCGGCGAGCGCGGCTTCCCATGTGTGTCTGCCGATGGTGGTGTCGCCGGTGCTGAGTTGCGTCTCGCCTGAGGCGATCTCGCCTTCGGCCAGCGCGAGATATTCCTGCGTATGCACGAGGAGCAAGTCATCACGCCCGACCGTGCGCGGCACGAGGCGGGTCATTTTTGCGGCCAAGCCCGAGGCTTCGAGCGCGCCGAGAGCGGCGGTGAAACGCGCGGACGCCTCGGGATGGCCTCGCCCGGTGTCGTGGCGCTGGCAGACAGGGTCGGCAATAAGAACGGTGGTGGACATGCGGGTCAGGTCGAGACGTGTTTTGGGGACCGGCTTTTATGGGCGAGGAAACTTTCTGCGAGGGATCGACGGCTGATTTTGCCGCGCTCGTTGGTGGGAATCTCCGGGACGATCCACACCTCACGCGGAATCTGCCATCCGCTGAGGCGACTCTGGCAAAAGCGCATCATCGCCGGCGACTCGATGCCTTCCCCAGCCACGCAGGCCACCGCTTCCTCGCCGCGCAACGCGGAAGGAACGCCGAAGACCACGACTTGCCGCACACCGGGAAACTCCGCGAGTCGCGCTTCGACTTCGAGCGGGTTGAGTTTGCGTCCGGCGATATTGATCACTTCCGAAGCGCGACCGACCAGCCGCAGACCGCGCGTGTCGCAGCAGACCAGATCGCCGGGAATGAAGCGGCCACCGCCAAGCTGGGAGCGGTCGCTCTGCGGAAAATAATCGTCGCCCACCGCCGCACTGCGCACCTCGATGGCACCACCCGGTTCGCCGACCGGAGAGATCTCGACGCCGCGCATCGGCTGCCCGACGAAACCTTCCTCGCAGTCCAGTTCCCCGCTCGCGTCGTAGGCGATGCCGCCGCATTCCGACGAGCCGTAGAAGGCGTGGATCTTCAGGCCGAACGCGGCGGTGAAATTCGCCGCGGCGACTGGAGGCAGGAGCGACCCTGCAGAAATGCAAAGGCGCAGCGCGGGAAGTGCCGGTGGATTCTGCATCTCGGCGAGCTTTTGGAAGAAGACCGGCATGCCGGGAAAGACGGTCGCACCGCTGCTCGCGAGGTCATTGAGAATGGCGCGCGGCATCCGGTCCTCGCTGGCCACGAGCGGGATCCCGCGGCAGA
The DNA here is from genome assembly GCA_031411395.1 of Chthoniobacteraceae bacterium. GTDB lineage: Bacteria > Verrucomicrobiota > Verrucomicrobiia > Chthoniobacterales > Chthoniobacteraceae > Chthoniobacter. The sequence continues at coordinate 55,486 of JANOAZ010000201.1, forward strand.
GGAGCGGCGTCACGAGATTGCTGAAGCCGTAGGAATGCGAGAAGGGGATCACGCCGAAATTCAGGTCGCGCCCGGTGATTCCCATCGTGTCGCAGATGCTCTCGCAATCGGCGACAAGTTGCTCCGCGCGAAAGCGAATCGCCCGCGGCCGGCTGGTCGTTCCCGAGGTGAGCTTGAGCAATACCGGCACGGGCGCATCCCATGCGGGCGGGACCGCGGCGGGCGCGGCGCCGCAAGTAATTCGCAACTCCCCCCCGGCCATCGTGACGAGCCGCGCGACCTGGCAGGTCGAGAGCGCGAGGTCGAGCTCCCCATTCTCCATATGCCGCCCCAAAGGCAGCACCACGAGCCGCCGACGGAGCAGCGCGAGGAGCAGTGCGGGCCAGCGCCGATCGTTGCCGATTTGCACGGCAACGACCGAGTGCGCGGGAAGTTCGGCAAATCCCTCTTCGAAGTCCGCCGACTCGGCCTCGATCTCCGCGAAAGTCCGCAAAACCTCGCCCGACGGCGCGCGCACCGCGGGGGCTTCTCCCTGCCGCGTGAGCGTCATTTTCCATGCGGCGAGCAGCGCATTTTCGGTCGGGGATGAGGTCACGAAAATTGTCGGAGTTTTTGTTTGCGGGCCTCACATCGGCTGTTAGCGTCCTACTCCCTTTTCCAAGCCATGAAAGCAGATATTCATCCAGACTATAACGAGACCAACATCAGTTGCGCGTGTGGCACCACCTATCGCACTCGTTCCACCAAGCGCGACATCAAGGTCGGTATCTGCGCAGCCTGCCACCCATTTTTTACCGGCGAACAAAAATTCGTCGATACCGCCGGACGCATCGAGAAATTCTCCCGCCGCTACGGCAGCGCTGAATCCCGCAAGAAGAGCGCTTAGCTCCCCGATCGCCAGTTTTCAGACGGTGAAGACGCCCCGTGCGTCTTCACCGTTTTCTTTTGATGGAGAAAGGAGACAGGAGTCAGGACCCAGCATGATTCCACAGCGTGTGCCTCCTGATTTCTGACTCCTGACTCCTGACTTCTCTCCATGGATTTCACCTCTCTCATTTCCCAAAGCACCGATCGCTTCCGCGAACTCGAAGCCGAGATCGCGTCGGGCAATCTCTATGCCGACCCCCGGCGGGCGAAGGAGATGCTGCGTGAACACACGCGGTTGAAGGCCTTGCTTGCGGATTGGGAGCAATTGCAAAAATCGCGGACGCAGCTCGCCGAGGATCAGGAACTCGCAAAGGGCGAGGATGCGGAAATGGCCGAGCTCGCGCTGGCCGAAATTCCGGAACTCGAAAAGCAGGTCGAGGCGCTGAATGAGAAGGTGCAATACTCGCTGCTCCCGCCGGACCCCAATGAAGAGCGGGATGCGATCGTGGAAATCCGCGCCGGTACCGGCGGCGACGAGGCCGGCTTGTTCGCGGCCGATCTTTACCGGATGTACACCCGTTTCGCGGAGGCGAATGGCTTCAAGATCGAGACGCTCGAATCCAGTGGCGGGGACTTGGGTGGAATGAAGGAAGTCATCTTCAAGGTCAGCGGCGATCAGGTCTTTCGGACGCTGCGTTACGAGAGCGGTGTGCATCGCGTGCAGCGCGTGCCGGCCACGGAGGCGCAGGGGCGAATCCACACCAGCACGGCGACCGTCGCCGTCCTGCCCGAGGCGGAGGAGGTGGATCTCGAACTCAAGCCCGAGGAAATCCGCATCGAAGTCTGCCGCGCCGGCGGTCCCGGCGGCCAGGGGGTGAACACGACCGACTCCGCGGTGCAGGTCATGCACATTCCCACCGGCACCATCGTGCGCTGTCAGGACGGTCGTTCACAGCAGAAGAACAAGGAGAAGGCGCTCACCATTCTCCGCTCCCGGCTCCTCGAGGTGAAGCAACGCGAGGAAGCCGAGAAATACGCGGCGCATCGGAAGAGCCAGATCGGCACGGGCGACCGCAGCGAGAAGATCCGCACTTACAATTTCTCCGAGAACCGCGTCAGCGATCACCGGATCAAACTGACGCTCTACAGCCTCGACCGTTTCCTCAATGGCGACATCGGCGAGATGATCCACGCGCTGCAAGCCGCGGATATGGAGGACCGGCTGGCGGCGGCGAATCTCGGCGGGACGGCGGCGATCGGCTCGGTCTAATTGCTCGCGACGGTTTTTCCGGAATGATGCGATCGGCGATCGCTTCATTGTGCATTTATCGTTTTTGATTTACGCGCCGGAATCGTGGGCGAAAGTCGCGAAAGGCAATGGTGTGATTGGGTAGCTCCCCCGGTTCACCTCGAGTTTCATGATTCCCCCAAATCCCACGAAGTCCCGCTCCAGAGACGTAAGCGTCCCCCATCCTGGGCGCGTCCGCTCCAGCCACGGCGTCGAACCGCTCGAATCCCGGATCGCGCCGGCGGCGCTTTTTCCGGAGTTCGTCGATCCGAATCCTTCGGCAGGCAATGGGTTTGGAGCGTTCATCGTTCCGCTGATCACGGGGAAGGTCGTCGTCACTTCGCCGCAGGCGGATGTAGGCGGGACGGATACGGGCGCAGTGTATCTTTACGACGGCGCGACCGGCGCGCTGATCAGCACGCTCGTGGGCAGCCGGCCGGGCGACCAGGTGGGCAGCACCGGCATCACGGCACTGACCAATGGCAACTTCGTGGTGCGCAGCGCCAATTGGGACAACGGCGGCGTGGTCGATGCCGGGGCAGTGACGTGGGGGCACGGGATGAATGGAGTGAACGGGGCGGTGAATCCGGGGAACAGCCTCGTGGGCAGCACGACGAGCGATCAGGTGGGGATCACGGGTGTGAGTCCGTTGGGCAACGGGCACTTCGTGGTGCGAAGCGCCGTCTGGGACAATGGCGGAGCGGTGGATGCTGGAGCGGTGACGTGGGGGAATGGGACGACGGGAGTGAACGGCCCGGTGAGCGCAGCCAACAGCCTCGTGGGCATGACGGCGAGCGATGGCGTCGGAACCACCTTGGTGACATTGAGCAATGGAAACTACGTGGTCGGCAGCCCCAGTTGGGACAATGGCGGGCTGGCCAATGTCGGCGCCGCGACCTGGGGGAACGGGACGGTGGGAGTGAGCGGCGCCGTGAGCCCGGCCAACAGCCTGGTAGGAGCCACGGCGGGCGATCAGGTGACCATGGCCTCGATCGGCGTCGGCATCGCGGCATTGACCAATGGGAACTACGTGGTGCGCAGCGAAAACTGGGATAACGGCGGGGTGGTGAATGCCGGTGCGGCAACGTGGGGAGACGGGACGACGGGAGTGAGCGGCAGCGTGAGTGTCGCCAACAGTCTGGTGGGCTCCAGGCTGGGCGATTTCGTGAGCAGTGGCGGCATCGCGATGTTGACCAACGGGAACTACGTGGTGCGCAGCCAGTCGTGGGACAATGGCGTGGCGGCGGCGAATGCCGGAGCGGCCACCTGGGGGAGCGGTACTGCGGGAGTGATCGGCGCGGTGAGCGCGGCCAACAGCCTGGTGGGCTCGACGGCGAACAATAACGTGAGCAGCAACAACGTCCTGGCCTTGCCCAACGGGAACTACGTGGTGCTCAGCCTCGGGTGGGACGACGGCGGGACCGCCAATGTCGGAGCAGCGACATGGGGAGACGGGACGACGGGGATCAGCGGCGTGGTGAGTGCGGCCAACAGTCTCGTAGGCACCACCGCGGACGACGCCGTGGGCAACTCCAGCACGATCTTGAGCAACGGGAACTACGTGTTGCGCAGCCCCAATTGGGACAACGGACCGGTGGCGAATGCCGGAGCGGTGACGTGGGGAAATGCGGCGACGGGAATCAGCGGCCCGGTGAGCCAGGCCAACAGTCTCGTGGGGACCGCGGCGGAAGACCAGGTGGGCAACTCCCTCGTGCTGGCATTGACCAACGGGAACTACGTGGTGAGCAGCAGCCTTTGGGACGACGGTCCGGTGGCGGACGTCGGCGCAGTAACTTGGGGGAACGGGGTGACGGGCTCGATCGGCGCGGTGAGTACGGCCAACAGCCTTGTGGGCAGCACGCAGAGCGACCAACTGGGCAACAGCGGCGCCCTCACCGCGTTGACCAACGGGAACTACGTCGTGCGCAGCCTTAATTGGGACAACGGCCCGGTGGTGGATGCCGGGGCGGTGACTTGGGGGAGCGGGGCCGCGGGAGTGATCGGCACCGTGAGCCCGGCCAACAGCCTCGTGGGCAGCACCACGTCCGACCAGGTCGGCACCGGCGGCGTCGCGGCTTTGACCAACGGGAACTACGTGGTGCGCAGTACCAATTGGGACAATGGGGCGATAGTGAATGCCGGCGCGGCGACGTGGGGCAATGGGGCGTCCGGGGTGACCGGCGCGGTGAGCCCCGCCAACAGCCTCGTCGGCAGCACCGCGAACGATAACGTGAGCAACACCGGGGGCATTGGCGGAATTCCTTTGCCCAACGGCAACTACGTCGTGACCAGCGGCAACTGGGACAACGGCGCACTGGTGAATGCCGGAGCGGTGACGTGGGGGAGCGGTGCGGCAGGAGTGACCGGCGAAGTGACCGTGGCCAACAGCACACTCGGCCTTGTCGCGAACGCAGGCCCCGTGGCGCATATCGTTGACACCACAAACAACAACTTCATCTCCCGCTTTTCCGGCGAAGGAAAAATCCGCGTCCGCTCGATGGACGATGGCCTCGCCGCGCCCGGCGGCAGCCTCGCTTCCACGCTCATCGGCGGCACCCTCACGATCCTCGACACGGCCGGCGTGCTGAACAACCTGAGCGTCACCGTCACCGCCGGCAATCTCGTCATCACCGACGCGAACGAACAATTCGCCAGCGCGCCCGCCGGAGCCACGCTCAGCAACGGCTTCAGGACCCTGACCATCGCGCTCTCCGCGATCACCGCGGGCTTCACCTTCGACGGCGCGGGCGGCGACGACCTGCTCACGCTCGATTTCAGCGGCGGCAATGTCATCCCGAACGGCGGCATCCTTTTTCAAGCCGCAGCGCAGGGCGCCCTCGGCGACTCGCTCGCCATCACCGGCGGCACGACCGGCACGGTGACGCACAGCTTCACGAATGCAACCGACGGCAGCGTGACGCTCGCCGGCGCACTCGCGGGGACGATCAGCTACACCGGCGTCGAGCCGATCACCGACAACCTCGCGGCAGCCGACCGCGGGTTCACTTTCAACGGCGGCGCGGAGGCAATCAGCGTCAGCGATGCGGCGGGCGCGGCCATGCTCATCGATTCGAGCGTCGGCGCGCCGGTGACCTTCCCGAACCCGACGACCTCGATCACGATCAACGCCGGCAGCGGGGACGACACGATCAACATCACCTCACTGGACGCCGCCTACACGGGTGCGCTCACGATCCTCGGCGACGCGGCGAACGACAATATCTCGCTCGCGGGGGGGCTGCCGAATCTGGCGGCGCTGACCACGAATTCGGAAACGCTCGGTGCGTTGCCAGCCCTGACTCTCGGTGCAGGCGGGCTGCATCTCACCACCGGCACCGGCGGGATCATCCTGAACGGCGCGATTTCGTCCGCTGGCAATTCGACTTTGGACAGTGCGGCGGGGATCACCTTCAACCAGTCCATCGCGATGGCGGTGAACACGAACCTCACGGTCAACGCGCTCGGCACGAGCAACGGGACGATCAACTTCGCCACCGCGAACGCCGACCTCGCCGCGAGCGGCACCGGCGCGATCTCGCTGACGACGGTTCGGAATATTTTGATGACCACCGTCGGGGCGAGCGTGAGGACCGTGAATGGCGACATCACGATGAATGCAAACCAGCAGGCCGTGCAAACGTCGGGAGACTTCTTCGGAGTCCGAGTTGACGACGGTTTGATCGAGGCGAGCGGGACCGGGAGCATTGCGATCAACGGCCGGGGTGGGATCGATCCCGCCGGCGTATTCACATGTGGGCTCAGCTTTATAAACACCCCGGTTAGGACCAATACCGGTTCCATCACCATGGCCGGAGTGGGAGGCCAAACCCTGGGTAACCAGAATAATGGTCTGCAAGTGCATACCGGCGGGATTGTGGAAAGCACTGGCGGCGGCTCGATCGATCTCACCGGCACCGGCGGCGGCGGAAACAACGCTCCGGGAACCGGACAGGTCATGCATGGAATTCGTGTGCTGCTCGGCGGCATCGTGCGCACCACTGCTGCGGGCAACATCACTCTCACCGGCACGGGTGGCGCGGTGGGCTCCGCCTCGGACAACTACGGCGTGCGGATCGACAATGCGGGAGCGCTGACGAGCAGCGGCTTCGGCACGATCACGATCAACGCCACGGGCGGCGCGAACAATGCCCCGGCCTTCCGCACCGACACCGGCACGAACCGTGTCGGCTTCGACGGCGTGAACCCCTACACGGGAGCCATCGTCATCAACGCCGACTCGATGGACATCGCCAACGCGACCATCCAGACCGCGGGCACCGCGACGCTGCGGCAGAAGACGAACACCACGCAGATCAATCTCGGCGCCGCGGATTCGGGCGGCGTGCTCGGGCTGACGAATGCGGAGTTGGATCAAGTGACCGCTGGCACGTTGCAGATCGGCGACGCGAGCAGCGGCGCGATCACCGTCAGCGCGGCCATTTTACACGCGAACAATCTCACGTTCACGACAGGGGCGGGCGTCTCGGGCGCGGGCGCGCTCACGCTCGCGCCGGGAAAAAATCTCGGCGTCACCGCGAGCGGCGCGATCAATCTCACCGGGCCACTGGTGGTGCCGGGGACCGCGACCTTCACCGCAGGAGCGAATGCGATCACGCTCACGAATGCGGGCAACGACTTCGGCGGCGCGGTCGCGCTCAGCAATTCCGGCACGGGCAACGTCTCGATCGTGGACGCGAATGCGCTGACGCTCGGCGCTTCGACCGTCGGCACGGGCACGCTCGCGGCGACCGCGGGCGGCGCGCTGACGGTGAGCGGCGCGATCGGATTCGGCGGCGGCTTGAACCTCACCGTCAACGGTGCGGATCAGCCGCTCTTCGTGCAAGGCACGCTGACCAAGGCGAGCGGGGGCAACGCGACGGCGAACCTGAAAGCGACGGGGGAGGTGCGGTTTGAAAGTTCCGCCGACCTCACGGTGGGCGCGGGCGCACTGGCGCTGATCCTGAATTCCGATAGCGACGCGAACAACGCGGGTGGCGTCTTGATCGACACTGGCTCCGTGCTCGCGACGAATGGCGGCAATGTGACGATCGGAGGAGGGGCTTCACCGGCCACGACGCCGACGGGTGGGTTTGACGGAGCTTTCGCCAATCGCGGTGTCTTGATCATCACCGGTGGCTCCATCGATGCCGGTGCGGGCAACGTCTCGATCCAGGGTCATGGGCGCGACGGTGGGGCGGGGTTCGCCACCGCCATCGAGATCCAGGGTTCGGTGACCACGACCACCGGCTCGATCACGTTCGTCGGCACGGGTGGGAATAATGCCGTCAACCTCGGCAACGGCGTGCAAGTGCAAGGCGTGGTGGAGAGCACGGCCGGCGGCTCGATCAACCTCAACGGCACCGCCGCGGGCACAGGACAGGCGAACCTCGGCATCAGAATCTTTGCCACTGGTACGGTTCGCACGACCGGCGCGGGGAACATTACCATCACCGGGACCGGCAGCGCGACTGGAACGAACACGAGCAACTACGGCGTGAGCTTCGCGAGCGGCAGCACGGTCGCGATCGCCGGGTCCGGCGCGATCGCGATCAATGCCAATGCTGGCGCCAACTCCGCTGCCTTCTTCATGGCCACCGGCACGAACCGCATCGGCTTCGACGGCGTGACTCCCTACTCGGGAAACATCACGATCAACGCCAACAGCGTCTCGCTCGCTGAGCACAGCATCGTTACGACGAGCACCGTCACCTTCCTCCCGCTCACGGCGAGCGCGACGATCAGCCTCGGCGGCGCGGCCATGCTCGATCTTACGGACGCCGAACTCGATGGCGTCACGGCGGGCCTGGTGCAGATCGGCAACGGCACGGGCGGCCCTATCACCATCGGCGCGGCGATCACCCACGCGAACGACCTTTCGCTCACCACCGGCGCAGGCGTGACCTTCAACCAACCGGTAACGATGGTGGTGAACAAAAGCCTGACGGCCACCGCGGGGGCGACCGGCACTGTGACCGTCGGCGCCGCCCTGACGGCGAGCGGCACGGGTGCCATTCAACTCACGGGGCAGGACGTGACGGGCGCGGGAACGATCGCCACGGATGGCGGCTTGACCGTGAGCAACACCGGCACCGCCAGCACGCTCTCGAATGCGATCAGCGGCACTGGATCGCTCACGAAAACCGGCAGCGGCACGCTGACGCTGAGCGCGAGCAATTCCTACTCGGGTTCGACCGTCGTCAACGGCGGCACGTTGCTCATCGATGGCACCCTCACCAATACCGCGAGTGTCGCCGCAGTGACCGGGGCCACGCTCGGAGGCATCGGAACGATCGCGGCGCCGGTCACCACCAACAATGGCCGGCTGGCTCCCGGTGGCAGCCCGGGTGCCCTGAGCACTGGCAGCGTCGCCTTCAATCCGGTCAGCAACTTCGACGTGGAGATCAACGGCGCCGCATTGGCAAGCCACGATCAACTCAACGTCACCGGCAGCGTCACGCTCACCGGCGTCAATCTGAACCCGACCGGCAGCATCACCTCCGTCCCCGGCCAGCAGGTCGTCCTGATCGCCAACGACGCCGCCGAGCCGGTCAGCGGAACCTTCAACGGCCTGATCGAAGGCGCGGCGGTCACGGTCAACGGCGTCACCTTCAACATCACCTACGCCGGCGGCACCGATAACAACGACGTGGTGCTGGTGCAGCCGGCCCCGCCGGTGATCGAGACCGAGCTCACGCTCGTGGCCGGCGACCTGGTCATCACCGACATCGCCGCCGGCGGCCACAGTGGCACGCTCACCCTCCAGCCGCAGCCGGGCAATGGCCTCTACCTCATCACCGATCCGAATCGCAACCTCGCGGCGACCGGCATCCCCGGCGCCAACGTCAGCCCGGACCTGCACACCGTCACTGTGCCCTTCGCGGCGGTCACCGGCACGCAGATCCTCGTCAACTCCCTCGCGGGCGACGACACGCTGACTGTGGACCTCGCGCTCGGGCCGCTGGCCAAAACGCTCAGCTTCGACGGCGGCACCCATGCCGGGGAGGGCGACAAGCTTTCCGTCACCGGTCCCGCGGTCACGACCGCCACATTCGCCTTCATCAATGCCCAGGCCGGCGGCATCACGCTGGCGGGCAGCTCGGGCATCACCTACACCGGACTCGAGGGCGTGGACACGAGCATTCCCAGCACGAATCTCACGCTCAACTACGACGCAAGCGCGCCGAACACCATCACGGTCACCGACGGCGGCGGTGGCAAAACCACGGTCGCGGCGACCGAGGGCGCGACGCTGAAGGTCGTGAATCCGTCCGGCACGCTGACCGTCAACGGCGGCTCGGGCGGCGACACGTTCAACCTCGACTCCCTGTCCAATTTTGCGGGCGCGCTGACCTTCGACGGGAAAGTCGGCACGGATGCCGTGAATCTCGCCGCCGGTCTTCCGACGATGGCCGGCCTCACGGTGGTCGCGGAAACGATCGCGGCGCTGCCCGCGCTGACCATCGGCGCGGGCGGGCTCGCAATCACCGCGACGGCGGGCGCGATCACGCAAGTGGGCGCGCTCAACGTCACCGGGTTGGCGTCCTTTGACGCGGGCGCAAATGCGATCACGCTTACCAATGCGGCGAATGCGTTCGGCACTGTGAGCATCGGAGGCGGTGGCACCGTCTCGCTGCTCGACGACAGCGGCTTCGAACTCGGAGCGGCGAATGTCTCGACGCTCCTGTCGGTCGAAAGCGCGGGCGCGATCACGCAAAGCGCGCCGATCACCGGCACCGGCGGCCTGACGAAGCTCGGCCTCGGCACGCTCACGCTTTCGGCGGCAAACACCTACACTGGCCCGACGAACGTCAACACAGGGACGCTCCTCGTGAATGGCTCGCTCGCCGACGGCGCGGCGGCCACGGACGTGACCGTCGCCCCCGGCGCGACGCTGGGCGGCACCGGCACGATCAACGGCAGCGTCGCCAACTCCGGCACGGTGCAGCCCGGCGGCACCGGCGCGGCGGGGACGATCACGATTACCGGCGCTTACTCGCAGGGCGCGGGCGGCACGCTCGCGGCGGAGCTGGGCGGGACGGGCGCGGGGCAGTTCGACGTGCTCAACGTCGGCGCTACCGCGACGCTCGATGGGACGCTGAACGCCACGGTCCTCGGCGGGTTCACCCCGCCCTTGAACAGCACCTATCAGATCCTCGCCGCGGGCACGCGGAGCGGCACCTTCGCGACCACCAATGTGCCGCCGGGCTTCGTCGCCTTGTTTCCCGGAGCGGCCGTGTTGCTCGCCGCGCCGCTCGACCCGCTGCTGGTCACCACCACGGCCGATGTGGTGAACGCCGGCGACGCGCTCACTTCGCTGCGCGAAGCGATCACCTTCGCGAACGGCAACGCCGGGCTGGACACGATCACCTTCGCCATCCCCGGCGGCGGCGTGCAGACGATCGTGCCGACGAGCGCACTGCCGACGATCACCAGTGCGCTGGTGATCGACGGCTACAGCCAGCCGGGATCGAGCGTGAACACGGCCACGGCCGGCAGCAACGCGGTGCCCTTGATCGTGCTCAATGGCGCGACCGCCGGTGCCTCTTCCAACGGCCTCACGCTGACCGCCGGCGGCAGCACGATCCGCGGCCTGGTCATCAACGGCTTCACCGCCCATGGCATCCGGCTCACTGGCGCGACCGCGGACGGGAATGTGATCGAGGGGAATTTCATCGGGACGAACGCGAGCGGCGGCGCGGGGCCGGGAATCACCGGCGCGGCCGTCTTCATCGACGCTGGAGCCGGGGCCAACCTCATCGGTGGCACGACGCTCGCCTCGCGAAACATCCTCTCGAACAGCTTGCAGGGTGTCTTCATCACCGGCGCGGGCAGCGGCGGGAATACGATCCACGGCAACCTCATCGGAACCAATGCCGCCGGCACCGCGGGCCTTCCCAACGCCTCGGGCATTCACACCCAAAGCCCCGGAACCATCATCGGGGGCGCCGGCGCCAACGAGGGAAACGTGCTGTCGGGAAATAACTTCAAGGGCATTCACATCGATGGCCCGGCTGGGGCGAGAAGCGCGGTGATCCTTGGAAATCTCATCGGCACGACCGCCGCGGGCACCGGAGATCTCGGCAACAACGAGGTCGGAATCCTCATCGACAGCGCGGTCGGCACCACCATCGGCGGCGCGGCGGCGGGCTCGCGCAATGTCATTTCCGGAAACAACGGCGACGGCATTCGACTCCAGGGCATTGCCTCGACCAACGCCGTGATCCGCGGAAATCGCATCGGCACCAATGCCGCGGGGACGCTGGCAATCGGGAACAGCGGTGCCGGAATCGCCGTGGTGGGCGTCCCGGGCGTGGCCATCGGCGGAAGCGCGGCGGGGGAAGGAAATCTGATTTCCGGAAATGGATCGCGCGGGATCGACCTCAGTGGGGCGGCGACCACCGGGACACAGATCCAGGGAAACTTCATCGGGACGAACGCCGCCGGCACCGCAGCGCTGGGAAATGTCAGCTTCGGCGTTTGGGGTAACGGCTCCAGCACCGCGACCATCGGCGGCACGGCGGCGGGCGCGGGCAATTTGATTTCGGGAAACAGCGAAGGCGTTCACATCGACGGCGACGGAAACGTGGTGCAGGGAAATCTGATCGGCACCGACGTGACGGGCCTGCTGCCTCTGGGTAACACCGCGTACGGCATCGTCATCGCAACGAACTCCAACAACAACCTCATCGGCGGGACGGCTGCTGGCGCGCGCAATGTCGTCTCGGCCAACGGTGCCTCGGGCATCGCGATCTTCGGCTCCACTGTCACGGCCACGCAGATCGAGGGCAACGCCATCGGCACCGACCTGGCGGGCACGCTCGCGCTCGGCAATGGCGCCGAGGGCATCCTCATCAGTAGCGGAGTGAACACGACCATCGGCGGCACGGGGGCGGGCGCGGGAAATGTGATCGCCTTCAACGTCGGCGACGGCGTGAGGGTGGAGAGCGCGCCGGCGACCGGCAACAGCATCCGGGGCAACTCGATCTTCAGCAACGCGGAGCTCGGCATCAACCTCGCCGGGGGCGCGGGCGAAAATGCGGCGGGCGTGACCCCAAACGACGCGCTCGACGCCGACACCGGCGCAAATGGACTGCTCAATTTCCCCGTGCTGGCCAGCGCCGTGAGCAGCGCCCTGACGGCGACGATCGCCGGCACGCTCCACAGCGCCGGCAGTGGCACCTTCCTCGTCGATTTCTACGCGAGCGCCACGGTCGATCCGTCGGGTTTTGGCGAGGGCCAGATCTATCTCGGCTCGACCACCGCGACAACCAACGCCGCGGGCGATGCCACGTTTAATTTCACGACGACCACACTCCCGCCGGCGGGCGGCGTGATCACCGCCACGGCCACCGACCTATCGGGGAATACCTCGGAGTTTTCCGCCATTGCGGCACTCGCGGTCGGCTTCGTGTGGGATGCCGGCGGCGGCGCGGACACGAGTTGGTTCAATCCGCTGAACTGGGATCGCGACCTCGGCTCCCCCACCCCGACCGACACTGCCACGCTGAACATCAACGCGACGATCACGCTCGGCGCCGATGCGACGGTGGCTGCCTTCCAGCAAAGCGCGGGAACGCTCGGCGGCGCCGGCACGCTGACGAGTGCGAGCGACTTCGATGTGCGCGGCGGCACGATCGCCGCGGGCCTCGCAGGCAATGTGGGCCTCACGAAGACCACCGCGGGCACCGTGACGCTCTCGGGCATCAACACCTACACCGGCCTCACCATCGTCTCCGCCGGCACGCTGGAACTCACCTCCACGGCGAGTGGAGCGAACGGCCCGTTCAGCCTCGGCGGCGGGACGCTGATGTACAATTTCCCCACACCGTCCGAGGTGCTGACTCCCGCGGTCATGCCCACTGCGGATTCCTCGATTGGCGTCGCGGCCGGCAAAGTCGTCACGCTCGCCGGAGTGCTCAGCGGGCCCGGCGGCTTGACCAAAGTCGGCGCCGGAACGCTGGCCCTCGGCAATGCGTTGAACACGTTCGGCCCGGCGGCCGTGACGATCGACGGCGGCACATTGCAAGTCGCCACCGACGGCGCACTCGGCGAGGTCACGAACCAGATCATCTTCAACAACGGAACGCTCAAGACCACGGGCAGCTTCGCGAGCGCGCGGAAGATTGTCCAAAACGGCACCGCGATCCTCGACGTCGCCACTGGCACCGCATTGACCCTGATCGGCCCGATCGATGATCCCACTGCTCTGCAAAACAACCGGATCGGTTTGGGCGCTCTTCAGTTCGGGTTCGTTTTCGTGGATGAACTGCCGGTGCTGCCGGGAAATCCGGTGATCATCTCCGGGACCAGCGTGGCCGCCACCGGCGGTGCCACCGTGAAAGTCCACACCGTCGGCGGACTCGGCATCCAGATCGACACGATCGCACTGACCAACACCACCAGCACCACCAGCCTCACGATCAAGGGGCCGGGGACGATCAACCGGATCGTGAGCGACGGCGACCTCGGCTCGCTCGTGCTAGGCACCGGAGTCGTCCTCGGCAACGGAGTCCGCGACTCCGTGCCAGAGCTGGAGATCACCGGCAAGGCGACCAAGCTCCAGCTCTACGACCTCGCCGCCTACGCCTACATCGACCTCGGCGCGGAGCTGCCCTACGAGGTGCTCCGCCCGAATAGCACGAAGATCGACACCACAAAGTCCCAGACCAAGACCAACCGTCCCAACCTGACGATCCACAAAGCAACCGGCCCCGGCGTGCTCATCGATGTGACCGGCGACGGCATGGCGGGCGGCATCGGCGGCGGCGGACTCGGCAAGGTCATCGTGGACGAGTGGAATTCCACCGGCATCCCCGGCGCCATCCGCACCACGCAAAGCATCGGCAGCTTCAAGCTCACCCGCGGCGACTCCACGGTCGTCTTTGAAGTGGATAAATTTCACCTCGGATCGAGCACCACCGCGGCCATCGGCAGCATGACCATCCAGAACGGAAGCTGGGGCAGCAGCGGCAGCGAGATCGAAGGCAACGTGGGTTCATTCAATGCCAACGCATTCCTCGCCAGCGCCACGCTGACCGCTGGCAGCATGGGCAAATTCACGCTCGACGCCGGCGCCTTCGCGGGTCTGCTCACCCTCACCGATCCCGATGCCGCGGGCATCCCGACCTTCACGGTGGTGGGCAACTTCAGCGGCAGCGTCGTCTCCAAATCGCCGCTGAAAAAGATCAACGTGAAGGGCGACTTCACCGGCGAACTCGAAGCGCCCTTCATCGGCTCGATTACCGCCTACGCCTTCCTCGGCACGAACGAGCCTGGCGAATACAACGCGATCACCGCGACTGAAGGCTCGCTCGGCACGCTCACCGCGACCAACGGCGTCGTGCGCAATTTCTCCATCGTCACCGACCAGGTCTTCAAGGGCTTCAACATCAAACTCAGCAAGCTGATGGGCGACACCATCGGCATCGACAACGTCCACATCCAGGCCCTCTCGATTGGGAATATCAGCGTCAGCCTCGCCGCCTCCCCGACCGCTCCGGCCGGCATCGATCTCGTCGGCATCCTCGACAGCGACTTCATCACCACCGGCAACGGCGCGACGAAAGCCACGCTCGGCAGCATCGGCAATATCACCGTCACGCTCACCGGCGTGGCGGGCGGGAACTCGGCGACGGGAATCGTGAACTCCACTTTCGACGCGCTGGTCGAGGCCAATGAATTCCCCGGCAATCCGGCTGCCTCGACGGTCAACGCGCTCGGCAGGATCGCGGTGAAGATCACCGGCCAGGACGGCCCGAGCCTCGGGCTCGACAACGTGGAATTCCTCGGCAACAGCATCGGCGCCACCGCCGTGAGCGTGAGCCGGGGCACAGCCGTGACTTCGCTGGCGAGCGCCATCGATCTTGCGGATTACACCGCCACCGGCGCGATCGGCGCGATGACCATCGACGGCGACGCGACCAGCACGCAGGTCACCGGCCTCAATGTGTGGGCTGGCGCGAATGTCGGCGCGATCACCGTGAAGGCGAAGACGCCCGCGCACGGCACGATCGCGGACAGCTCGATCCTCGCCGGCCAGGCCCTCGACGTGTCTCCCGGCACCTCACCCGTGCTCCTCGCCAGGCTGGCCAAAGCCACGCTCGGCGCCGTGAACGTCTCGGGATCGATCACCTACACCGACCTCATCGCCGGAGCTTCGATCGGCGCCGTCACCGTCGGCGGCAGCCTGACCGATTCACTCATCCTCGCCGGCGCCCTCCTCGGCGACGACCTCGCGCTCGGCGGCAGCGGTGCGAATATCGACATCTTCCAGCGCGCCGCCGCCATCGCCGCGGTGACCGTGAAAGGCGCATCCGGCGGCATCTTCGCCCGCACCTCCATCATCGCCGGTGTGAGTCCCGGGAATGGCATCTTCGGCGACAGCGGCGACGCCGTGGGCATCATCCTCGGCGCGCTGCCCAACATGAGTTCCATCGGTGTCATCAGCCTGCCCGCAGGCGTCCTCGCCTCCGTCACGGGCAGTCAGCAATACGGCATCGAGGCCGCGAAAATCACGAGCCTCAAGCTCGGCCTCGCCGCAGCCGTCCCCATCACCGCCACCAAGCTCCTCGATCTCTCCGGCGGCGATGACGTACTCGTAAAGCTGATCGCGTAAGTCCGCCGACGCGTGCTACTTATCATTCCTTGTCAGTCCGCCGCAATTGTGGCGATATCGCGCGCGTTATGGCTTCAACCAGATTCGCCGACCGGATCGCATCAGGGACGCAAGGCGCGGCGCCCGTCATCCGCAAAATCTTGCTTCGATTGCTGACCCTCGCCCTGTTCTCCCCATGCATTCCCGGGCTGGCGAATGCAGCCGGCGGACCCGCCATCGACGCGGCAAAAAACATGGCGGCTGGCGAAACACTGGCCGGGCGCGGGCAATTTGAGGAAGCCGTCGTACGCTGGCGCGAAGCGGCGCGTGGCTACGCGAAGGCTATGGATGTGGACGGCGAGATTCGCGCGCGGCTTCTCGAAATGGAGGCTTGCCAGTCGCTCGGGCAGCGCCGAATCGCCCAGCACGCCCTCGGCGCGGCGGACGCGCTGGCTGGCGGAAATGCCCGGCGCGAAGCGCAGGTGAAGGCGGCTCGCGGCGCGATCAGCATTTTTGCACGGGAAGCCGATCGGGCGGAACCGCTGCTTCTCGAGAGTTTGAAAATGGCTCGCGCGGGAAACGACGACGCGCTCGCCGCGACCGTCTTGAACAGCCTCGGCATTCTGTTCGCGGCGCAAGGCAGACACCCCGAGGCGCGCGCCGCGTTCGAGGAAACGGCCACGCTTGCCGAACGGCTCGGCGATGCGGGCCTCGCGGCGAACGCTCGCAAAGGCACGGCGGACGCCGCCTTCGGTACGAAGAATTTTGCGGACGCGGAGCGACTGGCGGGCGCGGCTTCGAAGACGGCTGCCGCATTGCCGGATGGCCACGGCAAGGCATTCCTCCTCATGGGAGTGGCGCAACTCCTCCAGCAGATTTTCATCGCAGCGCCGGAACACAAAAACGCGCTGCGCGCCCAGGCTTTCCGGCTGCATCAGGACGCCGCCCGGGTCGCGGAGGAGACGGGGGATCAGCGCTCGCTCGCCTATGCGCTCGGCTACCAGGGCGCGCTTTACGAATTCGAAAAGCGCAATGCGGATGCCCTCAAGCTCACCCGCCGCGCGGTCTTCGCCGCGCAGCAGGCGCGGTCGCCCGATGCGCTCTATCGCTGGCAATGGCAGGCCGCGCGACTCCTCGCGAAACAGCACGAACGCGAGAGCGCGATCGAGACCTACCAGCGCGCGGTGGCCACCCTCCAGACGATCCGCAATGACGTGTCCATTCGCCACGGCAACCGCAACGCGCGCTCGTCCTTCCGCGAGGTGGCCGGCGGGATTTATCTCGAGCTGGCCGATCTGCTCCTCCAGCGGGCGGATACGATCACGGACGGCGAGGAAATCCAGACGCTGCTCCGCGAAGCGCGGGATACTGCGGAACTGCTCAAGGCGGCGGAGCTGGAAGACTATTTCCAGGACGACTGCGTGAATCTGCTCAGGTCGAAGACGAAGAAAGTCGAAACCATTTCGACCACCGCTGCGGTGATCTACATCGTCGCCCTGCCGACGCGCACCGAGCTGCTGGTCAGCCTGCCTTCGGGCAAGGTGGAGCGCTTCAAAGTCGATGTGACCGAGGAAAGGCTGACCGAGACCGTGCGCCGCTTCCGGCTGAATCTCGAAGACCGCACCACGGAAAGTTTTCTGGAGGAGGCGCGACAACTTTACACCTGGCTGATCAAGCCGCTCGAACCGCTCATGGCGAACGGCCAGCTCGACACCATGGTCTTCGTGCCCGACGGCGCGCTGCGCACCATCCCCATGTCGGCGCTGCATGACGGCGGAAAATTCCTCATCGAAAAATACGCCGTCGCGGTCACGCCGGGCCTCGAGCTGATGGAGGCAAAGCCGGCCGCGCGCGTGCAGGCGCGGGTGCTGATCAGCGGGCTCTCCGAGGAAAAGGAGGGCTTCGCCGCGCTGGTCCACGTGCCGGCGGAGCTGGCGCACCTCGAGGAGGTCTATCACCAGAGCGACGCGCTGATGAACCAGAAGTTTTTGCACGCCGCCGTGGGCGCCAAACTCACCACCGAGCAATTCACCATCGTGCATATCGCCTCGCATGGGCACTTCGACGAAGACGTGCGCAAGAGCTTCGTCCTGACCTTCGACAAGCGCCTCACCCTCGACGATCTCGAACGTTACATCCGCCCCGCACAACTCCGCGACCAGCAGCTCGAACTGCTCACCCTGAGCGCCTGCCAGACCGCGGCGGGCGACGACCGCGCGGCCCTCGGTCTCGCCGGCGTGGCCGTGAAAGCGGGCGCCCGCAGCGCCTTCGCCACGCTCTGGTTCGTGAACGACGCCGCCTCGACGCAACTCGTGAAAGACTTCTACACCGAGCTGACCTCGCATCCCGAACAGAGCAAGGCGCAAGCGCTGCAAGTCGCGCAAAAGAAGCTGCTCGTGCAGGAGCGCTACTCCCATCCGTGCTACTGGGCGCCCTATCTCCTGATCGGCAACTGGCTGTGAAGGCGCTTCGCAAGAGTCTAAGGGGGTCTCGTTAAAAGACCGGCGTATTTACGCGACTGTAGGACCTCGGACGCGCCCGCAAACCGAAGAAACTCCCCTACTGCGAGACTTCCAGTCGAATGAAGCGCTTCGGATGCGCGGGATCGTCCATCAAGAAGCGATCGGAGACGGCCACCGCCCTGGCATTTCCGGTGCCGGTCTCGACAACCTCGGCGTTGGGCTCAAGAAGGACGAACGGGCCGCCATTGGCGCTGCGGGCGAGACCCTGCCACGGTCCGCTGGGGGAATCAGCAGCCTGGACGGTGAGGACCAGGTCGTTGTGATCCAAATAGCGAGTGAAGGAAAGCCGGAGCTTTCCCGTCGGGCTTTCACCGAACTCGGGGAGAATCTCCAGTCCAGCCGCAGCGTTCACAGGATTACCGCCGAGCGTGTATTCGAGCAGGTTGACGATCCCATTTAAGTTGGGATCGGCGAAGTCTGCGGCGTCGCCCGAGTTGTTTGGGCTGCCGAAGTGCGTTTGCCGCCACGCTTCCCGGCCGGTGAGGCCGAGCGTGGTAAAGCTGCCAGTGGTGCTGTAGCTGGTGCCCACGCTGTTGGTCGCGTACGCCTTGAAAGTGTAGGCCGTGCCCGGAGTGAGGCCCGTGGCATTGACCGTGAAGACTCCGGTGGTGCCCATGCCGGGCGCAATGGTCACGCCCGTGCCGCTAAGCTGCGGGTTGGGGTTCGTTGCGGACGGGGCAAAGACCACCCCCCGCGCGGTGACTATCGAGCCGCCATCGCTGATCACATTCCCACCGAGCGTGACCGTGCTGGTACTGACACTCGCGAAGGTGGGCGTGGTGACAGTTGGGTTACTAGGTAGCGTAGTGAAGGTTTGATCCGGGGATTCGGCAGGCGGAGCGGGATCGGGGTTGGAAGATGCGTTAAATAAGGTATCGGCATTGTTGGCGATGACCTTGTAGTGATAAGTCTTCCCAGGCTGGAGGTTGCTCAGGCTGAAACCAAGCGACGTTTCGACAAACGCGTTGCTGTCGCCGGTATTCTGATCGACCACGATCGGAACTGTCTGGCTAAGAGTACTCATGCCATAGTTCGTATCCGGGCCGTAAACGACGACGGTTGAGTTGGTGTTCTGGTTGTTCAGGTCCTGATTATCATTCGGCGTCAACGGGACCGTGATCACGGCAGTGGTCGCAGTGACGGTGCCGGCGGTGACGGTCCCAATCGAGGGCGCGAGGTTCTGAGGCTCGAGGGTCGTCAGGGCGGGGTTGGAGTAAGTCTCGGGCCGGGACGTGTTCGTCGTCCCGTTGTCTCCGCCGCCGGCAAACGCGCGCCAGTTGTATTTCTGACCCCGCGCCAGCCCCTTGATAGTGGCGGTGACGGTGACCGGAACGGAACTGAGCACCCCCGGTCGTGGAATCTCCCGTGGATTGCCTTCGACCTCATCGCCGGGGCCATAGACGGTGACCGTAGCCAGCTTTTTATTAAACGAGGTAAAGGTGGTGTTATTCGGCGGAGTATGCGGAATCCATCTTGCCTTGAGCGTCGCCGTCGTGCCGGTCACCTTGGCGATGATTCCGCCGACATCGACGGTGAAGGCCCCGGTAGTGGTGCCGGTGCCGGGCACGTGGGTAACGCCCGTGCCGCCGATCTGCGGATTGGGGTTCGTGGCGGTCGGGGCAAAGACCACCCCGCGCACCGCGATCGCCGAGCCGTTGGCGTTGGTCACGTTGCCGCCGAGCGTGGCGCTGGTATCTACGACACTGGCGGAGGAGGGCGTGGCGGCGAGCGTGGGACCGCCCGCCGTGGTAAAGCTGCCGGCCGCGCTGTAACCGGTGCCTCCGGTGGTGGTCGCATATGCCCGAAACGTGTAGCCCGTGCCCGGCGCGAGGCCGGTAATGGCAGGCGCCGTAAAGGTGCCGGTGGTGGTACCGATCGCGGGCACAATGATCACCTTTTCCGGATCGCCATCGATCAGCGGATTGGGGTTCGTAGCCGTCGGGGCATACACCACGCCGCGCTCGATGATCGTGGAACCGCCAGCATTGGTGACGTTGCCGCCCAGCGTAGCGCCGGGGCCGCTAATCCCGGTGGACGTGGGGCTGGCAACAGTCGGCCCGCCCGGCGTGAAGTTGGTGACGGCGCCGTAGCGAGTACCCACGCCATTGGTCGCAAAGGCTTTGAAGTTATAAGCGGTGCCCGGCGTGAGGCCGGTGGCGCTGACGGCGAAGGCGCCGGCCGTATCGCTGGTCGTGATCCTGATCACGTTTTTGTTCTCGTCTCCGATCAGCGGGTCGGGGTTCAAGGCAGTCGGAGAATAGACTACCCCCCGCGCGCTGATCCCCGCTCCGGACACCGTGCCGCCGAGCGTGTATTTGGTGTTGTCTCCGGGAACGCTGACCGCGGTGGGCGCGGTGACCGTGGCTCCCCCCGGCGTGGTAAAGGTGCCGCTGTTACTGTAGCCGATGCCCACGCTGTTGATCGCATATGCCCGAAAGCTGTAAACCGTGCCCGGCGTTACTTCACCACCCAGCAACTCCGGCAGGGAGACCTCGAATTCCGCCAGTAGATCGCGGTCGCCATTCACGGTGAAGGTATAGCTCGCGGACGTGCTCGCCTCGAAGCCGCTCTCCGTCCAACGAGCGAACCGATATCCACTGGCCGGCGTGGCGATCACGGTGCAGTTCGAGCCGTCGGGGAAGGTGCCGTCGCCACCGGTCGTGCCATATGGAGGAGGGCTCGGCGGGTCGAAAGGCGGAGCCACGCTGGTGGTAATCGTCCCCGCTTGAAGTGCGCTTTGGCAAAAAACCAAGACGGAAACGAGCAGCGTACCCGAGGTCTGGAAGATCGAATTCATGGTCATTGCCTAAGTAGGTTTATGGCCGGGTGGCGCACCGTCCATCCGGACGTGGGAATTGGAAATTTTCTATCCAGGGCGGTCCGCCGTGTCCACGGAAAAGACGCGCTGACGAAACCGGTTCAACCATCTGTGGCAGACTTGTTTGCGCCGAAAAAAGCCACTAACATCCGCCCTGTGAATCACGACCCCCTCCTCACCCGTTCATGGCGGCGGCTGCTTTTTTTCACGGCCCTGGCGCTCTCGCCGGACGTGTACGGCGGGGTCGTCGCGGACGCAACCCACGGTTCAGTCGTCACGCCTGCCGGAAGGGATTTCGGAATCACGGGCGGCACGAGATCGGGCGGCAATCTCTTGCACAGTTTCAGCACCTTTAGTCTCGCTGATGGCGACTCGGCGACCTTCGCCCGCATGGATGGTGTGACGAACATTCTCGCGCGCGTCACTGGGCCGGACCGTTCGGAGATTTACGGAACGATCCGCTCGACGACCCCGGGCGCGAACCTTTTCCTCATCAATCCGAAAGGCGTCCTCTTCGGTCCGAATGCGACCCTCGAAATCGACGGCTCGTTCACCGCGACCACCGCCGACTATGTGAGGCTCAACAACGGCGGCCGCTTCGACGCCAGGACACCGGCGAACGACGTACTCACCGCGGAGCCGATCAGCGCCTTTGGCTTCCTCAATCCGAAGCCGGCGGCCATCATGCTGGACCGCGCGCAACTCGGCTCGAAGGTTGCGGGCGACCTCCATTTGGTGGGGGGCGACCTTATCTTGGGAGGCGCGGCCCTCGATGCCTCATCCAAGGTCATTACCTTGCTCAGCGTCCGCTCCTCGGGCGAGGTTGCGTTCGATCTTGCCGCGCCGGGTGCCGGCTATCGAACCGCCGCATTCAGCGCGTTTGGAAACATCGCCGTGGCGAAAAGCAGCGCGTCAGATCGTAGTTCAAGGGTGGACACCGACGGACTTGGTGGCGGCAAGGTCATCATCCGTGGAGGGACGCTCGCGATTTCCGGCAATTCCTCAATTTCCGCCAGTGCCCAAGCCGACTCTGCTAGTGCCGGCGGTGATATTACAATCCAAGTGGATAAGTTATCCGTGAGCGGGTCAACAGACGTCGGACAGAGTAAGATCGAGGTCGTTAACTCGGGGGATGGTCCCGGGGGTAATTTGCGGATTGATGCGGGCTCGGTCGCCGTTTCCGCGGGAGCGACGATCAATTGCGATGCTCGCTTTCCCGGGCTCGGCAGCGGCGGGAAGCTGACGCTCACCGTGGATGGTTCGGTGACGCTCAGCGGAGGCGGATTCAGGAAATCCACCATCTCGACCGACACCACCTCCGAGGGTGCGGGTGGCCGGCTCGAGCTGACGGCGAAATCCCTCAGCCTCACCGATAACTCAAAAATAAGCAGTGACAGGGGAGGCACCAGCACGGCAAGGGGAGGCGATCTTGATATCGCGGTGAAGGACTTTCTCAGCTTGGAAAAGGGTGGCT
Source organism: Chthoniobacteraceae bacterium (assembly GCA_031411395.1). Taxonomy (GTDB): domain Bacteria; phylum Verrucomicrobiota; class Verrucomicrobiia; order Chthoniobacterales; family Chthoniobacteraceae; genus Chthoniobacter. The sequence continues at coordinate 78,049 of JANOAZ010000201.1, forward strand.
TCATTTCAGCCGATGTCTTTGGCACCGGGAATGCCGGGGTGATGAGCATTACCGCGGCCAAGCTGCGGATCGAAGGCGCCGGATCGCGAGACTTTACCGGCATTCGTTCGGATGTGGCGCCCGAGATCCTTCCTGAAAATGCGGTGGATATCACCGGCCATGGCGGCAAGGTCATGATACAGGCCGGGGAAATCTTCATTACTTCAGGCGGTGAAATTTCCGCGTCCACATACGCTCCGGGCGACGCGGGCCTGGTGGACCTGGCGGCGACGGCGAGCATGGTGCTGTCTCAGGGCGGATCCGTCGTAGTCGGCACCCAAGGCCGCGGGGCCGGGGGAACGATGCGGGTGCGGACGCCACAGTTGCTCATCGACGGAAGAACTTCGCCAGAATCCGCGGCCACCGGATTTATCGCTCAATCCAAGGATCGCGGCAGTGGCCGGGGCGGTTCAATCGAGGCGCGCGCGGACAGTCTCACGATGCTCGGCGGCGCGGTGATCGAAGCCACCACCGGCAGCGAGAACGACGCCGGTTCCGTGAGCGTGACGGCCAATCGCATTCTACTCGACGGAACCGGCGCCTCCTTCCTTGGAAACTCCGGACTACCGCTGGCCACGGCGATCTCCGCACGGACCGTCGCGGGCGCGCCCGGCAATGGCGGAGATGTGTTCGTCACCGCACGCGATTCGATCACCCTGCGCAATCGCGGCGAGATCGAGGCGGCGACCGAAGGCGCGGGCCGTGGCGGCAACGTCACGGTGCGCGCCGGCAGCCTGTTTGCGTCCGGATCGAGCTTCGGTTTTCCCAGCGGCGTCATAGCTCGTGGAAGTGATGGCGCGCGGGGTGCGGCGGGCAGTGTCCGGGTCGAGCTTTCCGGGCGCTTGATGCTGGAACGCGGCGCGGAGATTTCCAGCAACCATCTGGGCACGGGCGCTGCCGGCAATGTGAGCGTCGTCGCGCGTGAAGGAATTTCGCTATCGAGCGGCGCGGCGCTGACTGTCGCCTCCACCGCGTCAGACGCCGGCATCCTCGCAGTCGATACTTCAACCTCCATCGAGCTGACCAGCGGCAGCAGCATCACCGCCTCCGCGGGACGGAACGGGGGCAATATTTCGCTGCAAGCGCGCGACCTCTTCTACCTGCGGGACAGCAGCGTCACCGCCACCGCCGGGACAGCCCGCAGCGCTGGCGCAACCGCCGGGGGCGCCGGCGGCAACATCTTCATCGATCCCGTTTACCTCATCCTCGACCATGGCACGATCAGCGCGAACGCAGCGCTCGGAGCTGGCGGGAACATTCTCCTTCGAACGCAAAACTTTCTTCGTTCGGAGAGCGCCATCACCGCCACTGGCACGACCGCAGGCACCGTACAGATCACCGCACCGCCGCTCGACCTCGCCAACGCACTCGCCACACTGGCGGCGCAGTTCGTTGATGCGTCCACGCGCTTGCAAGAGCGCTGCGCCCTCCGGCTCGGGACCGACGCGAGCAGTTTCCTGGTTCTCGGTCGCGGCAGCACGGAGGCATTGCCCGAGGAAGTGCCGTTGGAAATTGTGGCTCGCATCCGCCGGCCCGGGACGGACAAAGTCCGGGCACGATGATTCGGTTTTCCCCTCAGCGCTGGTGGCGGCGAGCTTGGGCTCGCCGTCGTGGCCGAGGTGCATGCCGATCCAGTCGTGTTTCTTGTTCTGGCGGACGCCTCGGCACGAACACGAGCCTCAAACTCGGCTTCGCCCCGGCCATTCCCATCACCTCCTCGCTCAAGCTCCTCGATCTCGCCGGCGCGGATGACGTGCTGGGGCGGTTGATCGCGTGAGGGCGGGTGGGGCAAGATGGCGGCGAAGGCGGCGAAGGCGGAGTCACACTGGTATGTCCGGGTTTGCTCGGAACGCGACAGCCACGTCTGCGGGGGCCTTGGTCAGAAAATTCCCGACAGTGGGATGGGGGAGCCGCCCGATTGTTGAGTCGTCCGCGTCTCGGCAACCTCGGAGCTACAGTTCTCCCCGAACTCATGAGTGTAAGATCCCCGACTCTGGCTCGGACGCGCCATGGAAAATCGAGTAAACAACGGAATCGATCAGCGGAGTTTGTGAGCTTTACTTGATTCTATAGAGTCTCAATATTCGCCGCATGGAAATTCCGAGCGAAAACCCCAGCAGCTTTTCGTTGCCGACGGACGTGAGGGCGATCGCTTTCGCGTTGTTGGAAAACAGGTGGGTGATCGTGCTGATCAGTCTTCTCGCCGTGATTGCCGGGCTGACTTTCATCGTGCGCAGCGAGAAAATCTTCGATGCCACGACCACCGTGGAGATCGAACCGGAGCAGCAGCGGATCATCAGCCCGGAGGCGCGACGTCCAGAAGAGCGCGGCGAGGAAGTGATCAAGACGATCGAGCAAAATCTGAAAAGTTCCGCGCTGATGCTGCGGCTCGCGAAGCACCCGGAACTCGTCAACGAGCCTGCCTTCCTGGCCGGCACTCCGGTCTCGATCTCGCCCGCGCGGCTGGAGCAGATCATCGCTGGTAAAATCACGGTCCGGGTGCGGCCGGGGACGCGCTTGATCGACGTGACCGCGGAAGATGCGAGCCCCGTGCTCGCACAAAAAATATCGCGTCTGCTCGTCGAAGAATTCATCCGCTCGACCTCCGAGAGTCGCGCGCAGGTCTCGCAGACGGCGCAGGAATTCCTCCAGCGCGAGGCGGAGCGGCTCCAGACGGCGCTCGCCCGATCCGAGGAGGCGTTGCAGCGCTACAAGGAGCAGAGCCGTGCCGTCTCGCTCGAGGAGAAGCAAAACATCATCGTCGAGCGGCTGCGCGAAATGAACGTGAAGGTGACGACGGCAAAGGCGGAGCGGCTGAAGCTGGAGGCGGATCAGGCGCAGATCGAGCAACTGGCCGGGGATTCTCCGCAACGGCTGCTCTCGCTGCCGAGCGTGGCTGGGGCGGCGGAGGTGGTTGATTTCCGGCGGAAGATCAGCGCGAAGGAAGCGGAGATCGGAACGCTCAGCCTGCGCTACAAAACCGCGCATCCCAAAGCCATCGAGGCAGCGGGCAATCTTGCGGAGTTGAAGACCAACCTGGCCGAGGCAATCCGCAAGGCGGCGGAGATGGTGGGGACGGGGCTGGCCGCCGCGCGCGCGACCGAAGCGAAGCTGGAGGAAGCCTTGCGAGCCCAGGAATCCATGGCCCTCGAGCTGAGCGGGACGGCGATCCCATTCAACAACCTCGCGCGGGAAGTGGAGGCGAATCGCGCGCTCTACCAGTCTCTCCTTGCGAAGCTCAAGGAAAGCGACGTCGCCCAGAGCGTGTCGCCGTACGCGGTGCGCGTGGTCGCGCCGGCGGTGTTGCCCGATCGGCCGGTGAAGCCGAACAAGCAGCTCATTCTCCTCCTCAGTGTCTGCGGCGGGTTCGCGATCAGCGGGACGTGGGTGCTCGGCCGATATGCGCTCGATCAATCGATCCGCACCGTGGACCAGGCCGAGCGCAGCTTTGGCCTGCCCGTGCTCGGCGCCATCCAGCGGCAGCGGACGCCCCGGCTGCGGGACACGCCCCTGCTGCTTTCCCGGAAGCCGCAGTCCGCGGTGGCCGAGGCATTCTGCGCCCTCCGCACCACGCTGCTCCTGGCGAACAAGGCCGCCGCTCCGAAGATCTTGCTCTTCGCCAGCGCGGTGCCGGGGGAAGGCAAGACCTTCTGCGCCATCAACTACTCCGTCGCCCTCGCGCAGCAGGGATTTCGCACGCTGCTCATCGATGCCGATCTGCGCCTGCCGAGCGTCGCGCGCGCCTTCTTCGGCGGTGAACAGCCCCGCGGCGTCACCGATGTCCTCTCCCGGCGCACAGGCATGCGCGATGCGGTCTGCACGACGGACATCGAGAATCTGTGGGTGCTTCCCGCCGGTCCTTCGGTCCCGAATCCCGCGGAGATCGTCGGCAACGCGGACATCGCCGACTTTCTGCGCGCCGCGCGCCAGGACTTTGATCGGGTGGTCATCGACACATCTCCCGTGCATGCGGTGAGTGAGACTGCGTTTTTCGCCTCGCACGTGGACGCCCTCTGCCTCGTCGTCCGCGCCGGGCACACGCCCGCAGCCGCCATCGCGCGCGCGCTGCAAAAGCTCCGCCAGAGCGGCGCTCGCGTTGCCGGCATCGTCCTGAATGGCCTGCCCGTCCGCGGTGCTTCCTACTATCACTACCAGGCGGCCGGATATGGGCGGGACGAAGTGTACGGCGCCAGCGCCGCGGTGAAACGTTAACCCCGGGATTGCGTGAACCTGCTGCTCGTCACCGGCATATTTCCGCCCGATCGTGGAGGGCCCGCGAGCTACGTGCCGCGCATCGCGGAGGCATTGACCGCTGCAGGTCATCGAGTGGAAGTGATCTGCCTGAGCGATCGCATGGAGCATGACGACACGGGTTACCGCTTCGGCGTCCTGCGCCTGCGCCGGCGCCTTTTTTGGCTCGCGCGCGTGGTGCTCACCACCTTCACCATCTGGCGCGCCGCGCTGCGGAGCGACCTCGTGTATGTGAATGGCCTCGGTGCGGAAGCCGCGATCGCGGCATTCCTCGCCGGCCGGCGCACGGTGCACAAGATCGTCGGCGACTACGCATGGGAGCGCGCCGTCGGGCGCGGCTGGTTTGCCGGCACGCTCGATGAATATCAGACCGCCCGAAAAAGCGTCGTGCTGCGGGCGCTCGATTTGATCCGCACATTCCCGCTGCGGCTCGCGTCGCAGATCATCGTCCCGAGCCGCTACCTTCGGCGCATCGTGGAGGGCTGGTCCATCGGCGATGGGAAAGTGCGCGTCATCTACAACTCCAGCGAGACCGGCCCGGCCGCGGGTGGATTGCCGCTGCCCGAGTGGCGCGGCACGACCCTCATCACCGTGTGCCGGCTGGTGTGGTGGAAAGGCGTGGACGTTTTGATCCGCCAGCTTCCGCTCCTGCCGGACACGCGTCTCGTGATCGCGGGCGACGGTCATCTGCGTGCGGAACTCGAGGCACTCGCGCGCACGCTGGGCGCGGCGGATCGGGTTCTTTTCCTCGGCGATGTGCCGCATCGCGAGGTGCGCAACTATCTCGAGCAGGCCGATGCATTCGTCCTCAACTCCACCTACGAAGGCCTGCCGCACTCGGTCCTCGAAGCCATGGTCGCGGGCGTGCCTGTGATCGCCACCGATGCCGGCGGGACGGGGGAAGTCGTCGAGCACAACGTGACCGGCCTCTTGATTCCCATCGGCGACGCCGAGGCGCTCACGGCGGCCATCGAGCGGCTCCGGCGCGAGCCTGCGCTCGGCCCGCAACTCGCCGCGGAGGCTGCGCGCCAGCTTGCCACTCGATTTGACCCTGCCGCGATGATCGCCGACACCGAGTCCGTCCTGCTCGCCGCGATCGATCGGATGGCGCCCACGCCGCCAGTCCCTGCGGAGGTGCCGCGATGAAGACCGAGACGCTCACGGCGACATCGGATGTATTCGAGGTGGCCGCGGCCGGGGATGAGCCGCGCCCGAGGGGGATTTCCGTGCTCTCATTCGGCTCCACCCGCGGCCTGTGGGATGGCGAAGGCGCCGAGGATTTTCAACGCATGATGGGATACGCCGCGCACCTCGACGAATACGTCATCGTCGCCAACTCCTACAAACGGCACGCGCTCGACCGCCGGCGTCTCGCCCCCCGCGTCGAAGCCATTCCCACCGACGCGTTTTGCGCCTTCGACAGTTTCGTGCGGATGCTCTGGATCGGCTGGTCCGTCCTGCGCGAGCGCAAGATGAGCCTCATCCAGGCGCAGGATCCCTTGTATCTCGGGCTGGTCGCGATGCTGCTCGGGAAGTGGTTTCGCGTGCCGGTGAATGTGTGCCTCTACGGGCCGAATGTCTTCGACGAACACTGGCTGGCGAGCCGCTGGTCGCACCGCCTCATCGCGCCGCTCGGGCGCTGGGTGCTGCGGCGGTGCGACGGCATCCAGGTGGATGGGAAGATGACGGCGCGAGGGTTGATCCGCGCTGGCATTCCACGCGAACGCGTCTCGGTGAAGCCCGTCGTGCCGACGAATCTCGAACGCTTTCTGGACCTCGCGCGCCTCCCACGAAGCGGCACCCCGCGCCTCCTCTACGTCGGTCGGCTTGCTCCGCAAAAAAACCTGTCCGTCCTCATCGCCGCGGCGCGCATTTTGAAGCAGCGAGGTCAGCGCTTCGAACTGGCAATCGTCGGCGAAGGCCCGCTGGAGGAGCCGCTCCGGGCGGAGGTCGCGCGGGCCGGCCTCGCCGCGGAGGTGAAGTTTCACGCCGCAGTGCCGCGCGAGGGAATCGCCCGCGTTTTTGCGGACGCGGATATTTTCGTCCTCACTTCGGACTACGAGGGCTACCCGCGCGTGCTCATGGAAGCGGCCTCCGCCGCGCTGCCGGTCGTCACCACCGCGGTGAGCGGATCGGACGAAGCGGTCGTCGATGGCGTGTCCGGATTCATCGTCCCAGTCGGCGACGCCGAGGCCGTCGCGGAGAAGCTCGCGTGGCTGATCGAGCGAACCGATGCGCGATCCGGGATGGGTTTCGCCGCGCGTGAACACATCCGCGCCAACCTCAACCCGCGCACCAACACCCCCGGGCAGGTTGCCATTTGGAAGCGGATCGCCCGCCGCGATTTCACGCTGCGCCGCCTGCTGCTCTTCAACCTCGTGACCGATGTGCAGCATCCGATCCTCGGTTTCACCACGCAGTGGATTCGCGAATTGGCCGCGCGCGTCGAAGTCATCCACGTCATCACCATGCAGGCCGGCGCGATCGAGGTGCCGGACAACGTCCACGTCCATTCGGTCGGCCGCGAACTCGGCTATTCCGAGCCGAGGCGGGTCGTCGAATTCTACCGCCACCTGTTCCGGATTCTCCGCACGGAGCGCATCGACGGGTGCTTTTCGCACATGATGCAGATCTTCTCCGTGCTCGCCGGGCCGGTGCTGCGCGTCGCGCGTATTCCGCTCGTGACGTGGTACGCGCATCCGAGCCTGCCGCTCTCCGTCCGGCTCGCGCACTTCCTCTCCGACCGCATGGTCACAAGCCTCCCGCGCGCTTACCCGTACCGAAAGGACAAGCTCACGGTGATCGGGCAGGGGATCGACACCGCCTTGTTTCGGGCGGCGGAAAGTGGCCGCGCGAGCGACGACACGATCCTGTGCGTCGGACGGTTGTCGCGCGTGAAGAATCATCCCACGCTGCTCCGCGCCGCCGCGCAGCTCCCGGCAAAATTCCGCGTGATCATCCTCGGCGCGACCTCCGGGCCGGACGACGAGGCCTGCGCGCGCGACCTCCGGCAACTCGTGGAGGAACTCGGCCTGAGCGACCGCGTCTCCTTCGCGGCACCCGTGCCAGTCGCCGAGTTGCCGGCGCACTACCAACGCTGCGCGGTGCATGTGAATCTGACCCCCGCCGGGTTCGGGGACAAAGTCGCGTGGGAAGCGATGAGCTGCGGCCGGCCCTGCCTCGTGGCGAATGAGGACTTCCGCGAAACGCTCGGCCGATACAACGGCGAGCTGCTTTTCCGCGACGGCGACGCCGCCGATCTCGCCGCGAAGCTCACCGTGCTGCTCGCAAAAAATCCGGCCGAACGCGACGCCATCGGCGCGTATCTGCGCAGCCAGGTGGAGCGGCTCCACGCCCTGCCGCGACTGGCGGATCGTATCCTCGAAACCCTGGCCGAGTGCCGGCGCTGACCATGGCGACTTCGCACAAGATCATCTCGGCGCTGCGCGCGAACTGGTGGCTGAATCTCGCCGGCATGCTGCTTTCCTTCGGCGCATCCGTGGTGGTCGTGCGTGCCATGCCTTCCGAGCTTTACGCGGAATACGGCGCCGTCATCGCGATGATCGCGCTCGCGACGCTGGTCTTCGAAGCGGGCGCCAACAGCGGCCTCACCCGATACCTGAACGAAGCCGGCGAGCAGCACGCGCGCGGCACCTTCTACCGCCGGATGCAGCAGCGGCGCTGGCTCGCGGCGCTCGCGTGCGCGGTGGCGCTCGTCGCATTCGGGCCGATCTACGCGCGGCACACCCAGTTCGTGAGTCTGGCGGAGAAGCCGTGGCTCTTCGCGCTCATCGCCGTGATCGTCGGCGCCACGCTCACCCGCCTGCTTTCGCACTACGGCCTGCTCGCGCTCTTCGAAACGAAGGCGGCGCTGCTTCTCCAACAAGGCTTCCAAATCCTGCGTTCAGTCGCGCTCGCCGGGATCGCACTTGCCGGCGGCACCCTGTTCGCGCTGGTCGCGGCGCTGGTCGCACTGGCGGCGATCGAGGCGTGGATCGTGCATCGGCGGCTCGTGGGTTTCATCGGCGGGGAGCGCTCGGCGCTGCCGGCGGGGTTTGTGAATCGCGCCCAGAAATTCGGCCTGCTCACCCTCTTCGACAAAGCCTGCGCGATGCTCGGTAGTGGCGCGGTGCTGCTCCTCGTGCTCGCGCCGAATCATCCCGCGACGACGATCGCCTTCCTCACCCTCGCGGTCGATCTCATCGGCAAGCTCGTGAGCCTCGCCTCCATGCCGATGGGCAATCTGGTGTCCCCGTACTTGAGCCAGACGAGCGATGAAGCCGGGGCGCAAGGCGTGGCGGTCGCCCGCGTGGTGAAACTCTCGAGCCTGCTCTACAGCTTCAGTGTCGGCGCGGGGTTGCTGGCGCTGCCGTGGTTCATCGGCGCCGTGTATGGCGGGCGCTACGCCGGCGCAATCCCGCTCGCGCTGGTGCTGCTGCTGCCGACGGCATTTGAAAGTTGGATTCGCGGCGCGTGCTCACCCGCGCTGTTGCGCAATGGCCGCTACCGCGAACTCATCCGGGTGAACCTGCTCCAGGCGCTGGTCACGATCGCCACGCTCGCGCTCGTCCATCGACAGCGGGTCGAGGTGGTCATCGTCGCGGTCGGCCTCGCACGCTCGCTGGTGGCGTCGGTGAATTTGCTGCTCCTGCGCGGCATCGTTCCCGCGCACACCTTCCGCGTGCCGCTGCTCGGCGCGCTCGTCGCCGGCGTGGGGTGCGCGGCGGCACTGGCGTGGACTTCGTGGCTCCCGCTCCCCGCGCTGCCACGCACCATCGTGAGCGGACTGATCTTCACTGCTATCTTCTACGCCGGCCTGCGCTGGCTCATCTTTCGCGACCAGGACACGCTGCGTCTCGCCCGTCGAGTCGCCGGCCCGCGCTTCAAATTCCTCGCCCGGCTCATCCCCGAGCCGGCACTGCCAAATCCATGACCGCGCTCCTGCTCCTCTGCGTGCTTTTCTGCGCGGCTCTCCCGGTGCCGTATGTGGCCGCCGCGCTCCCGGCGATTTGGCTGGCTCAAGGGACAATGCTCGGCACTCGGGCGGCGCTGTTCACGGCAGGCCCGGCGCAGGTCAACGTCGCGGATCTCGTGCTCCTCACTTTGATTGCCCGGTTCGCCTTCTCGGTCGTCCGCACGCGCGAGGTCGTCGCGCACCGCCCGCTCTATCTCGCCTTCGCGATTTTCGTCCTCGTGAATTTCATGGCGACCCTCAGCTCCGGCGTGCTGGCCGCCGATGCGCCGGTGATGGCGGGAGTCACCGCGCTGGTCCGGCTCTGCTCGGAAATCGCGCTCGTGCCCATCCTTGCCCAGACGGTGAGATCGCTTCCGCAGGCGCGTCGATGCGTGGGGATTCTCCTCGTCACCATCGGCGCTCTGGTCGCCATTCAGTTCGTGAATTTCCTGGGCGCCAGCCACGGCTTCACGATCGGCGAAGTGCAGGGAATCGAGCGCGGCGAGGTGCGCTACTTCGGGCCGATGGGGGATTCGGTCGGCAGCATTCTGTTGCTCGGCTATCTCTATTCGCTGTGCGCGTCGAGCCTGCTGGGCGCCGCCGCCTCGCTCGGCGGCATCATGCTCACCGCGGGCCTGGGCGCGCTGTTTTCCACGGGTGTCGGGACGTTGATCTTCGTGTTCTTCGGGATGCGCGCGACCGCGGCGCGCGCGTTTCTCTCCCGCTACTTTTGGTTGCTCCCGGCACTGGCGTTCGCGGGACTCGTTGCTGTGGTGACGATCGGGAAGCCGCTCTCGAAGACACTCGTGGAGCGCGTCACTGGCGGCGCCTACTCGAACAGCGCCGATCAGCGCGTGGCCTCGGGCCGCCTCGGAGTGGCGATGATCTTGGACAACCCGATGACCGGCGTCGGATACACCGGCTACCAATGGGCGCTCGGGCGATACGGCGGCGAGCGGGCATACGATCTGGCGCTTTCGAGCGGTGCGACGACCAACGCGAACAACCAACTCATCCAGACCATGACCGACGCGGGCCTGCCGGGACTGCTCGCGTTTGTCTGGCTGATGTTCTGCGCGGCCCGCCTCCTTCACGGACTCGGCGTGCAGAGCCACGATCGCTTCCTCGCGATTTTCTATCTCGCCGGATTTCTCTGGCTGCTCACGCAGGTCCTGGGAAATCAGGCGGCGGTCTGGCTCGTTCCTTCGTCCTACGTGGCGCGCTTTCTCTGGATCATCCTCGGCACCGGCGTCGCGGTCGCAAAGCTGCTGCCTGCGGCGGGGCGGCATCTCGTGCCGGAGGCGGAACCGGATCGCCCGCAAACCTCGCTCGTTTCCGCATGAAGGCGCCGCATCGAGTCCTCCATCTCATGACCGCGATCGATCGTGGCGGTGCGGAAAATCATCTCATGGAACTCGTGCGCCATCAGCGCGCTTTGGGGATGGAAGTGGCCGTGGGATATTTGCGCGGGAATGGTGGGTGGGCGCCGGCGATGCGGGAACTCGGCGCCACGGTGCATGATTTGCGCCTGCGTTTTTACGGCGACATGCGCCCGCTGCGGCTCCTCCGGCGGCTGCTGGCGGAGGCCACGTTCGATCTCTTGCATGCACACCTCCCGCCCGCGGAACTCTACGCGCGGCTCGCCCTGCTCGGCACGCCCGCGGAGGCGCTGCCGCTGATCATCAGCAAACACAATGACTGTCCCTTCCACCGAATCCCCGGACAGCGCGCGCTGGGGCGCTGGGTCGCGCGGCGCGCGGCGGCGGTGATCGCGATCTCCGATGCCGTGCAGCGTTTCATGACGGGCCCGGAGTTCGGGCTGGATGCGGAGCTGGTGCAGACGATCTATTACGGCATCGACGTGCAGCCGTTCGAGAGCGTGACCGGCGATTCCGTCGCGGCCTTGCGCCGGGAATGGGGAGCCGGAACGGAGACGCTGGTGATCGGATTTGCGGGCCGGTTCGTGGAGCAGAAAGCGATCGGCACCTTGATCCGCGCCTTCGCTCTGTTTCTTCAACGTACGTCCTGCGACGCAAAGCTGGTGCTCGTGGGGCAGGGACCGCTGGAGCCCGTGCTGCGGCAGTGCGCGGATGAGGCGGGAATCGCGGATCGGGTGGTCTGGCCGGGCTTCCGAGACGACGTGCCGCGGGTGATGCGCGCGTTCGACGTGTTTGCCATCACATCGGTGCATGAAGGATTTGGCCTGGTGCTCGTCGAGGCGATGGCCGCGCGGCGGCCGGTCGTTGCGACGCGCGCGGGTGCGATCCCGGAAGTGGTGATCGACGGCGTCACCGGTCTGCTCGCCGAACCGCAGCAGTTCGCGGAGGCGCTCGCTCGCATGACGGATCCCACGCTCCGCGCACGCATGGGCACGGCCGGCTGCGCGCGTGTGCGCGCGTCCTTCACTCTCGATACCATGCTGGAACAGACCGACGCCCTTTACGCCAGGTGCCTGCGTTCGGCTGCTCCCGAACCCGTGGAGGCTTTGCTCTCGTGAATATGCCGATGCGCCTGCTCCTCGTCGTCCCGAGTATCGTGAGCTACGACTTCCTGCGCGAACTGTGCCAGGACCTGGTCGCGGATGGCACGGAGGTGCATCTCGCGTGCGCTGCCGGATCGATCTGGGGGCAGACGCGATTCATCGAGCGGGACGGTGTCACGAGGCACGACATTGAGTTCGCGCGCGGCATGAACCCATTGCATCACTTGCGCGCAGCGCGGGCGCTGGATCGGCTCGTCGCCGCTCTGCAGCCGGACCTGGTGCATGTGCATTTTTCCGCCGCGATCTTCACGACCGCGCTGGCGCGCACGCGTCGCTGGCCGAAGACGATCGGGACTTTTCACGGGATGTCTTTTCCGGCGTTGCGGGGATGGAAGGCGGCGTTCCTGAAGGTCATGGAAACGTGGGCTGCGCAGCGGCTCGATGCGGTCTGGGTGCTCACGGACGACGATCGGGAGCGGCTGCAAAGGGCGGCGCCGAAGACGACCGTGCGCCGCCTGCCGGGCTTCGGTTTGGGATGCGACCTCGATCGCTTCACTCCGCCAGGCGCCGCCGAGCGCGAAGCGCTCCGCGCGAAGTTCGGCTTCGGGCCGGGGGAAATCGTCTTCGTGTACGTGGGCCGCTTCGTCGCTTTCAAAGGCTTTGCGCTCACCACCGCGGCGGCGCTGCGATTGGCCGCCATCAATCCCGCGGTGCGCCTTCTCCTCGTCGGCGTGCGCGATGACTTGCACCCGACGGGCTTGTCGGCGGCAGAAGAGGAGGCGCTCCAACGTTGCCCGCAAATCGTGGACCTCGGCTTTCGGACCGACGTGCGCGATTGCCTCGCCGCGGCGGACGTCATGGTCTTCCCGAGCCAGCGCGAAGGCTTGTCGGTGTGCCTCATGGAAGCGCTCGCGACCGGCCTTCCGGCGATCACGGCGGATTCGCGCGGCTGTCGCGAGGTGGTGCGCGATGGCGTGGATGGCCGGGTGATTCGCGAGCCGGACGTGGAGCGAATTTTCGAGGCGATGAAGGATGCGGCGGACCACGCCGAACAGCGCCGCCAGTGGTCCGTGCAGGCGATCGCGGATCGCGCGCGATTCGACCGGCGACACTTCATTTCCGCACAAAAGGCGATCTACGAAAACACCGCGGCCCCGCGCCTGCGTGGGGAAAATGCAGCGAGTCGAGAACCTCAACCCGTGGCCGATCGATAACATGGTGGCAATCTCTGAGAGCAATCCTGTGGCGCCCATTCCCGCTGAGCCGGTGATGAATGTCCTGCTGACCTGCGCGGGCCGGCGCGGGCATACGATCGCGGGTTTCAAGGCTGCGGTGAACGGGCGGGGCCGGGTTTTCGCCTGTGACGCGAGCGCCGATGCGCCGGCCCTCCAGGAAGCGGACGAGGCATTCGTGGTGCCGTCTGTGGATGATCCCGGCTACATCGACGCGCTCCTCGCGCTCTGCGCCGCGCATCGGGTCGGGCTGCTGATTCCCGCGTTGGAACCCGAGTTGCCGCTGATCGCGGAACATCGCGCGCGCTTCGCCGCGATCGGGACGGTGGCGCTCGTCTCGTCTCCTGAGGTCATCGCGACCTGCTTTGACAAGGTCGCCACCAATCAGTTTCTGACCCGGCACGGTCTCGCTGTTCCGCGGACCTGCCTCTCGCTCGAAGAGGCGCAGCAGGCCTTGATGCACGGCGAGATCCGTTTCCCGCTGGTGGTGAAGCCGCGCTGGGGCGTGAGCTCCTTCGGCGTGAGTGTTGTCGAAGACGCTGAGGAACTGGAACTCAGCCATCGGCTGGCGCAAAAGCAACTGGCGCGCAGTTTCCTCGCGGCAGCGAGCGCATCGGATGCCGCGCACAACATCCTCATCCAGGAGAAGCTCGCCGGCACGGAGTATGGCCTCGACGTCGTCAACGATCTGGAGGGCCGTTACGTGACGACATTCGCGAAGCGCAAAATCCGGATGCGCGCCGGCCAGACCGATCGCGCGGAGACGGTGCATGACGTGCGCCTCGAGGAACTCGGTCGCCGGATCGGCGAAAGTCTGAAGCACGTGGGCGTGCTGGATTGCGACGTTTTCGCGAACGCGGAAGGATGCTGCGCGATCGACCTCAATCCTCGAATCGGCGGAGGCTATCCCTTTTCCCAGCTCGCCGGTGCCGACATACCGGCGGCTCTCGTGGCATGGGCGAGGGGCGCGGCGCCCGATCCACGCTGGCTCGAGATCATGCCGGGAATCGCGGGAGCGCGCGGCGAGACATTCACCCTCATCCGGCGGGCGGGAGCCTGCGGCTCGTCCGGAAAGAAAAGTACTTTGAACCCAACCAACCCAAAATGAAAACAACCCCATCTGTGCAAGTAGTCATCATCGGTGCCGGCCCGTATGGGCTGGCGGCGGCCGCTCATCTGCGGGCGGCGAAAATCGAAACGCGAGTCTTCGGCGAGGCGATGGATTTCTGGGAGCAACAGATGCCCAAGGGCATGCTGCTGCGCTCGTCCTGGGATGCGTCGCAGATTTCCGATCCGGATCGCAAACTGCGCCTGCGCGAATTTGAAATCGATCAAAAGGTGCGGGTTTCGAAGCCGATTCCCCTCGAGGATTTCATCCGCTATGGGCGCTGGTTCCAGCGGCAGGCCGTGCCGGATCTCGACAGGCGCCGTGTGACAAAGGTGGAGTCCGCGCCCCGTGGATTCCAAGTCACCCTCGACGATGGCGAAACGGTGCGCGCACAGCGGGTGGTCGTGGCGACCGGCATCTCGAAGTTCGCGTGGCGGCCGCCATTGTTCGATGCGCTGCCCCCGGCGCTGGCGTCGCATTCGGCGGAGTATGGAAATCTCGGACGGTTCGCCGGGCAGCGCGTGAGTGTCGTCGGGGGCGGGCAGTGCGCGCTGGAATCTGCGGCGCTCTTGCACGAGGCCGGAGCGGAGGTGGAGGTCATCGCGCGCCAGGATGCGATCCGCTGGCTCGACCAAAAGGCGCAATGGCTCAAGAGCTCCTCGAATCCATTGCGGCCACTGCTTTATCCACCCACCGATGTCGGCCCGCCGATCCTGAACCAGATCGTCGCGGCGCCGAATTTGTTTCGCCGCCTGCCTCGCGGGATTCAGGAGAAAATCGCCTATCGATCGATCCGCCCGGCTGGCGCGGGATGGTTGGTAAACCGCTTGCGCGATGTGCCGATCCGCAACTCGCGCACGGTGGTTTCCGCCGCCCGGGTTGGCGATCGCCTGAAGTTGCGGCTCGATGAAGGAAGCGAGCGCACGGTGGATCATGTGCTCATCGCGACGGGTTATCGGGTCGATATTTCGCGCAATGGTCTTCTCTCGAGCGAATTGCTCGGGCGTCTGCAAGTCGCGGAAGGTTATCCGATCCTCACCGAAGGGCTCGAATCCGCGTCCGTTTCTGGACTCCACTTTCTTGGCGCACCAGCGGCGCGATCCTACGGGCCATTGTGCCGCTTCGTTGCCGGCGGCGGTTTTAGCGCGGGCGCACTCACGCGCCGGATCGCGCGAAGCCGTTCCATCGAGCCCATCGAAATGAATGCACCGGAGATTTCGCGCGATGCCGTCGCTGCCGGGTAGGAGGCCATGAATCAACCCGGCAAACGGCTTTTCGATCTCGCGGCTGCGGTCACCGCGCTCGTGCTGCTTTGGCCCGTCATCGTGGTGACTGCGCTGGCCGTGGCCATC
This sequence comes from Chthoniobacteraceae bacterium, assembly GCA_031411395.1. GTDB lineage: Bacteria > Verrucomicrobiota > Verrucomicrobiia > Chthoniobacterales > Chthoniobacteraceae > Chthoniobacter. The sequence goes on from JANOAZ010000201.1 coordinate 93,467, forward strand.
TGCATGGGCCAGCCGGTGCTCTTCCGCCAGCGCCGCCCCGGCCTGAATGGGCAGCCGTTCACCTGCCTCAAGTTTCGCACGATGACCGACGCCCGCGACGCGAGCGGCGAGCCCAAGCCGGACGCCAAGCGCATGACCCTCCTCGGCCGCGCTCTGCGCAGGTCGAGCCTCGATGAACTCCCGCAACTTTGGAACGTCCTCCGGGGCGACATGTCGCTCGTCGGACCGCGGCCACTGCTTATGGAATATCTGCCCAACTACACCGCCGAGCAGCAGCGCCGGCACGATGTCCGCCCCGGAATCACCGGCTGGGCGCAGATCAATGGCCGGAACGCGGTGACCTTTGGCGATCGCCTCAAGCTCGACCTTTACTACGTGGAGCGTTGGAGCTTGTGGCTGGACGTGAAAATCCTCGGACGGACCCTCCTCGCCGTGATCCGCAGCCGCGGGGTGAAGCTGGAGCAGCCGCTCGATGAAGTCGATGACATCGGCTTGCATCCGGAGACGCGGAGGAAAGCGGCGGCGCTTGCGAAGGGAGGAACACTGTGACGACCGGCGCAATCTCTGCGACTCTGCGCGTACTGACCGCGACCGATCAGGAGGCATGGCTGGAAGTGCTGGGCCGCAGCGGAGCGCACGACTTCTACCATCTCCCCCAGTATCACCGCATGGCGGAGGAACGGGGGGAGGGGAGTGCGCGGCTTTTTGTTTATCGCGAGGGTCCGCACGAGATCGCGCTTCCACTCCTGCTGCGCGCGATCGATGGAGCCGACCCGGACGGCTGGAAAGACGCTACATCGATCTATGGCTATGGAGGACCGGTCAGTTCATCAGACGAAGTGCCGGACTCGGTGGTCAGCAACTTTCAATCGGCGCTGCGTGCCACGATGATCGAAGAGCGCGTTGTGGCGGCGTTCTCACGGCTGCATCCGCTCCTCGCGCAGCTCCGCTTGCTCGCAGGCCTCGGGGAATGCCGGCCCGGCGGCCAGACGGTTTCGATCGACCTCACGTTGTCGCCGGAGGCGCAGCGGTTGAAATACTCTGGGAGCTACCGGACACGGATCAACAAGCTCGTCCGCAATGGAGTAACCTGCACGATCGACCCGGATCTCCGGCACCTCGCTGAATTCGTGGAGCTTTATCACGAGAACATGCGCCGGGTGAACGCGCATGCGTCTTACTTTTTTGATGCCGATTATTTCGCCAGCCTGGCTGGGAAACTAGGTTCCATCCTGCGGCTCTTCGTCGCGCGGTCCGGGGACGAGCTGATCGCGGGCGGTCTGTTTACACTCTGCCGTGGGATCGCACAGTACCATCTCGGCGCGACTGGGGATGCTTATCTGAAGCTCTCACCGATGGCGCTGATCATGGACACCGTGCGGCAGTGGAGCCACGCGCAGGGCGCGCGGGTGCTGCATCTCGGCGGTGGCGTCGGTGCGAAGGAAGATTCGTTGTTCTGCTTCAAGGCCGGATTCTCCGACCGGCGACATCAGTTTGAGACGTGGCGCTGGGTGATCGCTCCCGATGCTTACAAGCAGCTCTGTGAAGCGCGCCTGCGACGGAATCGGGACGACGGAATGGAGGCCGCATCCGCCGATTACTTCCCAGCCTACCGCTGCCCGGCGGTCCCACGAGTCACCGCACATTCCGACCCATGAACCCACCCGCAGACAAAAGGATCTACCTGTCGCCGCCTCACATGGGGCGTGACGAAATAGAAATGGTCATGGAGGCCTTTGCCACGAACTGGATCGCGCCACTCGGCCCACATGTGGATGCGTTCGAAAAGGAACTTGCCGACTATGTCGGCGTGTCGCACGCGGCCGCACTTTCGTCGGGCACTGCGGCGTTGCATCTTGCGCTGCGCCTGCTCGGAGTGAAACACGGGGACGAGGTCATCTGCTCGACACTGACCTTCAGCGCGAGCGCGAATCCGATCACCTACGAAGGGGCGACGCCGGTCTTCATCGACTCCGAAACTACGACCTGGAACATGGACCCCGCTCTGCTCCGCGCAGAACTCGCGGCCTGCGCCGAGCGCGGACGGCTGCCGCGCGCCGTGATCGTGGTGGACCTGTATGGGCAGAGTGCCGACTACGATGCCATCACCGCCGCTTGCGCGGAGTATGATGTGCAGGTTATCCAGGATTCCGCGGAGGCGCTGGGAGCGAGTTACAAGGGCCGCAAACTAGGCGCGCAGGGTCACTGTGGGTTCTTCTCTTTTAACGGAAACAAGATCATCACCACTTCCGGCGGCGGCATGCTCGTTTCGGAAGATGCGGCCTTGATCGAGCGCGCCCGCTTTCTCGCCACACAGGCTCGCGACCCGGCTCCCCATTACCAGCATTCGGCGATCGGATTTAACTACCGGATGAGCAACGTGCTCGCGGGGATCGGGCGGGGGCAGCTCCGCGTCCTGCCGGAGCGCATCGCGGCCCGCAAACGCAACCGGGCGTATTATGAAGCGGCGCTGGGCGACCTGCCCGGGATCAAGTTCCTGCCGCTCTCTCCGGACGGCGAGGCGAATTACTGGATCACCTGCATCACCATCGATCCGGGGGAATTCGGAGCGACGCGCGAAGTGGTGCGCCTCGTCCTCGATGAGAGGAATATCGAATCCCGACCCATCTGGAAGCCGCTGCACCTCCAGCCTGTGTTTGCGGAGTGTCGCGTTCGGGGCGGTGCGGTGGCAGAACGGATTTTTGAACATGGGCTCTGTCTGCCCAGCGGTTCGAGTCTCACCGAGGATGACCTCGCGCGCATCTGCGAGATCGTGCGCGGCGTTCATTCGAGTGCGGGCAGGTGGAGCGCCGCGCCGGATGCGGTGGCGGCTTCGCCGCTTTGCTAACGCATGGAAAGGAGAACCATGTTCCAAAGCTATTCAGCCCTGATGCGGATTCGCGGCCTTCGTGTGAGTATGTTGCTGGGGGTTTATACGGGGACCATTGTCTTCACCTTGTGGCTTTCCTACCAGCTCCGGTTCGACTTCGACATTCCGCCCGGCTTCGCCGACGTGTTGCCGCTAAGCCTTGGCTGGATCGCGATCCTGAAGATCTCGTGCCTGTTTGGGTTCGGGCAATTCCAGACTTCCCTAAGTTATTTCAGCACCCCGGACTTGAGGCGAATCGTGGGGGTATGTGCGCTGGGATCCTTCGTCATGCTGCTCGTGCATTTGGTCTTCGGTCTGGCGGTGGCTCCGCCGCGCGGGGTGATCCTCACCGATGGAGTCCTCTCGTGCGCAGTGCTCTGCGCCGGTAGGGCGAGCCTGCGATTGCTGCGGGAGCGATTTCTCGCGCCGCACACGCGGCCGAGCGGGCAGGTGCGCCGGATCGGAATCGTCGGCGCGGGCGACGCGGGGGCGGCGCTCGCGCGCGAACTGATGACCAATCGGTGGCTGGGACTGCAACCCATTGCATTTTTCGACGACTTCCGCCGACCCGGTTCGCTCCTGCACGGCATCCCCATCTGGGGGACACCGGAGGAACTGGCTGGTCCAAAGATCGGTCTCAAGATCGATGAAATCATCATCGCCCTGCCGTCCGCGGCGGCGACGCGGCTGCGCGAGGTCGTCAGGATTTTGCAGAAAGCGAAGCTGCCGTTCCGCACCGTGCCCTCGATGACGGAACTGGCGATCGGCACCGTCGATGTCAGCCAGTTGCGGGCGGTCCAGATCGAAGACTTGCTCGGCCGGGAGGTCGTCAAGATCGATACCGATCACATTCGGGGAATGATCGAAGGCCGGACGGTGATGGTGACCGGAGCCGGCGGGAGCATCGGGAGCGAGCTTTGCCGGCAGATCGCTTGTTTCGACCCGACTGTCCTGCTGCTCGTGGAGCGCTCGGAAGCGTCGCTGTTTCCCATCGAACAGGAACTCATCGAGCGGGGCTACCACCATGCGGTCGTGCCGCTCGTGGCGGATGTCACGGACGTCGCGTCGATGACCGCGATCTTCGCGCGCTACCGTCCCAGCTCGGTCTTCCACGCGGCGGCGCACAAACACGTGCCGATGATGGAGGCGCAGCCGGCCGAGGCCATCCGTAACAATGTCTTGGGCACCGCCCGGATGGCGGAACTGGCCTGCGCCTTTGGAGTCGATCGTTTCCTCCTCGTCTCCACGGACAAGGCGGTGAATCCCACCAGCGTCATGGGCGCGACCAAGCGTCTCGCGGAAATCACCGTGCAAGCGATGCACGCACGGTCCCGGGGCGCGACCCGATTCATGGCGGTGCGCTTCGGCAATGTGCTTGGCTCCTCCGGGAGTGTCGTGCCGACCTTCACGCGACAGATCGCCGCCGGCGGGCCGGTGAAGGTAACGCATCCCGAGATCACCCGCTTTTTCATGACGATCCCCGAAGCCGTGAGCCTCGTCCTGCAATGTGCTTCGCGTGCAGCCGGGGGCGAGATCTTCGTGCTCGATATGGGCGAGTCGGTGAAGATCGTGGACCTCGCGCGGCAGATGATCGAACTCAGCGGCCTGATGCCGGGGCGCGACATTCGAATCGAGTTCACGGGCTTGCGTCCGGGGGAGAAGCTCTACGAGGAACTGAGTCACCGAGACGAGAATGTGACGGGTACCGATCACGAACGCATTCGCCGGCTGCACTGCGAGCCGGCGCCGTTCCGCGCGGTGGAAGTCATCCTGCAAACGCTGGCCTCCGCGATCGAGTCGGCCACACCTGATGAACTCAAGCTGCTCCTGCGCGAGCTCATTCCCGAGTACACGCCGGATCGCCGCGATGCTCTGGTGGACATCGTCCCGGAACCCGCCGCCCCGACGCCCGCGCGCACGGTGGCCGATGACGAGGTCGAGCAGGACGCCGCGCTGGAGATGTTCCGGAGTTAGCGGATTTGTTGCCGGATCAGGGAGGCGGCCTGTCGCATCCCGCGCTTCCGGAAACCGCCTTGGAGGGACGCGCTCCGTCGCGTCCGAGGTCCGGGAGCGAGCGGTTCGCCAGCTAGGATCTGGGACGCGGCAGAGCGCGTCCCTCCAAGGTGGCTCCGGTGATGCGGAAACTGATGAGGCGACGCATCGGCAGAAGGCCGCGGCCAGAAAGCCGGTCGGAGTGGCCCCGGCATTCTGCCCATGGATGACGGGTGGGACGCCGGTGCCACTTCCTCCGTTCATGCACCGGACTCGGAAGATCGGATTACTTTGGCAGGCCCTGCAAATCCTCCGGCAGCTTGGGGTCATCCCTGGAGTGCTGCTCGTCGAGAAGCTTCTGCAATTCCGCGACTCTGGCGGCTTCCGCGCTGGCGAGATCGTTCTTTTCGAAAGGGTCGGCCGCGATGTTGAAAAGCTCGGCTTTCCCCTGGGCATTCACGATCAGTTTCCAGTCGCCGTGCCGCAGTGAGCGAGCGCCGTTTTGCATGGCGATGTAGATCGTGCGCGATTCGTTGCCCGCCGCGCTGCCGGTGAGCGCGGGCCATTGGTTGATGCCGTCCCAGCGCGGATCGGCTTTGGGTTGAAAGCCCGCGAGGCTCGCGATCGTGGGCAGCCAATCGACGGCATGCATCGGGATGGTGAACTTCTGCGGCTTGAGTCTGGCCGGCCAGTTTGCGAACGCGCAGACGCGAGTACCGCCTTCGTAGAGCGTGTTTTTCTGGCTGCGGAGCGGATCGTTTTCGCTGTTCAGCGGCGAGTGGCCGACGTTGCCCACGTAGTTGTTTTTCAGCGACTCGACACCGCCGTTGTCGCTCGTGAAAACGATCAGCGTGTTCTCGCGCTGGCCGGTCTTTTCCAGCGTGGCAACAAACTGCCCGATCTTCGCATCGAGCTGTGAAACCATCGCGGCGATGCGCAGCCGGGATTCGTGTTTCACCGGATCGTCGTGGAATTTCACGCCGTCGTAGAGGCGCTTGAATTCATCCGGCGCATCCACCGGCGTATGCACCGCATGGAACGGCACGTAGATGAACCACGGCGCTTTCTTCTCCCCGATCCGGCGCAGCGCCTCGGCGGCGACCAGTTCGGTCGCGTTGCCTTCTTCATCGAGCCGTTTCCCGTCGCGATGCCACGTGTCCTCATATGGACTGCCCGCGCGATACTTGTGCGTCCAGGGGTCCGCGGCGCCGGTGAGCGTGCCGTAGCCGTGATCGAATCCGAACGCCGTCGGCCCCCATTCGGGGCGCGCGCCGAGATGCCATTTGCCGGCCTGGCAGGTGAAATAGCCGAGCGACTTCAACGCCGATGCCATCGTGACTGTCCCCAGCGGCATCGAGCGGAGATTGCTCGGCGCCAACGCTTGCGGACCGAAGCGCCCGGGATAACGCCCGCTCATCAATGCCGTCCGCGTCGGCGTGCAAACCGGCTGCACGTAATGCTGATCCAGCTCTACGCCTTGCTTCACGAGCTGGTCCATATGCGGAGTCTTGCCGAAGCCGCCATGCCAGCCGACATCGCTCCAGCCGAGGTCATCGGCGACGATCAAAAGAATGTTGGGACGAGGAGCGGTGGCGGGCTGCGCTGCTGAGATGGAAACGGCGCAGAGGAGGGGGAGAAGGAGAGGTTTCAACATGTGTGTGGGGTGGGCTTCGGGATTGATTCCGCGTTTCCGATGCAAAGGTCCAGACTCGGGAGGTCGATGCGTTTATTGTGGAGACTGCGGCTTGGCCTACAAACCGTTCTCGTTCCCAAACTCTGTTTGGGAATGCGCTTGTGGGCGAAACTGTGTTTCGCGTGGGAGGGGTGTCCGCGGGTGGGAGCGGTGCGCCGCCCGCAGACACCCCGCCTGGGCAACGGAGTTGCCCTCCCAAGTGCGTTCCCAAACGGAGTTTGGGAACGAGGCGGAAAAGTCATCTGCGTGCGCTCTTCCCTCTTTGTCTTGCTCTTGCTCCTGCTCCTGCTCTCGTTCGCCCCGGGAGAGCAAGAGCAGGAGCAAGACAAAGAGTAAGATTCCAACGAACCGGCCGAATTTTTAGGCCCCCTCTTATATTCATTGCCGCGGGAGTGCCGCGGCGCGTTGCACGGCCTCGTCCCACTTCGTCCAGTCGCTGCCAAAATTCTGGCCGAGCAGGAGGTGGAGGTTGTCGAGCGCCGCGGGAGAAAATGGGTGCGCCGGATTCTTCGCGATGGAAAGCAAGGCCGGCAGGGTGATCGCATCGGGGCGTTCCATGAGATCCGCGAAGAGGACGCTCAAAACCTGCCCGGAGGTCTGCGGATGGATGACGACGGGCAGCGCGATGGCAGCGTAATCCGAATTGGGAAGACGCTCGACCGCTTGCTCCGCCGCCCCGGCCAGCGCCTCCTCGGGCAGACGCGGGATGAGGGCGAAAATCTCGCGGGCCTTGCCTGCGGCATCGCGCCCACGTGCGGACGCGTGGGCGATCTGCCGCTCCCATGCGAGCGGACCGGAGCTCAGCTCCAGGGGCGGGGGGCGGAGCGGTGCTGCGTCCTGACTTGCCGCCGGTGCGGACTGGGGAAGATCCGAACGCGAAGGCGATGGCGGCGGCAGGGTGAGATCGGCTGCGGCAGGGAGCGTGCGCGCCGCTGGTTCCCCCGACTCCCGAAGCGGCAAATTTTTTTCCCGACTCAGGAGCGCAAACGCCAGCCATGCGACGAGCCCCACGGCGAACGCGAGGGCGAGGGGACCAGTCGTGCGAGCCACGTCAAAAGGCGTTGATCGAAAGCGCGAAGTGCACGCCGTAATCCTGAAGGCTGACCTTCTGCTCGCTGAAATCGACGAAGGCATGCCCCCAGTAGAGCGTCAGTTGCGCGTGCTTCGTCGCGTTGACGAGCAGGCCGATTCCCGCGCTGTAGATGGTCTGGTAGTTGTTATCCACCTTGTTCACGTTCCAGCCGCCGCCGAAGTCGAAGAACGGCGCGAGCGAAACGATCGGCGTCTTGTCCTTTGCGAGCCAGATGGGGATGCGCACTTCGGCGGAGGCGAAGATGCCGTTGTCGCGCAGGAGTTGATTCTCCCGATAGCCGCGGACGCTCTGCATCCCGCCGAGGCTGAACTGCTCCAGCGATAGCAGCGGCTCGTCGGAAAGCTGCGCATTCGCCCGCAGGACGACGAGCGTTTCCCGCAGCGTGTTCCAGCCATACCTGTCCGGCTTCTTGCGCAAAACTTCCGTGTCGAAGATGCGCCGGACGTATTGCGCCTGCCCGAGCCAGGAGAAGAATTTGCTGTCCGGAATCTCCGGCTCGAATCCCTGCACATTGCCGGCCCCGGAGGTGGTGCCGCCGACATTGCGCGGGTCCGCGCGGGTCGAGCCGAACGCGTAAAGCCCGAGGCTGAATTGCGAACGGAGCGCGAGCACGTGGACCTGGCTGCGATTCACCCACTCGAGGGCGAAGCGCGTCGCAAAGGTCGTTGACTCGCCATCCAGCGCGCCGAGGGAAAGCGTGAATGGCCGCCCGAGCAGGAAGGTCTCGCTGTGCTTGCGATCCGCCGCGAGCGAGGCGGCCACGGTATTGTTCAACGTCTTGTAGAGCGGCTGGCGCAGCGTCAGCCCGAACTCCTCGGAGCGGCTGGTGATCCCGAGCGCCGCAAAGGTTTCGTCGATGATGCTCGAATCGCTCTTGCTCGCATGCACCCGCAGTGTCGTATCCCACGGCGTGACCGGCATCTCGTAGCTGCCGCTGACATTGTCGAACTGCGCGTAGTCGATCGCGCCATCCTTTGTCCAGCGGACGAGGCCCCAGCGGAGATCGATGGGATCGTTGTGCCCGCTCAGGTTGAGGCTCGTGAGGTAAAGCTCGCCGAGGCCCTCGCTCACACTCGGCGGACGGCGGTTGCTGATTTCAAATCCGAAACGGAACGGCTGCTCATCCTTCACCGCCACCTCGAGGATGCTCTCGCCCTGCTTCACGCCGGGCTTCAACTCCGCATTGACCTGCGAGATCGTGGGATTCTGCCGCAGGAGCTGGAGGCCCACCTTCAGTTCGTTGAAATTCACCGGGCGTCCCGCCGCGCGCCGCATCTGATTGCGCAGCCACCAGCCTCGATACCAAAAGTTGCCGCGCAATTCGATGTCGATCAGCCGGCCCTCGACGATCTGAAACTCGATCACGCCGTCGGACGGATCCTGATCCGGCAGCAGCGCCCCCGAGGTGATGTAACCCGCGTCGATGTAATGTTTGGTCAAAGCCACCCGCGCCGCTTCCAGTTCCTCGCTCGTGATCTCCCGCCCGGCGTAACTCGCGACCACCTTCGCCAACTCACGGTCGGAGAAGACGCGGTTGCCCTCGAACTCGAATCGTTTCACCGAGACCTTCACCGAGCTGGCCAGCGACAAACCTGCAAGGCGGTCATCGAGCGGCGGGAGCACCGGCTGCATCGCATCCACGGCGAGCTGGAGCTTGTAGCGCGGCAGTTCCCGCGGCTTTTCCTCCGGCGCGCTGAAGAGCGGGATCTCACCCGGGAGCAGCTTTATTTCCTCGGTTAAGATCGGCGTATCCGGCTTCTCGCCCGGCCTCAGTGGATTGATCGGCAGCGGCTCCGGTTGCTGCACGTTCGATGACGGGCGCGCTGGCGCCGCTTGTTGTGCAAAGGCGGAGCCGACGGCGAATTCCAGCACCAGCGCCACCACCAGCACTGAGGGGAATCCAGAAATCATCGTGCCCGGACTTTGCCAATCCCGGTCCTCCGAACGCGAGCCGCAATTTGCGCCGGCACTTCCTCGGGCGAGGCTTCCGCGCCGCCACGTCCGATCGCGAGGAAGCTGCTCACCTCCACGCCGAGCCGCATCACACACCGCTCCTGGAGGCGGGTCGAGGTATCGACCAACTGAGCGGCGAGATCTGCCAGCGCGCCGCTCAAATCCAGGTCCGGTGCCGCGATGGTGACGGTGCCCGCGGTCGTTCCCGTGGCGGTGATGGGGCTTTCCGAAGAAAGAAAGTTTTGCGCTCGAAGGAGGATGTTCCCACCAGCTCCGAGCGCCGCATTTGCGCTGATCGTGCTGTGGTCGAGGACGACGAAGACCGGATCGATGGAGATATTGCCGCCGGTGCCTCCGGCGGCTGTCCCGGTGCCGCGTGCGGTCCCGGCGGTGGCGGTGATACTGCTGTCCCGGAGATAGAGGAGGTCGCGCGCTTGGAGACTGATGCTGCCGCCGTTGAGCCCCGCCGAGGCGGTGATGCGGCTGCCACTCAAGAGGGTGATGTTCGTCCCGGACTCGAGGTCGATCTGTCCGGCATTGCCGGCGACTGCGGCGACGGTGATGACGGCGGCGTTTTCGAGCCGTGCGTCACCGCGCACCTTGATCCGCACGCTGCCGGCATCGCCGCTGCCGGTGTTTTCGCTGCCGACGATACTGCCCGAGTCCAGTTGCACGCTTTCCGCGGTGATGCGCACGGATCCGCTGGGCGCACCCGTGGCGGAGGCCGCGGTGATGCCGGCGTTTTTCCGGAGCACCAGGTCGCCCGCAGCGACGGCCACGTCTCCGGCGTTTCCCGTGCTTCGGCTCTCCGCCTTTGCCGTGATGCCGGTGAACAAGTCCAGCCCGCGTCCCTCGATGAAGAGGGAGTTCGCCGTCACCGAGACGCTGCCGCCGTTACCGCTGCTCGACGTGCCGGACGTGATCGTTCCGAAGTTGAGGATTTTCAAATCACCGGCCTGCACCACCACATCGCCGGCGTTCCCACTGCCCCGATCCGCCTGTGCCGAGATGCCAGTGAGGCCCGTCGCGCCACGTCCGTCGATCAACAGGGAGCCCGCTGTCACCGAGACGCTTCCACCTTTGCCGCTGTCCGAGGTGGCCGACGAAATCCCCCCTCTGTTTAGAATTTTCAAATCGCCGATCCGCACCACGACATCGCCCGCATTCCCGCTGCTATCTTCCATCGCAGTGGATGAAATGCCGGTAAACGTCTTCCTGCCTGCGCCGTCGATCAAAAGGGAATCCGCGGTCACGAGGACTGTGCCGCCTTTGCCGATGTCAAAAGCGTCGGAAGAGATTTGGCCCCCGTTGAGGATCTTCAAGTTGCCGGCTTCGATCACGACATCACCCCCGTTGCCGCGATTGAACGAGTCGGACGTGATACCGGTGAAAACATCCAATCCGCCGCCATCAATGGAGAGGGTAATCGCTACCACCGAGACTCTGCCACCTTTGCCGATGTCAGAAGTGTCGGAAGTGATGTAGCCCCCGTTGAAGATCGTCAAGTTACCGGCTTGGATCACGACATCACCCCCGTTGCCGCTACTATCTAACACGTCGGACGAGATGCCCCCATTGAATACTCTGAGCTCGTTCGCGCGCACCGACACAGTTCCGCCAGGACCGCCGGCCACTCGGGCGTTGGAGGAGATACCGGTAAAAAAGATATCATCCAATCCGCCGCCATCGATGGAGAGTGTATTCGATGCCACCGAGATGTTGCCGCCCTTCCCTTTGGTGTACGTATCGGAAGTGATATAGCCCCCGTTGAGGATCT
>JANOAZ010000202.1:0-43252 GCA_031411395.1 Chthoniobacteraceae bacterium
GTGTTCACCGTGAAGGGCCGCGTCGGGTTGGTCGAAGACGGCAGCACATTCGCCTCGCCGCAAACGCGGATGATGTCCGGCGCGTGACCGCCGCCCGCGCCTTCGCTGTGGAAGGTGTGGATCGTGCGGCCCTTGAACGCCTTGATCGTGTCCTCGACGAAGCCGGACTCGTTGAGCGTGTCGGTGTGGATGGCGACCTGCACGTCGAGTTCATCGGCCACGTCGAGACAGGTGCTGATCGCCGCGGGCGTGGTGCCCCAGTCTTCGTGGAGCTTCAGGCCGACCACTCCGGCGAGCACCTGTTCGCGCAGCGGTTCGTGGGTGGCGCAGTTTCCTTTGCCGAGAAAGCCGAGGTTCATCGGGTACTCGTCCGCCGCTTCGAGCATGCGGTGAATGTTCCATTTCCCCGGAGTGCAGGTGGTGGCGTAGGTGCCGTGCGCCGGGCCCGTGCCGCCGCCGATCATCGTGGTGATGCCGCTCGCCAGCGAGTGCTCGATCTGCTGCGGGCAGATGAAATGAATGTGCGTGTCGATGCCGCCCGCCGTGACGATGCAGCCCTCGCCCGCGATGACCTCCGTCCCCGCGCCGATCGTCATATTCACGCCGCGCTGGATGCCCGGATTCCCCGCGTGCCCGATTCCCACGATGCGCCCGCCTTTCACGCCGATGTCCGCCTTCACCACGCCCTGCACCGCGTCGAGGATGAGCGCGTTTGTGATCACCAGATCGAGCGACTCCGCGTCCTTCGCCGTGGGAGACTGCCCCATGCCGTCGCGGATGACTTTGCCGCCGCCAAATTTCACCTCGTCCCCGTACGCCCCGGCCTCGGCGATGTAGTCGCGCTCGACTTCGATGAACAGCTCGGTGTCCGCCAGCCGCACGCGGTCGCCGACCGTCGGCCCAAACATCTCGGCGTATTGGCGGCGGGTGAGTTTCAGCGGCATCAGGATCTCCGTTTAGGCGGGGCTTTGGCTTCGTTGCTCGCCATCTCCTTCTCCCATTTGAGGCGCTGCGCGATGGCGGCCTCGCGTGCGTCGTCTTCGCCCAGCTTGCTTATGTAGAAATCTTTCACCTTGCGCTTGCCCGGTGCCGGCGAGCCGGAGGCGGTCCAGACGGCGTAGGTGAATATCTTCTCGCCGCGCTTGATCTTCTTCTCGCCGCGCCGCACGCCCGGGATGCCGGAGGTGTTTCGCGTCGTCTTGCGCCGGGCGAGTTCCGAGCGCGAGAGCGGCTGCAGTTCACGCGCCTTCTCATCGCGGAAGTGCATCGCCTGACTGAGCGCACCCGCTTTGCCGCCGTACTTTTTGTCGGAGAAAAACTCCGTGATTCGAATGCCTCGGCGGATGATCCGCACATTCCAGCCGAGCGTTCGCTTTGCCGGCTCCGCTACTCGGGTGATGTTCCTCGTGCTTTCCTTGGGGGTCATGGAGAAACGCCTCATCCGTCAAGCGGGCCGCTCACCAGGGCGTTGAAACCATGAACTTCCCGCAACCCCGCGAGCGCGACCACTTCGACTTCGCGCGTATCCCCCGGCTCGAACCGCACCGCCGTGCCCGCGGGAATGTTCAGACGAAAACCGCGCGCCGCCGCGCGATCAAAACGCAGCGCGGTGTTCGTTTCGTAAAAGTGGTAGTGGCTCCCGACCTGGATCGGGCGATCGCCGGTGTTCGCGACTTCCAGGCGCTTCGTTGCCAGGCCTGCATTCGCCTCGATATCGGGTGCGTCCAGCGCGGGAATGATTTCGCCGGGGATCATGCGCCACGGATCGGGTTATGGACGGTGACGAGCTTCGTCCCGTCCGGGAAGGTCGCCTCCGCCTGCACCTCGTCAATCATCTCGGCGACGCCTTCCATCACGTCATCGCGTTTCAGAATCGTGGTGCCAAAGCTCATCAACTCGGCGACTGATCTGCCATCCCGCGCGCCCTCGAAAATCTCGTAGGTGATGATCGCGATGGCCTCAGGGTAGTTCAGCTTCAGCCCGCGCTGCTGGCGGCGTCTCGCGAGGTCGGCTGCGGTGACGATGAGCAGCTTCTCGACGTCGCGCGGTGAAAGGTGCATCGCCGGCTAGCGCTTCCGCGAGGCCGCCCAATAGGAGACGAGGCCGACGAGGGTCACGGCGAGGATCGTGAAAAGGAACGCGTGCTCGCTGAGGTGGCCGCCATGCGGCAGGACGGTCGGGTCGAAAGCGGAATGGCCGGGGTGCCCGTGAGCAAAGCCTGCGAGGCTGAAGAACATGGCGGAAACGGCGGCGAGAGAGCGAGGCAGGAGGTCTTTCATGGCTTGAACGAATGCGACCGACGCTAGGAAGCCGCGGGCAATCGGGCGAACCCTTTTTTTGCGGAATCGCGTGATGCGCTGTCCGGAGGGTCGGCGAGGTTGCAGGGCACTCACTCCACTTCATCCCCAGCGGTCGTGAGTTTGATGACGGGGAGTTTGTCCTCATCCTCGTCGGATGCCACATGGATGAGTTCGTCGAGGCGGGCTTTCAGGGCGAGGTATTCGGGGCTGAGGAATTGTGCGGGAGTGCGGGGGCGAGGGACGGGGTTTTCGATGAACTCGCGGACGCCGCCGGGATTGACGCCGAGGACGAGGATGCGGTCGGAAAGGTGGATGGCTTCGTCGAGATCGTGGGTGATGAAGAGGATGGTGACGTCCACTTTTTTCCAGATCTGCAGGAGGTAGGCCTGCATCTTCGCGCGGGTCAGCGCATCGAGCGCGCCGAAGGGCTCGTCCATGATCAGGACGCGCGGTTCATTGGCGAGCGCGCGGGCGATCGCCACGCGCTGCTTCATGCCGCCGGAAAGTTCGTGCGGGTAGCTTTCCTCGAAGCGCGAGAGGCCGACCATCTCCAGCCATTCGCGCGCCGTGGCTTCGGCTCCGGTGGAGGCTTTGCCCTGCATCTCGAGGCCGAACATGACGTTCTCCTTCACCGTGAGCCACGGGAAGAGCGTGTAGCCTTGGAAGACCATGCCTCGGTCCGGGCCGGGGCCGGAAATGGGCTGGCCGTCGAGGAGGATTTCGCCGCCGGTGGCTTCGTCGAGCCCGGCGGCGATGCGGATGAAAGTGGATTTTCCGCAGCCGCTCGGACCGATGATGGTGATGAATTCGCGCCGATGGATGTCGAAGGAGACATCGTCGAAGACCGTGTGCCGATGCCCCTCGGCGCCGAACGCCTTTTGCAGATGGCGCACCGTGAGGACGATCGGCCGCTGCTGGATCTTCGCGAAGCGCGCGGCGACCTCGGGGGTCTGTTTGCGGTAATCCGGCAGGTCGATGACGGCGGTGGACATGGCTCAGGGTTGCGCGGCTTTCGTGATCGCATCGGGCGCGAGCGAAGGCTCCGGCTCGATCGAAGGGGCGGTCTTCTCCCCGAGCGCAGGCGGCTCAGCTTGGGCGGGATTTTCCTCGCCGCGGTTCTGCTTCGCGACCATCGAGATCGCGATCGGCCTGGCCTTGCGCGTGGGCCCCTTCCGTTTCCACGGAAAGAGCGCGGTGCCGAGCCAGGCGAGGAACATGTCGGTCGTCAGCCCGATGATGCCGATCATGCCGATCGCGGCGAAGACGTTGTCGAAGTTCCGGTAGCGCGCCTGCTGGTTGATGAAGTAGGTGATGCCCGACATCGTGCCGACGACTTCCGCCACGATGAGGTAAGTCCATGCCCAGCCGAGCAGGATGCGCATGTCGGTATAGACATCGGTGATGGACGCAGGGATCACCACTCGCCGGACCAGCTTCCATCCCCGTGCGCCGAGCGTCTGCGCCGCTTCGATGAGCGCGGGATCGACTTTGCGCACGGTATTCCCAATGACCAGCACCTGCTGAAAGAAGGTGCCGATGACGATGATTGCGATCTTCGGCCCGTCATCGATGCCGAGGATGGCGACGCAGAGCGCCCCGAAAGCTGGCGCGGGCAGATAGCGGAAGAACTCGATGAACGGCTCCTGCAACCGCGAAAAGAAGCGGTAGGTCCCGCACAGAATTCCCAGCGGCACGCCGACCAACGATGAGAGAAAGAAACCCCAGAAGATCGTGCGGATGCTATGCCCGAGCGATTCGTGCAGCCACGGTTCATTCGGCAATCGCGGTTCGGTGGTGAAGGCGGTGTAGAAGGCCTTCGCGACTTTGTGCGGGGCCGGCAAATACACCGGGTTCACCCGCACGCCCGCCGGCAGCGCGCCGCCGGCCGCTCTTACCGCCTCCAGTTCGCGATGGAAGTCCGCGCGCGGCACCTCCATGTCCTCGATGAAGTAATCGACATCGCCCGGCGCGCTGATCCGCACGTTCGGATGCCACAGCCACGGCACATAACTCACCGCACACCAGAGCAGCAACGGCGCGAGAAAAGAGAGGATCGTGAGCAACACCTTCCGGCGCTGCGGAAGTTCCGCTTTCAGTCCGAGCCAGTCGCGCGATGCCATTCGCAGTGTGCCCAGCCGCAGGCAGGCTTACTTCAGCTCATTGACGATGCCGGGAAAGAGGTAACTCTCCGGCTTCTGCGAAACCTTATAGACCTTGTTATCGAGGTTGAACTTGTTGCCGATCGCCATCGAACCGTAGATGGAATCGAGCCCGTCGCCCTTTTTGAAGGCAGCCTTCGCCTCAGCGAGCGTGAGGAAGTGGGTGCCGGGAATCGCCTTCGCATATTCCGCGGCATCCGCGCCGACCTTCGCGGACATGATCTTGATCGCATCGTCCGCGGTCTTCGGATCCTTGAGGTAATCGACACACTTGTAGAAGACGCTCACGACCTTCGTCCACTCGGCCTTCCGCTTGGCGAAGCTGGTCAGGTTGACCGCGAGAGCGTCGAAGATCAGGCCCTTCGCGTCGGCGCTCGTGTAGAGCGCCTTCGAGCCCGCCACCTGTTTCAGCGCCTGTCCCGAGACCGGATACCACGCGGCGACCGCGGCGACCTTGCCGCTCGCGAGCACCTGCGGCGTGTCGTTTGTCGGGGTATTGACGATCTCGATGTCGCTCTGCTTCATGCCATTGGCTTCGAGCCCCTTGAGCAACAGCAGGTGCTCCACGAGCGTCACTTCGAGCCCGACCTTTTTGCCTTTCAAATCCTTGATCGAGTTCACCCCGGGCGCGCCGATAATCATGTCGCTGCCTTCGCTGAAATCGAGCAGGCAGATGATCTTGCTCTTCGCTCCGTTCGCGCCGTTCACGAGCACGTCGGTGGCGACGGCGGTCACGGCATCGACCTTATTTGCGGAGAAAGCGTCGAGCGATGGCAGGTAGTCGAACCACACCAGATCGACCTCCACGCCGGCTTCCTTGAACCAGCCCTTCTGTTTGGCGACTTCCAGGATGGTGAAGCCCGGCCAGTCGGAATAGGCGATCTTCAAGGGTTCGGCGTGCGCGGCGGCCACGAAGGCAAAGGCGAGCGCGGTGGTGAGGATGGATTTCAATTTCATGGGTGGGTGTTGGCTGGAAGTTTGTGCGGTGGTGGAATTTGCCAGCCGCGCCAATTGCATCCGCCGTGCCACTGTGTGGGAACTCTCCGACATTTTCCAAAACACTCCGGGAGCAAGCGGAAGATCAGAGTGGGCGGGTCGCGAGAGCGTTATTACGTTGAGTGCAAGTCTTCACACGGTGGGCAAAACGCCACACCGCTGGTGGCCAAAAGCAGCCGCCCGCGCGGCCTGGGAGTAGGACGAAACGTGGTAAAAGTATTACTTTCTCTCGACAGAAAAATGCGCGCACGCTAGCTGCTCTCCCGCCCGCACCGCATGGCCCGCCCACCCAAAAGGAAACCGACCGCCGCCCGGATCAGCATGTCGCTGCCCGTGACTCTCTTTGACGAACTCGACGAGATGGTCGCGAAGCGCGGTTACGCGAGCCGTTCCGACGCGATTTCAAAGATGATCAGCGAACAGCTCGTGCAGCATCAGCAGGAGTTGGGAAAGCAGATCATGGCCGGCACGATCACGCTCATCTACGACCACGCCAAGGCCGGCCTCGCGACCCGGCTCCTGAATCTCCAGCACAGGTGGTTGAAGGAGGTGATCTCCTCACAGCGCGTGCACCTGGAAAATCACCACAGCCTCGAAGTGCTGCTCGTCCAGGGTCCGGGTTGCCGGCTGAAGCACATCGCGACCGAACTCATCGCCTGCAAAGGCGTGAAGCACGGCTACCTCACTGTCACCTCCACCATCATCCCGCCCATCTACTGAATGTCCGCGATCGACGCTTCACTCATCCGCTTTGAGGAAACGGTGCCCGCCGGAGCGAACTGGTCGCACGTGCTCAAGCGCGGCACCACATTGCGCCTCACCGACACCGAGGGAGGAGCGAATGTCTCCGCGCTCTTCTATAACTTCGAACTGCCATGCGAACGCCTGAATCTGCCGGACACCCTGAAGTGCCAGCACATCGCCCGCCTGACGAAAGGCAACTGTCTCTATTCCGACATGGGCCGCGTGCTGGTCTCGATCACTGAGGATACGTGCGGCTGGCACGATCCGCTGGCGGGATGTTCAAACGCTCGCGGCGTGGCGGCGAAGTATGGCGTGCGGACTTATCAGGAGGCGCGTAACGAATGGTATCGCAACGCGCACGACGGCTTCCTGACCGAACTCGGGAAATACAACCTCGGCGAGCGCGACCTCGCGATGAACGTGAACTTCTTCAACAAGGTCACCGCCGATGACACGGGCGCGCTGGTCTTTCATCCGGGGAACTCACGCCCGGGCGCCTTCGTCGATCTGCGCTCCGAGATGAATACCCTCGTGATCCTCAACACCTGCATGCATCCGCTCGACCCATCGCCGGTTTACGCGCCGAAGCCGGTGCACCTCACTGTGTGGACTTCAACGGCGCCCGGACCGGACGATCTTTGCCGCACCTCGCGCCCGGAGAATGAACGCGGCTTCATCCTAACCGAACGGTATTTCCAATGAGCACCCTGACTGAGAGCGCGCTCGATCCCGCGCACGCAATCTACGATTTCACGCTGCCCGCGGGCGAAGGCTGGTCGCACGAAGTACGGCACGGACAGACCTTTCGCATCGTGGACCTCGAAGGCAACCAGGCCGCCGACACACTCTTCTACGACCTCCACGATCCCGCCGATCGTTACAGCGCGCAGGATACGATCCGCGAGCAGGGCAATATCTATCTCACCACCGGCACGCGGCTCCTTTCCACGCGTGGCAATGTGCTGCTGACGTTCACCGCCGACACCTGCGGTCGCCACGACACCCTCGGTGGTGCCTGCGCGTGTGAGAGCAACATGGTGCGCTACGCGATCGAAAAACGCTCGATGCACGCCTGCCGCGACAGCTTCTGGCGGGCGCTCCGGCTCCGCGGGCCGCAGTGGGAGAAGCGGGACATCGCGAACAACATCAACTTCTTCATGAACGTGCCGGTGACCTCGGATGGCGGGCTGACCTTCGCCGACGGAATCTCCGCTCCCGGTCGATACGTCGAGATGCGCGCGGAGACGGACGTGCTCGCGGTGATCTCGAATTGCCCCCAGCTCAACAACCCATGCAACGGCTACAACCCCACGCCGGTACGGCTGCTGATCTGGGAATGATGTTCACGAAAGTTCTCATCGCCAACCGCGGCGTCATCTCCCGCCGGATCACCCGCACGCTGAAGAAACTGGGCGTCGGAAGTGTCGCGGTTTATTCGGAGGCCGATGCGAATTCGCTGCACGTCGCGGAGGCCCATGAGTCAGTGCTCCTTGGTCCGCCTCCGGTGACTGAGAGTTATTTGAAAGTCGAGAAGATCCTCGAGGCGGCGCGAATGACGGGCGCGCAGGCGATTCATCCCGGCTACGGATTTCTCAGCGAGAATGCGGACTTTGCGGAAGCCTGCGAGCGCGCGGGCTTTGCCTTCATCGGGCCGACGCCGGAGCAGATGCGGCGGTTTGGGCTGAAGCACACGGCGCGTGAAATCGCGCAGGCGCATGGCGTCCCGCTGTGCCCCGGCACCGGGCTGCTGGCGGGTGCGGAGGCAGCGGCGCGAGCCTCGGAGCGGATCGGCTTTCCCGTAATGCTCAAGAGCACGGCGGGCGGCGGCGGCATCGGCATGCGCGTGTGCTGGAGCGTCGCCGAAGTGGTCGAGGCATTTGCCTCGGTGCAACGGCTCAGCCGCAGCAACTTTAAGGATTCGGGCATCTTCGTGGAGAAATTCGTCGCGCGAGCGCGGCACATCGAGGTGCAGATTTTCGGGGATGGCAAAGGGCGGGTGCTGGCGCTGGGAGAGCGTGATTGTTCCGCGCAGCGGCGGAATCAAAAGGTGATCGAGGAGACACCGGCGCCGGGGATCAGCGAGGAGCAGCGCGCGGCGCTCTGCGCGGAGGCGGTCAAGCTCGGCAGCGCGGTGAACTATCGATCTGCGGGCACCGTGGAGTTCGTCTTCGATGCGGACACCGGCGAGGCCTACTTCCTCGAGGTGAATACGCGCCTGCAAGTGGAACATGGCGTGACAGAGGAAGTGACGGGCGTCGATCTGGTCGAGTGGATGGTGCGGCTCGCGGCCGGCGACACGAGTTTCTTCGACAGCTATGTGCACCAGCCGCGCGGGCATTCGATCCAGGTGCGAATTTACGCCGAGGACGCGAACAAGAACTTCCAGCCGAACTGCGGCGTGCTGACCGAAGTCAGCTTCCACGAGACCGCGCGCTCGGAGACATGGGTCGAGGACGGCACGGAGGTCACGCCATTCTACGATCCGATGCTGGCGAAGATCATCGTCCTCGGCGCGGATCGAGCGGACGCGATCGTCCGCATGAAGGCGGCGCTCGATGGGACGCTCTTCGGCGGCATCGAGTCGAATCTCGACTACCTCCGCCAGATCGTTGCGACTCGGGAATTTGCCGACGGAAAAATCATCACGAAGACGCTGAGCGAGCTGACCTATCTGCCGCGCTCGATCGACGTGCTCGATGCCGGCGCGCAGACGACGGTTCAGGATTATCCGGGCCGGGTCGGATTCTGGAACGTAGGCGTGCCGCCGTCGGGGCCGATGGATGGGCTGGCCTTCCGCTTTGCGAACCGCCTCGTCGGCAATCCGGAATCCGCGGCTGGCCTGGAGATCATGATGACGGGACCGACCCTGCGTTTTAATTCAGCCACCGAGATCGCGATCACCGGCGCGGACATGCAGGCGGAGATCAATGGACTGCGCGCCGCGCGCTGGAAAGCGTTGGAAGTAAGCGCTGGCGATGTGCTGCGCATGCGGTCCATCGAGGGGGCAGGCGCGCGCGCTTACATCGCGGTCCGCGGTGGATTGCAGGTGCCGCGTTACCTCGGGAGTCGCGCGACGTTCACGCTCGGAAACTTCGGCGGCCACGGCGGGCGCGCGCTCCGGCTCGGCGATGTGCTGCACCTCGGGCAGAGCGACGCGGCGTCCGCGATCGGGTCCTCACTGCCGGTCAGCCTCGTGCCGAGGTACACTCACGAGTGGATCATCGGGGTGATCTACGGCCCGCACGGTGCGCCCGATTTTTTCACCGATGAAGACATCGAGATGCTCTTCAGCACGCAGTGGAAGGTGCATTTCAACTCAAACCGCACCGGCGTGCGGCTCGTCGGTCCGAAGCCGAAATGGGCGCGCCCGGATGGCGGCGAGGCGGGCCTGCATCCGTCGAACATCCACGACAACGCCTACGCGGTCGGCGCGATCGATTTCACCGGCGACATGCCGATCATCCTAGGCCCGGATGGGCCCAGCCTCGGCGGCTTCGTCTGCCCAGCGTGCATCGCGGAGAGCGAGCTGTGGAAGATGGGGCAACTCAAGCCGGGGGACACCGTGCAGTTTCGCCGCATGCCCCTCGCGGAGGCCATCGAGCGCGAACTTGAGATGGATCGCGAGATCGAGGTGCTGCTCGATTTGCCCGACACGAAACGCCAGGTCTGCGATCCCGCGCACGAGGATGCCGTGCAGTATCGCCTCCCCGAGGAGCCGGGCCGCGTCGCGGTGTGCTACCGCCGCGCGAGCGACAAGTATCTGCTCGTGGAATACGGGCCGCTGGTCCTCGATCTCGCACTGCGCTTCCGCGTTCACGCGCTCATGCAGTGGCTGGAGGCGAAGCATGTGCCGGGGATCCTCGACCTCACCCCCGGCATCCGCTCGCTGCAAGTCCACTACGACTCGCGCAAGCTCCCGCTCAGCGATCTGATGGACACGTTGCTGCACGCCGAGTCGCAACTGCCGAACATCGACGAGATTGAGGTGCCATCGCGCATCGTTCACCTCCCGCTCTCGTGGGACGATCCCTCGACGCGGCTCGCGATCGAGAAATACACGCAGACCGTGCGTCCCGACGCGCCGTGGTGCCCGAGCAATATCGAATTCATCCGCCGCATCAATGGCCTCGCGAACATCGAGGAAGTGCGGCGCACCGTTTTCGAATCGAGCTACCTCGAGCTCGGTCTCGGCGATGTCTATCTCGGCGCGCCGGTCGCCACGCCGCTCGATCCGCGGCATCGGCTCGTGACCACGAAGTACAATCCCGCGCGCACCTGGACGCCGCAGAACGCCGTCGGCATCGGTGGCGCTTACATGTGCATCTACGGGATGGAAGGGCCGGGCGGGTATCAGTTCGTGGGCCGCACCGTGCAGGTGTGGAATACCTACCGCGTCACGCGAGACTTCGAGGCGGGCAAGCCGTGGCTGCTCCGGTTCTTCGATCAGATTCGATTCTACCCGGTGACGGCGGAGGAGTTGCAGCGGCACCGCGAGGATTTCCTCGCCGGCCGATTCCAGATTCGCGTCGAGCACGAAACTTTCCGGCTTAAGGATTACCAGGCCTTCCTCGCGAAGAATGCCGAGCCCATCGCCAACTTCCGATTGCAGCAGCGCACGGCGTTCGCCGAAGAGCGCGACCGGTGGGCCGCGGCGGGGCAACTCATCGCCGATGTGGAACCCGAGGCCGCGATCGCCACGGGCGAAATCGAACTGCCCCCCGGCGGCCGCCTGGTCTGCGCGCATCTGCCGGGCAGCGTGTGGCAGGTGGTGGTGAACGAAGGCGACCGAGTGAAGGAAGGTGACAAGCTCCTCATTCTCGAATCCATGAAGATGGAGACTGCGATCACCGCGCCGTGCGCCGGGCGGGTCGAGCGCATCCTGGTCAGTCCGGGAAAGACGGTCGAAGCCGGACAATCCCTGGCGGTATTGGTGGAAGGCTGACGCACCAAGTCCGCTCAATGCGAAGCGCAATACTCCCGCCAGCCACCGAACTCAGTAATCTCCCGCTGCCCTTCGCAAAGGATCGGTTCGGCCAGGACGCCGAGCGTTTCCTCGCCGCTGAGCAGGCTCACCTTGCCGATGCAGAGACCGGGCGGTTCTTTGAGCAGGATTGTGGCGAGGCCTTGCGGCGGGACGCTCCAGACTTCGACAGCGACGGACACTCCGCCGACCGCCACGCGGACCATGCCGGGATGTCGGTCGCCGATGGAATAGAGTCGGTAGGCAGCCACGGTGCGATCTTCGCGCACGAACTCCGCGCCCGCCGCGATCATGTTTGGATTCAGCTCCAGCCCGCGCATCAGCGTGCCGTTGACCGCGAGGAGAGTGCGTTCGTTCGTCATTTTAGACCGTGAGGTATTTGGTCACGACTTCATCGGTGAGATCGCCGACGGGACCCGCGCACACCACCGCGCCACGATCCATGATGGCGAAGGTGTCGGCGAGTTCCTTGCAGAAATCGAGATACTGCTCGACGAGCAGGATGCTCATTTTCGCTTCGCCGCGGAGTTGCTTGAGGGCGCTGCCGATTTCCTCGGCCAGGATGCCGCCGGTTGCCTGTTCGCGACGCAGCGTCTCGATGTTATCCGCGAGACGATTGAGCAACGCGGGATGTTTTTCCACGCCATCGCGAATCAGCACGAGCACGATCTCGGACGCTTCCTCGAAGGTCGGCGTCTTGGGGATTGATTCGTCGCCGCGGAGCACCTTCAGCGTTTGATTCACTTCCGCGAGCAGGCCGGGTTCATTGTGATGGCCGCCGCGCCGGAGCAGCCGGATCGCGTCGCCGATCTGGTCGATGATGTTGGGCTGAATGCCCTCGGTCGGCTCGTCGAGGATGAGGATCTTCGGCTCGGTGAGGAGCGCGCGCGCGATCGCGAGTTGCTGCTGCTGGCCGCCGGAGAGCATGCCGCCCTTGCGCGGGAGAAATTCCTTGAGGATCGGGAAGAGACTGAAGACGCGGTCGAGGCTGCCATTCATTTTCTTGCCGAGCGCGATGGCGCCGATCTTGAGGTTTTCCTCGACGGTGAGCTGGGGGAAAATATCGCGACCTTGCGGGACGTAGCCGATCCCGGCGGCGGCGCGCGCTTCGCTGGAAAGCCGGCTGATGTCTCTGCCGGCGAGGGTGATTCTCCCGGCGCTCGGTTTCATCACGCCGGTGATGCTGCGCAGGGTGCTGGTCTTCCCGACGCCATTCCGACCCATGAGGCAGAAACACTGGTGGTCGGGCACTTCAAAATCCACCCCACGGAGAATGCGGCTGCCTCCGATGGAGAGTTCGAGAGCTTGGACGGTTAGCATGGAGAAAGTTGAGTGTTGAGAGTTGAGTGTTGAGAGGCGGTTTCCGAGACGAAGGGCGCGGTTTTCAATAACGATGCGAAAAATGCCGGGACGCGCCTCTCAACTCTCAACGCTCAACCATGCCTCTTCTTGCGTCCGAGATACACGTCCAGAACGCGTTCGTTGTTTTGCACTTCATCGACGCTTCCTTCACAAAGTACCGAGCCCTGGTGGAGCACGGTGACTTTCCGCCCGGCCGCGATTTGGCGGACGAAGACCATGTCATGTTCGATGACCACGATGGTGTGTTTGCCGGCGAGGGAGAGCAGGAGCTCGCCGGTCTTGTGCGTCTCCACATCGGTCATGCCGGCGGCGGGTTCGTCCACGAGGAGAAGCTTCGCGTTTTGCGCGAGCAGCATGCCGATTTCCAGCCACTGCTTTTGCCCATGAGCCAGGGCGCCGGCCTTCCAATCCCGCTGTGAGACGAGGTTGATCGTCTGGAGGATTTCATCCATCCGATCTCGCTCCGTGCTGGTTGGCTTGTGAAAGAGGCTGGCCCAGACGCCGCGACTGCCTTCGAGCGAAAGCAGCAGATTCTCCCACACGCTGTGATCGGCATAGACCGTGGGTGTCTGAAATTTTCGCCCGATGCCGAGGCGGTAGATTTGGTATTCGTTCATCCGGGTCACGTCGTGCGTGGCCTCGAATTCGAACCTGCCCGTGTCCGGCTTGGTGCGTCCGGTGATGAGATCGAGGAAGGTTGTCTTGCCCGCGCCGTTCGGCCCGATGACCGTCCGCAACTCGCCTGGATCGAGATAGAAGTTCAGATTCGTGATTGCCTTGAAACCGCTGAACGTTTTGTTCACGCCCTCGGCGGCGAGGAGAAAGGGCTTCTGCGTTGATTCGATCTTCATGGCTTGGCGGCGTCCGGTTCGGCGGTGGGCGCGGGTTCCGGCGCGGGTTTGCGTTTCGCGATTAGTTCGCGGAGTTGCGCGGGCAGACCGACGATCCCCTTGGGCATGAAGAGTACGATGAGGATGAACATCACGCCGAGGATGATCAGCCATAGGTCGGGGAAGGCCCGCGTCGCCCAGCTCTTGAGCGCGTTCACGCTGATCGCGCCGATGATGGGTCCAATAAGCGTCCCTCGCCCGCCGACCGCGCACCAGACGACGGCCTCGAGCGACTTCTCCGGCGTGAGCGCGCTGGGATTGATGATGCCGACCTGCGGGACGTAGAGCGCCCCGCCGAGGCTGGCGATCATCGCACTGATCACGAAGACGAAGAGTTTGTAATTGGCCGCGGCGTATCCGGAAAAGAGCACGCGCGTCTCGGAGTCGCGCACCGCGCGCTGGACGAGGCCAAACTTCGTCGTCGTGAGCCAGCGGCAGAAGACATACACAACCACGAGGAGCAGCGCGCTGGCGATGTAGAGCCCGCGCTGGGTGCCGGCCTCGCGCAAATCGTAGCCGAGCACGCGCTTGAAGTCGGTGAACCCATTGTTACCGCCCATGGTCACATCATTTTGCAGCATGTAAATGTAAGCGGCATAAGTCAGCGCCTGCGTGAGGATGGAGAAATATACGCCCTTGATCCGTGAACGGAAGGCGAGGAAGCCGAAGATCAACGCCAGCAACCCAGGCACTAGCAGGACGAAGGCGGCGGCGAACGGAAAGGCGTAAAATGGCTTCCAAAAGCTCGGGAGATAAGTGTGCCCGAGGAAGACCATGAAATCCGGAAGCAAGTTCGGGTTGTTACCCGACTTAAAGTATTGGCCATCCTCGCCGATCATCAGCATGAGATGCATGCCGAGCATGTAGCCGCCGAGAGAAAAGAAGAGCGCCTGCCCGAGACTAAGCAGTCCGGTGTAACCCCAGAGGAGATCGACCGAGATGGCGAGCATCCCATAACAGAGGTATTTGCCCCAGAGATTGATGGTGAAGTTACTCACGACTCCGGCGGCATTGAGCGCCGGAAGGACGACCACGAGCAGCAGGGCTACGATGGAACCCACCGCGAGTTCAGTTTTGGAAATGTTGCGCGTCATGGCAAAGGGCGGCGCTCAGCTCTCAAGGCTGCGGCTTTTGGTCACAAACAGTCCCGCGGGGCGCCACTGGAGGAAGAGGATGATCCCGACGAGGACGAGGATCTTTCCTAGCACCGGGTTGAGGAGGATTTGCTGGAGGCTTTGATCGATAAGGCCGATGCCGACGGCGCTGATGACCGTGCCGATGAGGTTGCCCACGCCGCCGACCACCACGGTCATGAAGGCATCGACAATATAGTCCTGGCCGAGACCGGGGCCGACATTGCCGATCTGGCTGATGAAAGCGCCGGCGAGGCCCGCGAGCCCGCTGCCAAAGCCGAAGGTGAGCATGTTGACGCGCTCGGTCTTCACTCCCATGCACGCGGCCATGGTGCGGTTTTGCATGACAGCGCGGATGAGCAGGCCGAGCGAGGTTTTCGTGAGGAGGAGATGGGTGCCGTAGATGATGAGGACGGCGAAGGCGATGACGAAGACACGGTTCCAGCCGAGGATGACGTCGTTGATCGTCCAGTTACCCGAGAGATAACTCGGGGAATAGACCTGCACGTTGTTCGCACCAAAGGTAAGGCGAAAAAGTTGTTGAAGGACAAGTGAGACGCCCCAGGTGGCGAGGAGCGATTCGAGCGGGCGGCGGTAGAGGAAGCGGATGACGCCGCGCTCCAGAGCGAGGCCGACCAGCGCGGCCACGAGAAAGCTCAGCGGCAGCGCCGCGAGGAAGTAGCCGTCGAGCGCCGCCCCGGTGAGGCCGAGGCCGGTGAAACGCAGGGTAATGGGCTCAGCGACGAAGGTGGGAATCTGAAGGACCACGCCGGTGGCGAAAAATCCCTGCACGACGTAGGTGGTGTACGCGCCGACCGCGATCAGTTCACCGTGGGCCATGTTGATCACCCCCATGAGTCCAAAGGTGATCGCGAGCCCGATCGCGGCGACGAGGAGGATGGAGCCTTTGCTCAAGCCGCGGAAGGCAGTGCCGACGGCGTTGACGGTCCTGATATGCGCGGCGATGGCGGTGAGGGCGGTCTGTGAGGCCGCGATGACTTCGGGCTTGTCGGCGCTATCGGCGATGAGCTGCGTGAGGAAGTCACGGCTGGAGATCGAGCCCATCGCACCCAACTCGCGCACCGCGGCGATCTGCACGTCGGGGCTGGTGTCCTTGAGCCGGATGAGGGCGAGGGCTTCCTGGAGCGAGTGCCGCACCTTGGCGTCGCGCTCGGTCTTCTGCAGAAGTTCGAGGGCGGGGATTTTCCCGGGGTCCTGCGACATGCCGAGCATGCTGATCGCGGCGAGGCGTTTGTCGCGATTGGGATTAGTCAGCGCGAGCAAGTCGAGCACGCCCTTCATGACTCCGCGCAGGGTGGAGTCATGTGCAGCGGTGTCGAAGTCGGCGGCGATGATGCGCACCGGCAGGCCGGCGGCATCCTTGAGCGGCTCGCCATCGTCGAGCCGGAAGGCGGCTTGCGCTTCGGCCGCGTCCTTGTCTTCGCCGAGCGTCACGGGCGTCTTCACCTCGCTGCCCTCAGCCTTGAATATGTAAATGGCATCTTCCTTCCACAGCCCGAAGAGGGTGGCGATCACCGGATCGCCCTGGCCGATGAGGGACTGGATGAGTGCGGCCTTCTTTTCGTCATCCTCCTCGATGGCCGCCTTGGAGATGACCTGGCGTGGAGCGTCGGCGGCCCGCAGCGGCAGGACGGCGAGCAGAGTGAGGAGTAGGAGGAGAAAACGCATAGACGATCGAATGCTGCCAAAAGAAGAGGGGCGGGCCCGAAGCGTCGGCGCCCGCCCCTCCAGCCCAATGAAACATCTTGGGTCCGCGCCTGAGGCGCGGGAGCGAGCTTACTTCTTGGCGGTTTTGGCGTCCTTGAAGAACTCAGCGATCTTACCTTTGAGGAAGGGTTCGCCGAAGACGTTGTCGAAGGTCTTGATGATCTTGAACTGCCCGTCGGCTTTGGTCTCACCGATGTAGACGTTCTTGGTCACGTGATGATTCTTCTGGCTGGTGACCGTACCGCCGGGGCCGTCGAAGCTGATTCCCTTTTCGAGTTCGGCGACGACCTTTTCCACGTCGAAACTTTTGGCTTTCTCGACCGCCGCTTTCCACAGATAGACACCGTCGTAACTCAGCACCATGGGCGAGCAGGTGACGCGGCCTTCCTTTACGATCCCTGGCACGGTGCTCTTCTTCACCCATGCCTGGAAGTCGCTGACGAACTTCTTGTTGGCGGGCGACTTGATGGACTGGAAGTAAGTCCAGCAACCGAGCTGTCCGACGAGTTGCTTGGCCGGCAGTCCGCGGAATTCGTCTTCCGAGATCGAGAAGGAAACGACCGGGCAGGTCTCGGCATTTAGTCCGGCGGCGGCGTATTCCTTGAAGAATGGGACGTTGGTGTCGCCGTTCAGGGTGCTGATCACGCAGGCTTTTCCGCCGGCGGCGAACTGCTTGATCTCATTGATGATCTGCTGGTAGTCGGTGTGGCCGAAAGGCGTGTATTTTCCGGCGGAGATGATCTTGCCGGACTCATCTTTCTTGAATCCACCGCCAATGTTTTCGATCGGCACGCCCTTGAACTGGAGATACTCGAGCAAGACGAGGTTGGTGGTCTGTGGATAGACGTAGTCGCTGCCGAGGAGGTAGAATTTCTTCTTACCTTGCGCGAGGTAGTAATCGACCGCGGGCGTGGCCTGCTGGTTCACGGCCTCGGCGGTGTAGATGATATTCTTGGAAAGCTCCTCGCCTTCATACTGCACGGGGTAGAAAAGGAGGCCGTTGTTCTTCTCGAAGACGGGAAGCACTGACTTGCGGGATACCGAGGTCCAGCAACCGAACGTCGCGGCGACCTTGTCTTTTTCGAGGAGTTGCTTCGCCTTTTCCGCGAAGAGCGGCCAGTCCGACGCGCCATCGACGACGACGGGTTCGATCAATTTGCCCATCACGCCGCCCTTGGCGTTGATCTCGTCGAAGGTGAAAAGAAGGATGTCGCGGAGGGACGT
Organism: Chthoniobacteraceae bacterium; assembly: GCA_031411395.1. GTDB lineage: Bacteria > Verrucomicrobiota > Verrucomicrobiia > Chthoniobacterales > Chthoniobacteraceae > Chthoniobacter. The sequence goes on from JANOAZ010000202.1 coordinate 17,518, forward strand.
TTCCGAGATGGCCATCGTGCCGCTGAGCGAATGCAGGACGCCGACTTTGACGGTGTCGGCAGCTTTCGCCTGAAGGCCGGTGTGAAGCAGAATCGCGCCGGTGAGGATCGCGACTCCGAGAGATGTTAGCAGTTTCATGGTGGTGTTTTGGTGTTGTGGTTTGACTGACCGAAGTCAGGGAGACACCAAATAGGAAAAGGCCGAAACGAAGAGGATTGGTGGTGGGAGAAACCCTCCGAACCGGCCAGACCTCCCGCGAGTGCGGGAGATGGAAACTGAATGCCGAAAAGAACTGTTTTCGAGGCCGCGCCGGGCCTCGCGAACTCCTCCGGGCTATCAAAGCCCGGAGGAGTCGCAGAGAAACCTCAGACTGTTTTAGAACGCAACCGTCAAGCCGCCCGAGAAGACGTGCTCGTTGCGGTTGCCGTCACGGACCAGACCGCCACGCTGCTGCGTGTTGAAGTCCGCGGTGCCATCACCGAGATAGTAGTAGGCATAGCCGGCGGTCACCGTCCAGACGCCCAACTTCTCAGGGACAAAGCCAAGCGCGTAAGCGGCAGTGACGCCACCGGTGACGAAGCCGAACTCTTCATTCTGGATCGTGCCGTCACTGGCGAGCGAGCCATAGAAATCATCGGAGCCGAAGCCGGCAAAGATCGGAAAGCTCAGCGTGACCGGGCCTGCCGGGATGCTCGGAGCGATCCCGACTTCATAATAGACACCTTCGTCGGCGCCGGTGCCGGCCTTGTTTTCCAATTCGAACAGCACCTGCACCTTCGGGGCGAGGTTGAAGCCGAGCGCGTCGGTGGTGTCGTAGCCGAGCGCGAGGTTCAGACCATGGAAGGTCGAGAAGCCATCATTCGGGCTGAGGAACGCGTAGTAGCTGGGCGTGAAGGTGAAGTTCTTGGCAAAGGTGAAGGCGACACCGGCCGTGAAGTCGAACTCGTACCACGAACGGGTGGACGAGGTGCCGGAGCCATTGACCAGGCCCGCATCTGTCTTGCGGGAGTGGAAGGAATTCCAGATGCCAAGGTTGAGGGAGACCTTGTTCAGGAAACCTTCGCTCTCGTAGAGCTTGAAGTATAGGTCGGCGAAGGGCTGGACGATGCCGCCTTGATTTTCGAAGATGACGCCGCGTGAAACGTATTGGGATACGACGGTGACGCCGAGGTCGCCGGTGATCCAGGATTCCTTGACCGCCTCGACGAGGGGCTTCACTTCCTTGGATTCTTTCATCTCAGTTCCAGCGATGCTCAGTGCAGGCGTCGCGAGGATGCCGGCAGTGAGAATGAAGAACTTGGCAATGCGTTGTGTGATCATTGGTGGGCTTTCTGTGTTTCTTGGTTGGTTTAGGTGGCGCCGGGTTTTGGCAAGCCGGCCTTCTAGCAAGCCGCTTGCCAGAGAGACAGCTCTTTTTCTGTCAAAACCCTGCTCGAACATCCGAGCCTGTGTCGGGCTTCTGTATTTCCGCTCATTTGATTCGCCCAAAGTATTTCCGGCTCTTTCTGTGGCAGCGTCCAACGGGGGGAGCGCGCGGAGCAAAAATCGCCACCCCTGCGGCGCTTTGCTCAGCTTAGACGATCTCCATCGGACATTCCGGCAGCGCCTTGAGGAAAGCGCGCCCGTAGCTCTTGGTGAGCACGCGCGGATCGAGAATCACCACGATGCCCCGATCCCCCTTCGTGCGGATCAGCCGGCCCACGCCCTGCCGCAGCTTTAGGATCGCCTCCGGCAGCGAGTATTCCGCAAACGGATCGCCGCCCTGCGCCTCGATGAATTCCAGCCGCGCCTCGATCAGCGGATGATCCGGCACCGCAAAGGGCAGCCGGGTAATGATCACATTGCTCAACGCCTCGCCGGGCACATCCACGCCGCTCCAAAAACTCTCCGTCCCGAAAAGCACATGCCGGTCGTCCTTCCGGAACTCGGCGAGCAACCGATGCCGCGGCATGCCTTCGCCCTGCACGAGCAGCTTGTAGTCGAGATCGTCGAGCCGCTCGCGCATTGCCGAGGCGAGCGCGGACATCACCCGGTAGCTAGTGAAGAGCACGAACGCGCGCCCCTTCGTCATCTGCACGAAATGCTCGATCTGCTCCGCGAGCGCCTTCTCGTAGGGCGGGTCGCGCGGGTCGGGCATCTTCTTCACCACATAAAGCCGCATCTGTTTTTGGTAATCGAATGGGCTGCCGATCTGCCGCGCCTCCACCTCGTCCGCTCCGACACGTCGCCGGAAGTAAGCCAGCGCCTCGGTCCCCACGCTGAGCGTTGCGCTGGTCATGATGCAGCATTTGCCCTCGGGAAAAAGCAGCGCGCGCAGGTAGCCGGCCACATCGATCGGCGCGGCGTTGAGGCTGTGAAAGGTCTGCGTCTTCCCCGTCTTCTCGACCCAATAGACGTGATCCTCCGCGTCCTGCTTGAGGAAGGTGGCGATCCCCAGCCGCGCCTCGCGGATCTTTCGACCCATGTCCTGGAGTTCCGCCTTCGCCGTCTCGTCTTCGATGCCCTTCAGGGTCTGCACCACGAACTGCTGCACCTTCGCCAGCGGGTGGGTCAGCGAGTCGTCCACGAAATCCGGCTGCCGCACGCGGAATTCCCGGCCCTTCTTGAAATCCGCCCGCCCGCCCAGCGTGTCGAAAAACCTCTCCACCTCCTCCAGCACCTGCGCCGTCTCGCGCACTCCGTCGGGATTGCGGTGGAGCTGGAAGAGCCCCTTCTTGGTATCCGGATTGTAGAGCCGACGCAGCGCATAGCGCAGGCCGTATTGCGACACGCCCAGCCCGATCTGCCGCGCCGCCACCTGCTCGACGGTGTGCGCTTCGTCAAAGATCACGAAGTCATTCGCGAAGAGATAACCGCTCTCGTTCTCCTCCTGCTCCGCGATCCCGCCGAGGTTCATGAAAAAAAGCGTGTGATTGAGCACCACCACATCCGCCGAGATCAGCCGCTTGCGCGCGTTTTGGTAAAAGCACTTCGGATTCGCCCCGCAGCTTTTTGTCGTGCAGATGTGCGCCTCGCTGCACACCTGCGTCCACACCGCCGGGTCCGGCTCCACCGCGAAGTCCGAGAGCGTCCCATCCTTCGTCGTCTCCGCCCACGTGCGGATGCGCTCCAGTTCACTCTGCTCCGGCGACGTGAACAGCTCCCCCGCATGCGCGATCGCCCGCTCCAGCCGCATCGGGCAGAGATAGTTCGCCCGTCCTTTCCAGAGCATCGCCTCGAACTCAAACGGCACCAGCTTCTGCACGATCGGGATGTCTTTGAAGGCGAGCTGCTCCTGCAAATTGATCGTGTAGGTGGAAATGACCGCCTTCTTTTTCTGCTCATGCGCCCACATCACCGCGGGCACCAGATACGCCAGCGACTTGCCCACGCCCGTCCCCGCTTCCACCACCAGATGCCGCTCCTCGCTCAGCGCCTTCGCCACCGCCACGGCCATCTCCTGCTGCTCCGGCCGGTATTCGAAATTCTTCGCCTTCGCCATCAGCCCATCCTCGCCGAACATCGCCCGCACCCGTTCGGGAAAGGAATCTGCAAAAGCTTCAACAGGCGCGATCATTCGGGCCGCCATCATTCTCCGCCGCCGCGCGCCCGGCAAGGGCGGTTCGTCGCCCGCCTCCGGACGGTCGTGTGCCGGACGGCGCGTTGCCCGCGGAGCGTCCTGGCGAAGTCCACCGGCGAGTGCTGCGATGCGAATGAGCGCACTTTTTCTTAGAGGATGTACCGGAAGTCTCGTGGATGATTGGAATGCGCATCCTGGCGCGCAGCGCCGCGTCGTACAAGTCATTCTGAGCTTGCGAAGAACCACTGATCCCCGCGGGCAGCGGCGGCGCGGAGCCGCCGGACATGGGGAGTCGCTCCGCACCGCCTCCGCCCGCAGAGATCAGTGGTTCTTCGTTCCTCAGCCGTATCTATGCAGTTGGAGGGCTTTTTTGAGGTGGTTTTCATGGGCGTTGGGCAACTGCATTGCAGTTGGGCAGCGGGCTCAAAAGTTTCTCCCAAATCTGCCCCCACCAACTTCGTTGCGGGGGCGGGATGCCGAGCTTGAGCGTGGTGCGGTTTTGCGCGCGGCTGATGATGCCCGCGCAGCCAAAGAGCCGGTAATGCAGGGTGGTGACGCTCACCCGCTCCAGCCAGCCCAGGTGCCGGCAGAACAACGTCCGCAAGGTTGTAGGTGAACACGCACAGCGAGAGTGCCGCCTCGGTGGCGAAGAACTTCGCGCATCACAGGCAATAGGGGTCACGGGCAAGGGCAATAGGGGTCAGGCGACATATCTTGACAGCGGGCAGTGAGGAGCGGAAAACCGGGCATGGCGCGCAGCATCCGTCTTGAATTCCCCGGTGCGTATTACCATGTGATGGCGCGGGGCAACCGGCGGGAGAAGATCTTTGGCGACGATGATGACCGCCGCTTTTTTCTCAAAACCCTGGGTGAGGCGTGCGGGATGACCGGCTGGCGGGTCCATGCGTGGGTGCTGATGAGCAATCATTACCATCTGCTGATCGAGACCCCGGAGGCGAACCTCGTCACCGGGATGCAGTGGCTGCAAAACACTTACACCCGACGCTTCAACCTGCGGCATCGGCTGTGGGGCCGGCTCTTTGGGGACCGCTACAAGGCGGTCCTGGTGGAGGGACTGGATATTACTATGAAACGCTGCTCGACTACCTGCATCTCAATCCCGTGCGGGCTGGATTGGTGCATGCGGGGCGCGGGCAGAGTGTGCTCGACTATCCGTGGTGCAGTGTGGCGGGAGGTCATGCGCTGCTGCCGCGCCGCCGTCCGCCGTGGCTGGCGTCGCCCGGGGCGCTGGCGGCCTTTGGCTGTGCGGATACGGTGGCGGGACGTCGCCGCTGGGTGGAGCGGCTGGACGAACGGGCTCGTGTGGAGGAAGGGGAGCGCTGCGGCGTGCCGGCCTCCAGCGACGAGGTCGATGCCCGGCGCAGTGATCTGCGCCGGGGCTGGTATTGGGGAAGCCAGGCCTTTGCCGAACGAATGTTGAAGCTTGGCGAGGCGGTGCTCAAGAAAACGCGGCATCGCAGTGCCAGGGCGAGCGGTGAAAAACGGGCGCACGGCGAGCAAGAAGCGCGACGCCTGGCCGCGGAAGGATTGGCCAATGCTGGTCTGACCGAGGAAGAGCTCCCGTGCCTGCCCGGAAGCGAGGCTCGAAAGGTGGCCATCGCGCGGATCATCTGGGAGCAGACGACCGTGGATCTTAAATGGATCGCCGCACGTCTGGATTTGCGCACCGCGGCCAATGCGAGCCAGCAAATCCGCCGCCACCGTCACCACACACCCGAGTTGCCCATCGCTCTGAAAAAATGGCTGAGCCTGTCAAGAAATGTCGCCTGACCCCTATTTACCCTATTTACCCCAAGACAGGTAAACCTATGCAAGCTGATCATGATGTCGCTTTGGGAGATGGAGGCGAAGACCATCCGCGCAATATCACCCCGCGAACTCGCGAAGATCACATTCGAAGGCATCAAGAGAACGGTGATTACGTTCGGTGGGGTCGAAGGGCGCATCGAAGATGACACTCATTCAGCAAATTCAGGCGGAGTTGGACATGATCAAGACTCCCAAGTTTCACGACGTGACGCCTGTGCTAGCTTCGGACGCATGGTTTAGCGATGGGAAGGAACGTTTAAATCTGCCAAACGGATATCTGAGTTTTCTACGGGAGATAGGTGAGGCAAAGCTGTATCGTCTCGGTTCTGGATACCAGTTGAGTGTGCTGGCCATTTTTTCGGAGGAATTAGTGGATACCGATGATCTGTTCCTTGAATTTGGTCACGAGCAAGAGTTCCGCGCTTACTTCCGTCGTTCCGAGTTGCGTAGGCAAAGTTCGGCCGTTTTTGAACGCGATGGCAGGGTGTTTCGGCAAACTGCGCAAACGTTCGAGGCGTGGCTCGAACGTGCAATCAAGTTCGCACGCGCGAACTATTCCAAGGCCGAATGGAAAAGAATCGTTGCCGGACCACGTGCGTTCTCAGAGAGGGAACGGCGTATCGTTGAAGAGAGACGTCTGTTTCGGTGGACCTTCCTTGGGGCGACTCCAGATGGCGACGCAAAGTTTGAGGTATCGAACCTCTCAGGAACCTCATTGCCATTCTTGTCGGTCGGTGTGAGACACAAAGAGGGAACGTTCGAAGGACGTTTGTGGCTTCCTTTTGGCAGGTGTCTCGCCCGGGGTTACAAAGACTATCGAAGTGCCTGCCTATCGCGACCTCGCTCCTGTCACCGACGCCGTCTACTTCGCGCTTCCCGATCCGAACCCCGCTGAACGCAATCGCTACTGGGAATTCAAAAAGGGAGAATAGGGGTCAGGAACTAGCGGGGCGGGGCGGGGCGGGGTCAACTCTTGACACTTGACGCGGGTAACGAGCTAACCGCCCGCCCGCGCAGGAGCTGTAGAAGAATGGGGGTCGCTTCTTGAAACTCGCTCTTGGCAGGAGTGAGTGAGGTTTGGCAAATTGGAGCGATGGCCCGCAGAGCGCGTGTTGAATATGAGGGGGCGGTTTATCATGTCCTCGATCGCGGGGACCGGCGGGAGCCTATTTTCCAGGATGGCACAGACCGGTGCCGGTTTCTCGAAACGCTCGGCGAGGTGTGCCAGCGCACGGGCTGGCGGGTTCATGCGTATGTGCTGATGAGCAACCACTACCACTTTCTACTGGAAACGCCGGAGGCCAATCTCGTGACGGGGATGCGATGGTTCCAGACGACATGGAAGGGGCCGCTTGGCGAACCGCTGCGCGCGGCCCTGTTCCGCCCATCAACCACCGGCGGAGGGTGCCGGTACGGAAGACAAGCCGGAGGCGTGCAGGGCTGCGTGCGTTACTCCGCGGAAATCATTCGCACCCACGCCGCCAGTGAAACGTCGCGATGCGCCGCAGGATCGGAGACGGCGTTCGGAGACACGGTGGCGCGGGTGGCGTGCTGGCTGAGCAACCAGTCTGCGAGCCATGCGCTCTGACCGGGGGCGAAGACGTGCAGGAGGGGTCAGCTTTAGAATTCGGCACTGGCGGAGGGCCGGGTGGCGGCGGTGCGCCGCCGATTTTCCGCGGTCCATCGCGGACGCTTGGCTTCGAGCGGGGTGTCACCTAGCGTCGCGGGCCGCATGACCATTCTCGAACAAGCCACGCGCGACGCCGTCGCCACGCTCCAGCAACTCGCTCCGTTCCAAGCCCGGCTCGACCGCGCGGCGACGCTCGTCGGGGAATGCCTCACCGGCGGCGGCAAGCTCCTGGTCTGCGGCAATGGCGGGAGCGCGGGTGATAGCGCGGACTTTGCCACGGAGTTTGCGTGCCGGTTCAATACCGATCGCCGTCCCTTCCCGGCAATCAACCTCGCCGCGTGCGGCAGCCTGCTGACCGCGAATGCCAATGACTACGGCGTGGAGGAAATGTTCGCGCGGAGCGTGCGCGCCTTTGGGCAGCCGGGCGACGTCCTCGTGGCGCTGACCACGAGCGGCCACTCGCCCAACATTCTCACCGCCCTGCGCGCCGGGAGGGAAACGGGGCTCCACACCATCGCGCTGCTCGGGCGCGACGGCGGCAAGGCGTCCGGTCTCGCGGAGATCGAATTCATCATCCCCAGCCAGATCACGGCACGCATCCAGGAGGCGCACCGCTTTCTCCTCCATGTGCTCTGCGAAATGGCGGAGGCGGGCTGGCTGCTGAAGTAGCGCCCGCGGCGGACAGCGATTACTTCTTCGGCTCGGGCTTCTTCGCGGGGTAGGCCTTGGTCACCTGCTCCTTCATGCTCAGCGGGTCGTAGGCTTCCGCGACCATTTTCTCGCCCTGAAAAACCTGCACGGAGTAGCCGAGGATTTTGGTTCCAGACGCTTCTGTCTTCTTGGCACCGCCGCCCTTGCCGCCCTTGCTGGAGCCGGTGGAATGCGCCTCTTGGGAAACACTCGTGACCGCGGCGGACTCGGCCATCTCGGTGCCGAGGGGCTTCGATGACACCGCTTTGGCGCCTTCATCGAGCTTCACCACTTCGTTCCCCTTCACGTCGCGGCCGAAGATGATGTATTTGGCGATCAGTTCCGCGGATTCCTTCGATGAATTGGAGACGAAGATTTTCAGGGAACGTGTCTGCGTCTTGGAATGTTTTTCCGAGTCGGATTTCGAGACTTGCTCGACGCGGACGCGGAAGGGGCTGACCTCGGCGCGCGCGGTGGAGAGGAGTCCGATCAAGGCGAGGGCCAGGCCGGCCACGAGGGGGGTGGAGATTTTCATGTCCGCGCTTTTGCCACGGCCATCCCGGGAAAACAAGCCATCGCTCCGCTGTCCCTGGCGCCTGCCTTACCGATTGACCCTCGCACGCCCGCTGCTTTGATCCCGCCGGTGCTCCCGGCATATTACGATTTCATCTTCGCAGCGTTCGCCTTCATCCTCGGCGCGGCGATCGGATCCTTTCTGAATGTCTGCATCTACCGGATGCCGCTGGATCTTTCGGTCAATGAGCCGAAGCGCTCATTCTGCCCGAGCTGCAAATATCAAATCCCGTGGCATCACAATCTGCCGCTGATCTCCTGGCTCGCGCTGCGCGGCAAGTGTGCGAACTGCGGCGCGAAAATTTCCTTCCGCTACTTCGGCGTCGAACTGCTCACGGGACTGCTCTTCCTGGCCGTCTGGTGGCGCGTCTGGATGCATCCGCGCCCGGAATGGCAGGGCCAGGGCTGGGTGCTTGCGCTGCCATATTGGATTCTCGTCAGCCTGCTCGTGGTCGCCACGTTCATCGACTTCGAGCATTTCATCATCCCCGATGAGATCACCATCGGCGGCACGGTTGCGGGGGTCCTGTTGAGCTTCGCGATGCCGGTGCTGCAAGCGCAACCGAGCAATCTCGCGAGCGGGCTGTGGGCGCTCGTCGGCGCGGGGGCCGGTTTTGCCGCGCTCTGGCTCGTGGTGCAACTCGGCAAGATGGCCTTCGGCCGAAAGCGGCTGCGCTACGACAAGCCGCAGTCGTTCACGTGGACGCGGCGCGACCAGGAGGCGGACTTCGTGGTCGGCGAAGAGAAGATGCTCTGGAGCGACTTCTTCTATCGCGGCAATGAGCAGGTGCTTTTGGATTGTGTGGAGATCGAGATCGACGGCGAACGCCTCGAAACTGCATCCGTCCGCTGCACCTGCGACTGGCTTCATCTCGGCGACCGCAAGTGGGAGTTGGTGAAGGTGGATGTGATTCGCGGCGTCGTCCGGGAAGTCACGCTGCCACGCGAGGCGATGGGATTTGGCGATGTGAAATTCATCGCGGCGATCGGCGCATTTCTCGGCTGGAAAGCAGTCGGCTTCACCGTCATGAGCGCCTCGACGATCGGTGCGCTCGTCGGCTTGCTCAGCATCGCGGTGGGCCGGCGCGAATTCTCCACGAAGATTCCGTTTGGGCCGTATCTCGCGCTCGGCGCGCTCATCTGGGTTTTCTGCGGGCCCGAGATCGTGCGCTGGTACTTCGAGATGATCGCGCTTCCGCCCGAAGTGTGACCTTGTGTGGGGGTGAAAATCGGGCCGGCGGGATTCGAACCCGCGACCTCTTGAACCCCATTCAAGCGCACTACCAAGCTGTGCTACGGCCCGATTCCGACGACCGCAGCAGACTGCTGATCAGCGGACGCCCAAGTAAGAGGACGCCTCCCTCGTGGTCAAGTGTTTTGGCTGGCTGTCCCGCGCGACTTATTTTGCCGGAGGCTGAAAGAACACGTTGCCGGTCGCCTGTACCTTGCGGCGGAAGATGCGGTCGCCATTCGTGACGTAGAGGTAGGCGCGATCCGCGCCGGCGAGGCCGCAGCTCGTGAGCGGTTTCTCGAGGACGGGCTTCGGCAGCACGCCGCACATGCGGCCAGTGGGATCGAAGACCTGCACGCCGAGCGCGGTCGCCACGTAGAAACGTCCGATGCTGTCGCTCGTCATGCCATCGCCACCGCTCGCGGCGAGGTAGGGCGGGGGAGCGTTGAATTTGAACTCGCCCTTCTGATCGATCGGCAGCCGCATGGTCATGTAGGGCGCTTTGGCCGCGAGGGAGCCGTCTTCGTTGATGCGGAAGGTCCACACGTTCTCTCCGCGGTAATCGCTCACCGCGAGCGTGCCCTGGTCGGGCGAAAGCGTGATCCCATTCGGTGCGGTGATGCCGGTATCCGCGGCGCGCTTTTCCTTCGTTTTCGCGTTCACGAAGGTGACCTGCTTCCTGCCCGTCTCGGTGAAATAGATGTGCCCGCGATGCGTGACGGAGAGATCGTTGGGCTGCACGTCAGTCGCGATTTCCTCGATCTCCTTGGTCTCGAGCTTGATCGCAATGAGCCGCTTCTTCGCGCCCTGGCAGGCGTAGAGCCGGCCATCGGGTCCGAATTTCAGCCCGCTCGCCAGTTCATCGATGAGCTTCGTCGCCGTGCCATCGAGCGCCACCTTCATGATCGAGGGCGCCTTCATGTCGGAGTAGTAGAAATTTCCCTCCGCATCGGTGCATGGGCCGTCGGCGAAGCCAAGATCCTGCGCGACGGGCTGCCAGCCTTCGCCGTCGATCAAGAGCTGGTGCAGCGCCATGTCCTGAGCCTGGGCGGACAGCGTGGCAGCGAGGAAACAAGCAGCAAGAAAGCGGTGCATGGCGGCAGAGATCAGTTTGCGGCGGCGGGTGCGGGCGCGGTTTTCGGCGCGGGCTTTGGCTTGTCGTCGTAGTTCTTCGCGATGTCGCCGGGCGCGAGCGGCACCGGCGCGCCGTTCGCGGGGACTTCGATGCCGGCGCTCCAGAGGATGCCGTTCACGATGATCCGTCGCTGGCTTTCGATCTGCCAGTTCGTGTGCCAGTCGGCGCCGGTGAAGCCGAATGAACGTCCGCCGCCCGCGCGTTCAAACGCCCAGCCGATCACCTCGTCGCGGCCCGCGTTCGCTTTCGCATCGGCGGAAGTGCGCGCCTTGTCCGGCACGGCGCCCGCGATGAGCGGAGTCACGCCTTTCGGTGCGAAGTGCAGATTGTAGAGCCAGCCGTCTTTCGGCGCGCTGAACGGCTCTACCCCGCGCGTGATCGGGTGCTGCGGAAACTTGGCAAAGTCCATGTCCCAGTGCCCGCGGCAGCCGATGTCGGGCCGGAACACGCCACCGAGCCAGGACTGAAACACGTCCACTTTTTCCTCCGGCACTTCCACGCCCTGGTGCAGCATCACGAGCCCGGCGCCGCCTTCCACGAGCTTCTGAATTTTCGCCCAGCGCTCCGGGGCCAGCCACGCGAGCTTGGCCCCACCGTCCATGTAGCAGACGACAGCTTTGGCCCCATCGAGGATCGCTTCATTTTTCGGCCAACCCTCCGCGGCCATCACCGGCCAGACACCCGGCGTGGCCTTGAGGCAATTCATGAGCAGCGCGCAGCCGGCGAAGTATTCGTGCCCGCCGGGCTTGCTGCTCACGCTTCCTGCGATGAGGACGATCTTGGCGAGCTTTGGATCGGGCGATTCGACTTCCAGCGACACCTGCTGCTGTTCCGGGGTGAGGGCGAATGCAGGGGCGGCGAGTGCGAGTAGAACGAGCAGGGAGCGCATGTTTTTAGGGGGTTGAAAATTCGAGACTTACTTCCTCCAAAGCCACTTCAGCGCTTCGGGGAAGAGCGAGCCACCGTGGTTTGCATTGTGGCCGTAGCCTTCGGCGTATTCAAACCGGACGTCATATTTCATGAAGCGCAGCGCGGCGTCCATCTGCTGGTTGGCGAGCGGCCAGTTGCCGAACTGATTGTCGAGATCGCCGCTCGTGTCGGCGAGGAAGACGCGGAGGGGCTTCCGCTCGGTCTTGCGGATGAGCGAGGGATACGCGTTGCCTCCGCGGATGTTGGTGTAGGTGCCGATCGTCGAGAGCACCTTGCGAAATTGATCCGGCCGCTCCCACGCGACCGTGAACGAACAGATCGCGCCGCTCGACGCGCCGCAGATCGCGCGGAGTTCCGGGTCGTCGCTGAGCTTCCACTGCTTGCCCACCTCCGGGAGAATCTCCTCGATCAAAAAGCGCGAGTAGCGGTCGCCAAGCGAGTCGTACTCGAGGCTGCGGTTGGTGCTCTTCCCGTTCACCTTCGCCTTGGTCTTGTCCTGGCCGGGGTCGACGAGGATGGCGATGGTCACCGGCATCTCGCCGCGGGCGATGAGGTTGTCGAAGACGATCGGCACGCGCCAGTTGCCCTTCGGATTCACGTAGCCTCTGCCATCCTGGAAAACCATCACCGCCGCCGGTTTGTCCGGCGAATATTGCGCGGGCACATACACCCACCAGTCGCGGATCGTGCCGTCGAAGATCTTCGATTCCCAAGGCGGCATCTGCGTCACCTTGCCATGCGGCACGTCGGCCCGCTCCACGTGATCCGGCGTGGCCTTGAATTCATCGACCGCAAAAACCGGCGCGGCGAGCGCGAGGAGCATCAGGGGGAAGGAGCGCATGCGTCTTGTTAATCGCCGTCCGTGAGAAGTCCCAAGCGGAAACTGAATGGCCGGCGTCTTTATGCTTTTCTTAACGACAACTCCCGGCCTTTAACTTCGAGCCACGGCTGGCCGGGGACGACGACGTAATCCTGCGGCCCGCTTTGCACTCCGCGGTCCACGCTTCACCGGAGACGGCGTTGATCTTTCCCGCCGCGATCTTCACCGCGCGCAGAAAGGCGAAGACGTGGCTCAGGCGTTGATCTCTTTTGCTCGCGAATACGGCATTGCCGACATCGTCGTGGGGCGCCCCGGAAGCAGGAGGCGGACGCGGCGTTTCAAACCGACGCCGCACGAAATGCTCTTGGAGGCGCTGACCGACGTCGATCTCGTCGTGGTCTGAGCCGCTCCCGGCTGAGCCCGAGCGATTCTCAACGAACGCGGTATCGGCCGCGGATTGAAGACAAACACTGGACGCGCGGCGCGGCGTGGCGGCATCTTGCGCGGCCAATGCGCTTTATCGACCTCACTCACCCCCTGCGCGACGGGCAGCCCAGCTTCTCGTACGATCCGCAGCTCCGCGTGGAGTCCTACCTCACGGTGCAGCGGGCGAACTGCAATTTCAGCCGCATCGCGATGGGTTCGCACCAGGGCACGCACGTCGATGCGATGTCTCATTTTGTCGCCGGTGGGAAGACGCTCGATGAGATGCCGCTTCAGTGGTTTTACGGTCCGGCGCGGGTGATCAAGATTCCCAAGGAGGCGCGCGAGGAGATCACCGCGGAGGATCTCGCGAAGCATCAGGCGATGCTGCGTCCCGCCTCGCGGGTGATCATCAATACGGGCTGGCATCGCGAGTTTGGGACGGCGCGTTTTTTCGAAGATTTTCCGGCGTTGACCGTGGACGCGGCCCGCTATCTCGCGTCGCGCAAGCTGCGGATGATCGGGATCGACATGCCCACGCCGGGGCGTGACTCGTATGAGATCCACCAGACGCTCTTCGCGCCGGACCTGGAGATGGTCCTGGTGGAGTCGCTGGCGAATCTCGATGCGGTGCCGGAGACGTTCACGTTCATCGGTTTCCCGATGCACTTCGCCGGGATCGACGGGGCGCCGATCCGCGCGGTAGCGCTGGTGGCGTGAGGACGATTGCGGATTGTGGATTGGCGAACGCGGAGCGTCTTGCGACAGTCGAACGCATGAAAAGCATGGTCCCCCTGATTCTCGCATTCTCGAGTTTGGTTCTGGCCGCTCCTGCGCGAGCGGAAAAGGTCGTCCTCGTCGCCGGTGGCGGCACTGCGGAGAAGGATGCCCCCGCTGCGGAATGCAAACTCCTGGAGCCTTTCGGCGTGGAGTTCATGCCGAGCGGTGAGATGGTGATCGTGGAAATGACGAGCGGGAATCGCGTGCTGAAAGTGGACACGAAAGGCGTGCTCCGGCTGATCGCAGGGACCGGTGCGAAAGGCTACTCCGGCGACGGCGGGCCCGCGGCGGCGGCGACCTTCAACGGCATCCACAATCTCGCGATTACGAGCGGTGGCGATCTGTTGATCGCGGACAGCTTCAACCACACGCTGCGCAAGATCGACGCGAAGACTGGCGTGGTCACGACGCTCGCGGGCAATGGCAAGAAGGGCTTCGCGGGCGATGGCGGGCCGGCGGCGCAGGCGCAGTTTTCCACGCTCATCCAGATCGCGCTCGACCCCGCGGGAAAGCACGTCTATTGCGCGGACATCGGCAATCGCCGCATCCGGCGGATCGATCTCGCGAGTGGGATCATTTCCACGATCGCCGGCAACGGCCAGGGTGGCGTGCCACCCGATGGCGCGGAGGCGGTGAATGCGCCGCTCGTCGATCCGCGCGCAGTCACGCCGGACGCTTCCGGCGGTTTCTACATCCTCGAGCGCGGCGGCAACGCGCTGCGCTACGTGGATGCCGCGGGCAAGATCCGCACGGTCGTCGGCACTGGCAAAGGCGGCTTGAATGGAGAAGGCGGTCCGGGGATCGCCGCGACGATGAGCGGCCCGAAATACCTCACGCTCGACCGTGACGGCACGGTGCTCATCGCCGATGCGGAGAATCACGTGATCCGCCGCTATTCCCCCAAGTCCGGCGTGATCTCCCGCGTCGCTGGCACGGGCAGGAAAGGCACCGCTGGGCTCGGCGGCTCGCCGCTCGACTGCGAACTCGCGCGACCCCACGGCGTGACTGTGGCGAAGGACGGCGCGCTCTTCATCACCGACAGCTACAACGATCGCATCCTGAAGATCGTCCCGTGACTCCGTGGCAGATGATGTGAGGTGGCTCACTTCGCTGCGATCGCAGATGGAGTGTGAGCCTCCTTACGTCGGCTGCTACCATGTGCTAGATAAGCCGCTGCCCATGTCACTGCCCTGGTTCCAAGACCGCTTCCCACTTTACCTCGCCCCGATGGCCGGGGTGACGGATACCATTTTCCGCCAGCTCGTGAAGGAGTATGGCGCGGATGTCGTGGTCACGGAGTTTGTTTCGGCGGAGGGGATTTTTCGGAAGAACGAGCGGACGATGGAATATCTGGAGTTCGCCGAGGCGGAGCGGCCGGTGGGGGTGCAGCTCTTCGGCGGCGATCCCGCGCACCTCGGGGAAGCGGCGCGGATGGTCCTCGACTGGAAGCGTCCTGATTTCATCGACCTGAATTTTGGCTGCCCGGTGAACAAGGTCGTGTCGAAGAACGGGGGATCGTCGCTGCTGCGCGATTGCCCGCTGCTGGAGCGCGTGGCTCGCGGGGTGGTGGGAGCGGTGGCGCCGTTTCCGGTCACGGCGAAGATGCGCATCGGGTGGGATGACCAGACGATCAATGCGGTGACCACGGCGCGCATTCTCGAAGATGCGGGCGTGGCGGCGATCGCGGTGCATGGCCGGACGAAGGAGCAGGGCTACAGCGGGGCGGCGAATTGGGACGTGATCGCGCAGGTCGCCGCGGCGGTGCGCGTGCCGGTGATCGGCAATGGCGATCTCGCCGGCGCGGTGGATGTGGAGCGTTGCCTCAAGACCGGCGTGCGCGGGGTGATGATCGGACGGGCCGCGATGTCGTCGCCGTGGATTTTTCGGGAGATCAAACATTACCTCGCCACCGGCGAACATCTCCCGCCGCCGCCGCTCGACCAGCAGTGGGCGCAC
Organism: Chthoniobacteraceae bacterium; assembly: GCA_031411395.1. Lineage (GTDB taxonomy): Bacteria > Verrucomicrobiota > Verrucomicrobiia > Chthoniobacterales > Chthoniobacteraceae > Chthoniobacter. The sequence goes on from JANOAZ010000202.1 coordinate 33,075, forward strand.
ATCCTCCGCCACTGCCGATGGAAGGTCGTGGCCATGCGCAGCGAACTGCACGCGATGCAGGCGATGCGCACCCGGCTGATGGCCTACTCGCGCGGGATGCCGGAGGCGAAGCGGCTGCGGGAGCGTTTCGCGCATGTGGCCTCGGTCGCCGAACTCGAAGGCATTGCGGAAGAAAACATCGCGCACGTTGCGCAGGCCGCGGTTGCCGTTTAATTCAAGGACGCATGACAACCGCACCCGAGATCAAGGTCCGCATGGGCAACGAAAAGCTCGTGAAGGTGACCGACGCCGCGAGCACGAAGCTCACTTCGCTCCTCACCCGGCAGGGCCGGCCGCAGGGCGCGCTGCGCGTGGCGGTGATCGGCGGCGGTTGCTCCGGCTTGCAATACAAGATGGACCTCGTGGATGGGCCCGCGAACCGCGACATCATGGTGGCGAGCGCCGGGGTGCGCGTGGTGATCGATCCGAAGAGCGCGCTCTTCGTCAGCGGCTCGTTGCTCGACTACAGCGACGACCTTCAAAAGGGCGGCTTCAAAGTCACCAACCCGAACGCCGTGGCCCACTGCTCCTGCGGCGAAAGCTTCTCGGCCTGACTTATTCGGTCTGCTCGGGATCGAAGCTTCCGCCGTAGCTCGGCGTGTAAAGCGGGAGGCTGATGAGCGGTGCCATGGCGATGAAATGCTTGTCTTGCGCGTAAAGCCGGCAACCGAGTTTGATGCCGATTCCCGCGATGAGAATGTCATTCCACGGGACGGTCAGCCCCGCGTCCCGAAGTTTCCACGCGAGTTGCTTCGCGATTTCCCAGTGTTCTTCCCTGGCGGGAATATACGGAATTACCGCGAAGAAATATTCCATCGCTCGACGTTCCTCCCGCCGGGCGCCGCCGAGGACTTCGAGCTTCACGGGTCCGCACCACGCGGCTTCGCCCGCGTCGAGAAGTGCCTCCAGCGCGACCTTGACGGTCAACGCGCCGTCGCGCCGTGCGGCCTCGATCCAGACCGAGGAGTCAACCAGGACCATCAGTAACCCTGTTTTTCGATTTCGTCGTTGGTGGACGGATAGTCGAACGCACCTTCCCGCAAAAGCCGGCCAAACTCCCGAGCCTTCTTTCGATTCAAAAACTCCGTGACCGCTTTGTTGATCGCGGAACTCTTTTTGGTCTCGCCGGTGACTTTCAAAAGATCGGCAAGTTCGGTGTCATCGATATCAACGGTGATTCTCATGAGGTGACTATGATGAGAAATGATGCATTAAGCAAGCATTATTTGCATCACATTGAGGGAATTCCCTGCCGATTTCACCGCTGCTCGGAGGGCGGTCTCACGAACTCCATTTTGTCGCCCTTTTGCTTTCCGTGATAGACCGGCTTCTCCACCGGCACGTCGTAGGTCCGGTTTTCTTTCTCCACCCGCACCTTCAGCACGTATTCGCCGTCGATCTGTTTGGTCCCCTCCAGCTTTCGCCCGCTGAAGCTCACCTGCTCCTCCTTCTGTGGGGTGAACTGCTTTTCCACCACCACGCCGATAAGGATGTTGTCGCTCGCGTGCGGCTTCGACATCGACATGACCCCGTAACCCACGGCGATCAGCAGCAACACCCCGACGGCGATCGCAATGAGCGTGTCGCGACGGCTGGTGCTCGGCAGGACGACGCGTGGCGTGGGCGGGTTCATTTTGCCGCTGGGGCTTCTGCCGGGAGGCCGGCCTGCGCCTGGATCATTGGGAAAGAGTCTTCCGTCACCGCCATCTCGGCGTCGGCGCGGAGCTTGCGCTGCCAGACGTAGCGCTTGAGCAGCACCTTGATCGTCGCCGTCATGGGCACTGCGAGGATTGCCCCAAGCAAGCCGCCCATGAGCAGCGTCCAGACAAAGACGGAGGCCATTACCGTCATCGGATGCAAGCCCACGGACTCGCCCACGATCTTCGGTGTGATGAAGAGCCCGTCGATCTGCTGGACCACCGAGAAGATCAAGGTGACCACGAGCGGAAACACCCACCACGCCGTGTCCGCGGAGATCAGCCAGCTCCCGCCTTGCACCGAGGCGATGATCACCGCGGGAATCCAGCAGAGCACGATGCCGAGATAAGGAATGACGCCCAGAAGACAAAGGACCAACCCGATGAGCAGCCCAAAATCGAGCCCGATGAAGACGAGCCCGATCCCGGTGACGGTTCCGTTGATGAGACTGACCAGGAGTTGCCCGCGGAAGAACGCGATCAGGTAGCCATTGATCTCGCTGATCGCGGCGACCACTTCGTCTTTGAAAGTGGATGCGCGCAGCGGCAGGTAGTCGCCCCAGGACTCGGCGATGTTCTTCGATTCGATGAGAAAGTAGTAGAGGTAGATCGGCACGATCACCATCGAGATGAGGAAGCCGAAGACGCCGAGGAAGCCGCCCACGCTATTCGTCACGAAGGTCCACGTCTTGCGGAGCACTCCCGGCAGTGTCCTGCGCAGCCAGTCGCCCTTCAGGAATTCCTGGAGATCGAGCGTCGTGGCCACTTCTCCAGCGACGGGTTTCGTCGTGGGATCAGTGGCCGGCAGTGGGGCTCCCGGGGCCGGCGTGGCCGCGGGCGATGTCCCCTCGGGGACCTTCGGTTCCGCGAGAGGATTGTCGATTTTCTCCGGGATCTGAGGGAGCACGCGGACCCCGTATTTCAGCTCCAGCGAATGCGCCCACGTGTTAAATTGCTCGACGCCGTGGGTCACCCGATCGCGGTAGGTCGGCACCTTCTGCACGAGGTTCGCCGTCTGCGTCCAGATCGCCGGGATGATCCACACCATGATGCCGGCGAAGACGAGGGTGACGATCGCGAAAACCGAGATGACCGCGCGCTGCCGCGACGTGCCCCAGCGGACGATGCGAGAGACCACTGGATCGAGCAGGTAGGCCATGACTCCGGCGACGGCGAAGGGAATCAGGATGGGTTGGAGAAACCCGATCACGTTGGAAATGATCCAGATGAGCCCGACGGAGATCGCCCCGATCCCCACCATCGAAAGCGCGGTGAGCGCCGTCCAAATGGTCTTCTTCTGCCACGGTGTGGGAAACTCCGGGTTGTTCATCCGGGGAGTAAGGTGGGAGGGGTTGCCGGAAGGTGCAAGGCCGGAACGACGAGAGCCTTGGAGGGACACGCTCCGTCGAGTCCCCGGTGAGTTGCGAGGAGGCGCGGAGAATTCGAAAAACAGCTCTGTCATTCCGACCGGAGCGTAGCGTAGTGGAGGAATCTCTCGCATCCGAGGGCGGAGGTGGGCGGAGCCAGGCTCTCGCTCCGCACCGCCGCTGCCCGCAGATGAGAGAGATTCCTCCGCTCGCTACGCTCGGTCGGAATGACGGCGTTGCTTTGGCGCCCGCCTACATGTGCGCGATGAGATTGTCGCCGAACTCCGAGCACTTGATCTCGGTCGCGCCTTCCATCTGGCGGGCGAAATCGTAGGTGACACGCTTGCTCCCGATCGCGCCGTTGAGGCCCTTGAGGATAAGATCCGCGGCCGCGCCCCATCCGAGGTAGCGGAACATCATTTCGCCCGAGAGCACCACGCTGCCGGGGTTGACCATGTCCTTGCCGGCGTACTTCGGCGCGGTGCCGTGCGTCGCCTCGAAGATCGCGTGACCGGTGACGTAATTGATATTGCCGCCGGGCGCGATCCCAATGCCGCCGACCTGCGCGGCGAGGGCATCGGAGAGGTAGTCGCCGTTGAGATTGAGGGTGGCGATGACGTCGAAGTCGGTTGGGCGCGTGAGCACCTGCTGGAGGGTGATGTCGGCGATCGCGTCCTTGATGATGATCCCGTTCGGGAGCTTGCACCATGGGCCGCCGTCGATCTCCACCGCGCCGAATTCCGTCTTCGCGAGTTCGTACGCCCAGTCGCGGAAGGCTCCCTCGGTGAACTTCATGATGTTCCCCTTGTGGACGATGGTCATCGATTTCTTGCCCTGGTCGATCGTGTACTGAATCGCCGCGCGGACGAGCCGCTGCGTGCCCGTCTTCGAGACGGGTTTGATCCCGATGCCGACGAGTTCCGGCGATTCCTTGCCGAAGCGGATCTTCTTAAACTCCTTCGGGAAAGTGGTGGCGAGAAACTCGATCGTCTTCATCGCCGCCTCGCCGCCGGCCTGGAAGTCGATGCCGGCGTAGATGTCTTCCGTGTTTTCGCGGAAGATCACCATGTTCACCTTCTCCGGCGCCTTCACGGGGCTCGGCACGCCGGTGAAATACTGCACCGGGCGCAGGCAGACGTAGAGGTCGAGCATCTGGCGCAGCGCCACATTGAGCGAGCGAATGCCACCGCCGACCGGCGTGGTCAGCGGCCCCTTGATGCCGACCAGATATTCCTGAAAGGCCTTCACCGTGTCGTCCGGCAGCCAGTTGTCGAATTTCGTCTTCGATGTCTCGCCCGCGAAGACCTCGAACCACGCGATTTTCTTCGCGCCGCCGTAGGCCTTTTCCACCGCGGCATCGAGCACGCGCACGCTCGCGGCCCAGATGTCTGGGCCGGTGCCATCGCCGCGGATGAACGGGATGACGGGATTGTTCGGGACCGAGAGTTTGCCGTCGGCGATCGTGATCTTGTCGCCGGCGGGCGGAGTGCAGGTGGTGTAGGCCATGGAGTATTGGAAAAAAGAAGCCGGGACTAAAGCAGGGCGCGCTGTGGAGGTCGAGGAACCTCTTGCGCGGAAATGCGCTGCCGAATGGCCCGGCGCACCGGCCGTTCTACCCGCCGAACTCGATGTCGATGCGCTCGGATGCCGCCGTCTTGAGACCCCGTTGGGAGCTCGCTGCCGCCGGGGGCGCGCCGAGCACCCGGTCCAGTTGCGCGCGGAGCGTCTCCAGCGCCTGGCGGAGTTCGGGGTCGCGCGTATTCCCGACCGGCGCAGATTTGTCTTTCAGCCTCTCCAACTCCGCCCGTGTCTCGACATGGCCGGCCCGCTCCCGCATCAGCTCCGCTTCGAGCCGCTCAGCCCGCGCCGTCAATTCCTCGTGGGCCGCCTGAAGCTTGTTCAGCTTGTGCTCAAAGGCATACCCGCGCTGGGCTTCATTGGCGAGACCGTGGCGCTCCTTGCGCATCGTCTCGAGATCGTTCGCAAATTTCACCAGGTCCGCTTGCGTCCGCTCCCAGATGGCCTTGAAGCGCGCGAGTTCGTTCGATTTGCCCGAGAGTTGAATCTCCAGTGTCGAAGTCAGCGCCTGCGCCTGCTCCAGGTCGTTGGCGAGGGCCAGGTAGTCCGCCTGCACCTTGGCGACGTCGCGGTTGCTGGAGATCCTGCCCCCCGAACGAAACGACGCCGTAGACTCGCCGCTGGCGGATGCTGCGGCTCCACCCGGGGCGGTGTGGATTGCGGATGGAGGTTGCATGGAATTTCGAGGCGTCCGCTTTTCAGCGCAGCACCGGAAGTGGCAAAAAGCCATTGCCATGCCAATTCGCGATCGGTCTGGGACTGTCACCTCGCGGAATCTGCCTGTTGCACACCAAGGCCTTGCCGAAACCAGCGCCGTTCTTCCATCCTGCATTCGTTATTCCCCCATGCGCCTTCTCGTTTTCCTCCTCGTTCTCACGGCCTCCCTCAGCGCCGCCACGCCGCCGAATTTCATCGTCATCCTCGTGGACGACATGGGCGCGACCGATCTCGGCTGCTACGGCAGCAAATTCTACGAGACGCCACACATCGACCGGCTCGGAAAGGACGGCATTCGTTTCACCCAGGCCTACTCGGCCTGCACGGTCTGCTCGCCGACCCGCGCGAGTTTGCTCACGGGGAAAAACCCGGCGGCACTGCGGCTCACGGACTGGATTGCCGGCCACCAGCGACCGTTTGCGAAGCTGAAGATTCCCGATTGGAAGAAGGAATTGCGCGCCGGCGAAGTGACGCTGCCGGCGCTGCTCAAGAAAGCGGGATACGCGACGGCGAGCATCGGCAAATGGCACCTCGGCCCGGAGGGACCGGTGGAGCGCGGGTTCGATCTGAACATTGCCGGCACCGAGAAAGGCCAGCCGCCGTCCTACTTTTCGCCTTACAAGATTGAGACGCTGCCGGATGGACCGGACGGCGAATTCCTCTCCGACCGGCTCACCGCGGAGGCGGAGAAATTCATGGAGTCGAACAAGGACAGCCCGTTCTTCCTGTATCTGCCTCACTTCGCGGTCCACACGCCGCTGATGGGCAAGCCCGCAGCCGTGGCGAAATACAAGGCGAAGGCGAAGCCGGAGGATGCGCAGCACAACGCCACTTACGCCGCGCTCGTGGAAAGCGTGGACGACAGCGTGGGCCGGCTCCGGGCAAAGCTCGACGCGCTCGGAATCTCGGAACGCACGGCCATCATTTTCACCTCGGACAACGGCGGGCTGGCGCAAGTGACGGGCAATCTCGGCCTGCGGGCGGGGAAAGGTTCGGCCTACGAGGGCGGCGTGCGCGTGCCGCTGATCTATTGCTGGCCGGGGACGATCAAGCCGGGGGAGTTCGCGGAACCGGTCATCACCGGCGATCATTTCCACACCGTGCTCGACCTCGCGGGCAGCCCGGCGGCGATCACGAGCGAGTATCGCAGCCTCGCCCCGGTGGTGCTGGGGAAGGGGACCATCGCGCCGCGCGAATTGCACTGGCACTACCCGCATTATCATCCGGGAGGCGCGACGCCCTACAGCGCGGTGCGGAGCGGCGACTTCAAACTCATCGCGTTCTTCGAGGACTCGCATCTCGAGCTCTACAACCTCAAGGCCGACCCCGAGGAGCGGCACAACCTCGTGCCTGCAAATCCCGCAAAAGCCGAGGAGATGCGGCGCAATCTGACCGCGTGGTGGATGGAAGTGCGCGCGCAATTGCCGACGCCGAACCCGGACTTCGATCCGGCGCGCGACGCCGAGCGGGGGAAGCCAAAGGCGAAGTAGCGCGGCGCGGAAGAGCCGCAGATGCACGCAGATGAAACGCAGATGTGGAGAGGCCGGCCTTCATCTGCGAACATCTGCGTCCATCTGCGGCTGAATTGATTCCGTTGTCGCCTGACCGCGGGTTTCCCGGTACTTCCATCGCTCGCCATGCCGCTTTTTTCACGCATCCTCGCGTTCGCATTTTTCCTCGCCACGCTCTCGTGGGGCGCCGAGCCGTCGAGGCCGAACATCATTTTCATCATCGCCGATGATCTCGGGATCAATGATCTCGGCTGCTACGGACGCGAAGATCACAGCACGCCGAATCTCGACCGGCTGGCCGCGGAAGGGTTGCGCTTCACCCATGCCTACGCGGCGCAGCCCGTCTGCTCGCCGACCCGCGCGGCGCTGATGACCGGGAAAACTCCGGCGCGGCTCCACCTCACCACCTTCCTCCCCGGGCGGGCGGATGCGCCCTCGCAGCGGCTGCTCCATCCGTCGATCGCGATGCAGCTCCCGCTGGAAGAGAAGACGATCGCGGAACTCCTCAAACCCGCGGGCTACGTGACCGGCTGTCTCGGGAAGTGGCATCTCGGCGGCGAGGGATTCGGTCCGAAGGAGCAGGGCTTTGACTGGGCCTTTGCCGGCAGGCCGGTGACGAAGCCATCCGCGACCGAGGGTGGGAAAGGCGAATACGCGCTCACGGAGATGGCGGAGCAGTTCATCGACACGAACAAGGACCGCCCCTTCTTTCTTTACCTCGCACATGACAATCCGCACGTGCCGCTCGCGGCCAAAGCGGAGCTGGTGGAAAAGCACGCCGACGCCTTCAACCCGATCTACGCGGCGATGATCGAGACTCTCGACGATTGCGTGGGCCGGATCATGGCTCGGCTGAAAGCACTGCATCTCACCGAGCGCACGATGATCATCTTCACCTCGGACAACGGCGGCCTCCGCGTCTTCGAATCCCCGGAGACGCCGGCCACTTACAACTCTCCCTACCGCGCGGGCAAAGGCTTTGTCTATGAAGGCGGGCTGCGGGTGCCGCTCATCGTGCGCTGGCCGGGGCGGGTCGCGCCGGGGACGCTGAGCAAGGTGCCGGTGATCAGCACCGACTGGCTGCCGACGTGGCTGGAGGCGGCGGGGGCGCCGGCTGCGGAGCCGCTCGATGGCGTGAGCCTGCTGCCGGTGCTCACCGGCGGCGCGATCGCCGAACGCAATCTCTGCTGGCACTTCCCGCATTATTCGAATCAGGGCGGACGGCCTGCGGGCGCGATTCGGAGCGGCGACTGGAAATTGATCGAGCACTATGAAGACGGGCGCGCGCAGCTTTTTCACCTCGGGCGCGATCCGGGCGAGAGCACCGATCTCTCTTCCGAAGAACCGGACCGGGCCGCCGATCTGCGCGGGCAGCTCGCCGCGTGGCGGGAGTCCGTGGGCGCGCAGGAGAATCCGCCGAATCCGCTCTTCGATCCGGGCCTCGCGCGTCAGCTTTATGCGGACGTGGACGTTTCCAAACTCGCCGAGGCCGAGACCGCGCGGGAGCTGCGCGACCAGCTCCACGCGTGGCGCGACACGATGAACGCCGTGGTGAAGCGCAACCTCATTTCCACGGATGCGCGCCCCATCATCCGCCTCTCCGCAAGGGATGCGGAGATTCATGGAAATGCTCTGCGCTACGAGGCCGCGCCGCATCGCCGGGCGCTCAGCCATTGGACGACCGAGGAAGACTGGGCGGCTTGGAATTTCGAAGTGGAGGCGCCGGGAGAGTACGCGGTGGAAATGCTCTACGGCTGCGGCTGGGGTGACGGTGGATCGAAGGTCGAAGTGCAAGTCGGCGGGCAGACGCTGGCCGTGACGGTGGAGGTCACCGGGCATCTCGAAAACCTCGTGCCGCACGTCGTCGGACGCGTGAAGCTGCCTGGCGGTAACGTCACCCTCGCGGTGAAGCCGGTGAAAAAATCCGGCGGTGCGATCATGACTCTGCGCGACGTGGTGCTGGTGCCGTGGGTGGAGGCACCCGCGAAAGCGGAGCCGCGTTGAGCGCAACCTTGCATCCCATCGCCACCCCGCCCACGTTCCGCGGATCGTGAAAGACAAACCGCTTTTCAATCTCTCCCCGGCGGGCCGCTCGTCGCTGATCATGGGGGCATTCTTTTTTGGCCTCGTCGGACTGACCACGCTCTGGGTGATGAGCGAAGCTCGGCGCATTTCGAAACAAAAGGAACTCACCCGCGTGGCGAACGCGAAATTCGAGAGCGACATGGTGTGGATTCCGGCCGGGAAGTTCACGATGGGCGGCATCGGCGACGACATTCCCGCGGACGAATTGCCGCTCCACGATGTGAAGCTCGATGGCTTCTGGATCGACAAATACGAGGTGACCAACGCGCAGTTCGAAAAGTTCACCAACGCGACCGGATACGTGACCGTGGCCGAACGCCCGCTGAGCGCGAAGACCACGCCGGGGCTGCTGCCGGAGTTTGAGGGAAAGAGCGCGTCGCTCTGCTTCCGTGCGCCGGCGCCGGGCGAGAAGGTGGACAGCTTTTACCAATGGTGGGAGCCGGTGGTCGGCGCGAACTGGCGGCATCCCGAGGGCGAGGCGTCGGACCTGAAGGGAAGGGAGAAATTTCCCGTCGTGCATGTCTGCTACGAGGACGCCGCCGCCTATTGCAAGTGGGCCGGGAAACGCCTGCCCACCGAGGCGGAGTGGGAATACGCAGCGCGGGGTGGGTTGATCGCGCAGCCCTTCATGTGGGGCAAGGATTTCCAGCCCGGCGGGAAGTGGATGGGGAACACCTGGCAGGGAAAATTTCCGCAGGAGCGGCGCGTCGAGGATGGCTTCGATGGGATCGCGCCGGTCGGCAACTTTCCGCCGAACAACTACGGGCTCTACGACATGGCCGGCAACGTCTGGGAGATCACCGACGACTGGTATCGCCCCGACACCTACGCGACCATCGCCAAGGCGGCGGGCCGCGAGCCGCGGCACAATCCGAAAGGCCCGGCCGACAGCTACGATCCCGACGAGCCGGGCGCGTGGAAGAAGGTCACGCGCGGAGGATCGTGGATGTGCAGCGACAACTACTGCCGCGGCTACCGCCCGAGCGCGCGGATGAAAACCGCGGTGGATACGGGGCTTCAAAACACGGGGTTTCGGTGCGTGAAAGACGGCCCTGCGCCGTAGGTGCTTCCCCCCCCCAAAAAAAACGGTCATTCCGACCGAGCGTAGCGAGTGGAGGAATCTCTCGCATCCGCGGGCAGCGGCAGTGCGGAGCAGTTGCGCGTGCGGCTCCGCGCCACCTCCG
>JANOAZ010000203.1:0-6745 GCA_031411395.1 Chthoniobacteraceae bacterium
CCATTTCAGACGCTCCAGACCTTTGCGCGCGACCCGCTCATTGCCGTAATCCTCGGGCGTGAAGCCGACGAGCTTCGGCGGATACTGATCCTCCGGCACCCCCTGCTTCTGCATGGAGTTGCGGGCCACCTCGAAGATGCCGGTGACGGTGCGCTTCTTCGCACCCAGCTTTCCGCCGCCCTCCACAAACGCCCGCGCCGAAGCCACGGCCTTGTCCCACGCCGCGCGGTCGATCTTCTTCTCCGCAAACCAGTGCTCCGCGTTCGCGAGCATCTTCGCGTCGAGTTCATGCAGCTTTGCGACGTACTCGGCGAAGCGGGCTTCGAGATGCTTCTTCTCCTCGAAGCCCGCAGTGTTTTCGTTTTTGAGAAAAGGCGCGGGCCGCTCGGAGAGCTGCGTCGTCGCGAAGACGGCCTGGATGGAATAATAGTCGCGCGTCGGCACCGGATCGAATTTGTGATCGTGGCAGCGCGCGCACTGCAGCGAGTGCGCCATGAACGTTTCGCCGACGCTGTTTGTCACGTCGTCGAGGAAACGCTGCCGCGCCACCTTCGCGACTTCCATGCCGGTAAGTTCCCACGGACCCATGCGGAGAAAACCCGTGGCGATCAGAAGTTCGGAAGGTTGAGAGGCGTCTTCCTCAATTTCGTCTCCCGCGATCTGCTCGCGGATGAATTGGTCGTAAGGCTTGTCGCCGTTGAACGCCCGGACGACGTAATCCCGGTAGCGCCACGCGTTGCCGCGCTCGTAGTCGTTCGCAAATCCCGACGAATCCGCGTAGCGCGTCACGTCGAGCCAGTGCTGCGCCATGCGTTCGCCGTAATGCGGTGAGGCGAGCAGGCGCTCGACCAGATCGCGGATTGCGGATTGCGGATTGCGGATTGAGTCGCCTTCGAACGCGACGACCTCCTCGGGAGTGGGTGGCAGCCCGGTAAGATCGAATGTCGCGCGCCGGATGAAGGTGCGTGCCTCACAAGCGGGCGCAGGCTTCAGTCCATCGGGCATCTTCGCAACGATGAGCGCGTCGATCGGGGACTCTCCAATCCGCAATCCGAAATCCGCAATCCGCGATCGCTTCACCGGTTGATACGCCCACAGTCCCTCCGGCTGGTATTTGCGGTTCGTCCATTCCGGCGCCAGCCCGCCCGCCGTCTTCACCGGGATGCCATCCTCGGCGGACCACTTTTCCGCATTGGTTTTCGCGATCGCCATTTGCACCGCGTCATCCGGCCACGGGGCGCCGTCGGCGATCCAATCTTTGATCCATCCGATCTGTGCCGCGGTGAGCCGGTCGTTTTCCTTTGGCGGCATCGGCTCCCAGTCGTCGTGCGTGCGATTGATCGCGAGGAAGAGCGGACTCTTTGCCGCCTCGCCGGCGACGATCGCCGGTTCCTCGCTTTCTCCTCCTTTGAAGAGCGCCGCTCTCGTCCGCATGTCGTAACCGCCCTTGATCTTCGCCTCGTCCTTGCCGTGGCAGGCGAGGCACTTTTCCTGGAAAAGCGGTAACACCCGGCGGACGAAAAGCGCGTCGGCGTCGGCCCCGCGCGACGATGGCAGGCAGAGAAATGTCGTGGTGAGACAGATTGAAAGGAAGGGGAGACGCTGCATGGCTGAGTGCGCGCGCTGAAAAACCGCGCGTGCGCTTAAGTTTCGACTCACTCCGCGGCGGATGCCAGTGCGGGTTCGTCGCACGATCGTGCAATATCCAGCCATTCTGCGACTGGCCCGCGTTTGCATCGATGTGTAGCTTCTCCCTCGTATGAATCCCCCGCTTCCCCGCCGCGCGTTCCTTCATCGCATGGGTCTGCTCGGGCTCGGTGCCTGGACCAGCCTCTCGCACCGCGGCGCCGCGGAAGATCTGGTGACGCTGCCGTTTGAAAATGGCGAGCGCCCTCTGGTGAAGTATCCGCAGAAGCGCCCGCTGATCCGCCTCACCTCACGGCCTCCGCAGCTCGAGACTCCCTTCTCCGTTTTCAATGAAGGCATCATCACGCCGAACGACGCCTTCTTCGTCCGCTATCATCTGCCGAACCTCCCGCTCGAGATCGACGCGGAGAAGTTTCGCATCGCGGTGAAAGGCAAAGTAGCCACGCCGCTCAGCCTCGCCGTGGCGGATTTGAAACAGCAGTTTGAGCCCGCTGAGGTCGTCGCCGTGAACCAATGCTCGGGCAACAGCCGCGGCTTCTTCCAGCCGCGCGTGCCCGGCGGCCAGCTCGGCCACGGCGCGATGGGCAATGCACGCTGGCGCGGCGCCCGGCTCAAGGACGTGCTGGAAAAGGCCGGCGTCGCGGCGGGCGCAAAGCAGGTGAGCTTTGACGGACTCGACACCCCTGCGATCGAGAAGACGCCCGATTTCGTAAAGGCGCTCGACATCGACCACGCGCTCGATGGCGAGCTGTTGCTCGCCTACGAGATGAATGGCGAGCCGCTCCCGATGCTCAATGGCTACCCGCTGCGCCTCGTCGTGCCCGGCTACTACGGCACCTACTGGGTGAAGCATCTCCATGAAATCAATGTCCTCGACGAAGTCTTCAGCGGGTTCTGGATGGGCACGGCGTATCGCATCCCCGACACCGCCGGTGCCTGCGTGATGCCCGGCGCCACGCCGAAGTCCACGGTGCCGATCAAACGCTTCAACGTGCGTTCGTTCATCACGAGCCACCTCGACGGCGCGACGTTGAGCGCCGGCCGCGAGACGCTGGTCCGTGGGATCGCTTTCGACGGCGGAAGCGGGATCGCGGAGGTGCTTTTTTCCTCCGATGGCGGACGCACCTGGCAGGCGGCAAAGCTCGGCCAGGACCTTGGAAAATATTCGTTCCGCGAATGGACCGTCGCCTTCACTCCATCGCAGGCGGGTGTCGCCGAACTCAAGGTGCGCGCGACCAATCGCATCGGCGAATCGCAACCGCTCGAGCCGCTTTGGAATCCCGCCGGCTACATGCGCAACGTCGTCGAAACCGTCCACGTCACCATCACCGCATGAACCTTCGCATCCTCTGTCTCACGGCCGGTCTGCCGCTTCTCGCACTTTCGGAGACGGTGAAGATCGAACTTCCTCCCGAGACCGCCACACTCAAGAAAGCGCCCGGCTCGGACCTCGTGACCGCCCAGTGCATCGTCTGCCATTCGGTGGAATACATCAGCACCCAGCCGCGGCTGCCCCGCACCTACTGGCAGGGCGCGGTCACGAAGATGCAGCAGAAATTCGGCGCCCCGGTCGCGCCGAACGATGTCGAGGCGATCGTCGATTACCTCGCCAGTAATTACGGCGCCGACCCCGGCGCAGCCAAATAAGTCAGCCATGCGCAGGTCTTTTTCAGGTGAAGATCCCCCGCACGAAATCGCCTGGGCGATCCGGGCGAGGGTGAACTCGATCTGCTAAAAAATAACCGCGGATTACGCGGATTGACGCAGATTTTCCGAACTGAGTCATCCGCGTAAATTCGCGAAATCCGCGGCCCTTTTTAACACTCCAATGTCCCCCCGTATCCATCGCCTCTGTGTTTGCCTCGCCTCGGTCTTGACGTGTTCCGCATCCATCGCCGCGGAGGTAAAGATCGGCGCACATCAGTTCACCCTGCCAGATGGCTTCGAAATCGAACTCGTCGCCGGGCCGCCGCTGGTGGACCGGCCGATCGCGGCGGCGTTCGACGAGCAGGGACGGCTCTACGTTTCCGACTCGTCGGGCTCGAACGCGAAGACCGATCAGCAATTGATCGATCGGCCGCATCGCGTCGTGCGCCTCGAAGACACGGATCGCGACGGACGCTACGATCGCAGCGTGGCCTTCGCGGACCGCCTCATGTTTCCCGAAGGCACGATGTGGCTCGATGGCTCGCTCTACGTCGCCGCGCCCCCGAGCATCTGGAAGCTCACGGACAGCGACGGCGATGGCGTTGCGGATCAGCGCGATGAGTGGTTCCAAGGCAAGACGCTCACCGGCTGCGCGAATGACCTCCACGGTCCGTATCCCGGCCCGGATGGCTGGATCTATTGGTGCAAAGGCGCCTTCGCCGAGCAAACCCACGAGCGCCCAGGGCGGCCCACGATCAAGGACCGCGCGTCGCATATCTTCCGCTGCCGGCCGGACGGCTCGGAACTCGAATCCGTGATGGCTGGCGGCATGGACAATCCCGTCGATGTCGCCTTCACCCGCGAGGGCGAACCGATCTTCACCGCCACATTTCTCGATCTCTCCGGCGCTGGAAAACGCGACGGCCTCGGCCACGCGGTCTATGGCGGCGTCTTCCCGAAAGTGAATGACGTGGTCGAGCCGATCACCCGCACCGGTGCGCTCCTCCCGGCGATGACACATTTCGGTCCCGGCGCACCCGCCGGACTCACGCGCGTCGAGTCGGGCGCGCTGGGTGAAGACGTGCGCGACAACTTCTTCGCGTGCCTCTTCAACCTGCACAAAGTCACGCGCCACATTCTCGAACCCGCGGGCGCCACCTTCCGCACGCGCGACAGCGACTTCCTCGTCTCCAACAACACTGATTTTCACCCGACCGACGTGATCGAAGACGCCGACGGCAGCCTGCTCGTCGTCGATACGGGAGGCTGGTACAAGCTCTGTTGCCCCACCTCGCAGCTCGCCAAACCCGACGTGCTCGGCGCGATCTATCGGGTGAAACGCAAGGGCGCGCCGCGCATCGCCGACCCGCGCGGGCTGGAGCTGGCGTGGTCGAAGATGGACGCCGGCGCGTTGACCGCGCTCCTGACCGATCCGCGCCCGGTGGTGATCGAACGAGCGACGGCCCAGCTCGCGAAACTCGGGGCTGGCGCGGTCGATGCGCTGTCCGGCCTGCTCGCGAAAAACGCTGCGCCGCTCGTGCGCCAGCAAACGCTCTGGACGCTCGCGAGAATCTCCGGCCAGCCCGCGCGGCGCGCGGTGCGAACCGCGCTCGACGATGCCGACGCCTCGGTGCGCCAGACGGCCGCGAAAGTCGCCGGGCTCTGGCGCGATGCTGAAGCGACGGATCGTTTGCTCGCATTCCTCGCCACCCAGGAAGGCACCCCGCACCTGAAACGCATCGCGGCGGAAGCGCTCGGCCGCATCGGCGATCGGAAGGCCGTCGCCGCGCTGCTCGACGCGGCCGCGGGAAATCCGAACGATCGCTTCCTCGAACACGCGCTCATCTTCGCCCTCATCGAAATCGGCGACGCAAAATCCACGACCGCGGGACTGCGGACCGAGGCCGCCATCCCCACGCGCCGCGCCGCGCTGATCGCGCTCGGAGAAATGGGCGGAGACGCGCTTCCCGCTTCGAGTGTGATTCCACTGCTCGGGTCCACTGATCCCACTCTCAAAGACACCGCGCTCTGGGTCGCCCGCCGGCATGCGGACTGGGGTGGCGAACTGACCGGCTACTTTCGGCAGCGCCTCGAAGCGCCCAATCTCGCGGAAGCGGAGCGCGCGGAACTGGAATCACTGCTCGTGAGCACCGCGCGTGAACCGATCGTGCAACAGATGGCCGCCACGCTTTTGCGCGACGGAAACACGAACGCGAAAGCCACACTTTTGCACGCGATGGCGCGAGCGGAACTCAAGACCGTGCCCGAGCCGTGGATCGACGAACTCGGCCGCCTGCTCGCGGCGCCCGACCCCGCTTTGCTGCACGACGTCGTGGCCACCGCCGGTCGTTTCGCGGCCCGAAAAGAAGCGGCGCGCCTCACGCCGCCTTTGCTCGCGGTCGCCCGTGAAAAGACCAATCCCGAGGACATCCGCCTCGCCGCGTTGAGTGCCGTGCCAGCAATACCCGCGGAGACCGCCTTGTTCGAACTCCTCCGCGCGCAACTCGACCGCGCGAAGCCAGCCATGACCCGGGCCTCCGCTGCGGCAACGCTCGCCCGCGCCAAGCTGGACGACGCGCAACGCGGCGCCCTCGTCGATCTGCTCCCACAACTCGGCCCCCTTGAATTCGCGCGAATCCTTCCGGCCTTCGACCGAGCCATGCCGGAAGACCTCGGGCGCCGTTTCCTCGATGCGTTGCGAAACGCTCCCGCCCTCGCCGCGGGCCAGGCGCAAACCCTGCACGCGATCTTCGCCAAGCTCCCCGCGAAGCTGCAACCCGCAGCGCAGGCGACGCTCGCGAGCCTGAATCTCGATCCCGCGCAACAGCGCGCCCGGCTCGATGCCCTCGCCGCGGAGCTGCCACCCGGAGATGTGCGCCGCGGCCAGCTCGTTTTCAATAACGCCAAATCGACCTGCACCGTTTGTCATTCCCTTGGCTATCTCGGGGGAAAATTCGGACCGGACCTCACCTCCATCGGACAGGTGCGCAATGAACGCGACCTCCTCGAGGCCGTGGTCTTTCCGAGCGCGAGCTTCGTGCGCAGCTACGAGCCGATGGTCGTGAAAATGAAGAACGGCACCGAAATGACCGGCATCCTGCACGGCGAAAATGCCGAGGCGTTGACGCTCGGCATCGCACCCGGAGTGGATCAACGCCTCAGTCGCGCGGAGATCGCGGAAATGCAGCCGGGCAGCAACTCACTGATGCCTCAGGGCTACGACCAAATCCTCACCCGGCAGGAGCTTTCCGACCTGATCGTCTTCCTCAAGGCCTCGGTGCGAAAGCCGAATTAGTGCGGGCATGATTTTCGGTGCGGGGCGAACCCCAAAAAGCACACCGTCATCCTGAGCGGAGCGGAGGGAGCCTAAGCGACCAGAGCGCAGTCGAAGGATCTCTTACTTTTCGCGGGCAGCGGTGGTGCGGAGCACAACGGTACGTGCTCCGCACCG
>JANOAZ010000204.1:0-1913 GCA_031411395.1 Chthoniobacteraceae bacterium
GATGCTTCACGCCGCCTCGCTATCTCGTCGCGCCGGCAATGGATTTCGCGGAAGAGCCGTTGGATCGTTCTCACACCAAGCGGCCTCGGGCGAAGGCGACAGCACAAAAGAAGCCATGAGCGAGGCTGGGGCGTGCTACTCATTCCATTCACCACGGCTGCATTATCCTTCTGGCTCGCCTTCACTGGCGTTTCTTTGCTTACCGTTGCCAGCTACGTGATCGCGGGTCGTGCGGCGTCACCGCCGAGCTTGCTCGCGTGTGGCTTAGTTATCGGCAGTTTCGCGCTTGGCATCTTCGTTGTGTTTCCTTTTCTCACATCTCCACTGCGATGAACGAATCGCCGAACCATGCGCTGCAGCGCCTATGAAGGAATGTCAAGGGTCGCAACGGAATGCGCCAGCGTTTGACTGATTTTTGGGACAGAGCCTGGGATGGGCGTGAGGGCAACTTAGTTCCCCCCGAACCGAGACTATCTCGCAGCGGCTTCCCGGAGTCGTGGATGGGTAATGGGCAGTTTAGAACATCGTGTGGGGGAAAGGGTGATGGGTGGGGCGAGGCGCCGTGCGGACGGCCTTGGGTCAGGATGCGGAGTCCGAGGACTTCCAAGCTCCTATGCGAGCAGCAGGGGGGCACTGCCCGCATCGGCACCGCGCGGGGGCGGTGGATGCGGGCAGGCTCTGCGCCCAGTCAGGGAATCCGAGGTCATCGGTCCTGGATGGACCCAAGCGTAAGTCAGCGCCGACCACTCTAAACCGTCGACGGACGCTCAAGTCCGCCAGCTGCAGGGCTTCGATCAGGTGCTGGACCGTGGGCAAGGTGTTGCGCATCGCGGGTGAGACGGGCGTAGGTTAGTTAGTGATTTGGGATTGGATTAGGTGAGGTAAGGTTAAGTGAAGTTGCCTTGGGTTTTCAGCAGGCTGCGGCGGCGGGCTCCGTGGCGGTGGGCGCTCCCCGGAAGCCGAGATCGGCGAGGGTGGCGCGCCCGGTGAAGAGCCGCCAGAGGTCGATGAAGAGCAGGCGCACGCAGGCAATGACGGCCTTCTTTTTGCGCACCGTGCTGCCGTGGCTCTCGCGGATCACGGCGCCCCATTTGGCGAAGCCGTGCCAGCCGGGTTCCCAGCGCAAGAGCCGCCAGATGGCTTCGGTGAGCAGGCTGCGCAGGCGCCGGTTGCCTTGCCGGTCGATCTGGCCCAGGAGTTGGCCATCGCCGCCAGTGCTGTTTTCGCTCGGGGCACAGCCGATGTAACTGCCGACTTTCTTGCGATTGCTGAAACGCTGCCAGTCCATGACTTCCAGGCACGCCGTCAGCGCGGTGAGCTGGCCGAGGCCGTGGGGCAGCGGCACGGTGAGGGTTTGCGCGGCGACGGCGGCGAGCCGGGTGTCGAGTTCCAGGATCTGCGCGTGCAGGGCCTGGGCCATGGCCCGCTGGGGTTCGAGCGCTTCGCGCAACCAGTCTTCACCGGCGGCGCGGAGTTGCGCGACCAGGCGTGGCCACATTTTTTTGCCCCACCAGCATTCCGGAAAATCGAGCTGCCCGAAGTCATACATCAGTCCGCGCCCGTGCGCCTCGATCTTGCCGCGCAGGGCGATGAGCTGCGCCCGGTGCCGGCTCAGGAAGCGGCGCTGCTGTTCCTCCGGCGAGGGTTCGCGGACGATGCGGCTGGTCGTGGTGTTGCCATGCACGGTGCGGTCGCCGACCAACCGGGCGAGGGCGGCGGCATCGCGGGTGTTGGTCTTGCGCCGCCCGCTGAGCGCCTCGGTGGCAAAGGTCAGGACCTCCGCGCCCGCCTCCCGGAGCTGCCGCTGGAAGCGCCAGCCAAAGCCGCACGCCTCCATTCCGAGCACGCAGCGCCAGCCTCGGGTGCGCAGGGCCGCGATCAGGCTTAGCACGGTCTCGCGGGTCAGCGTGCCC
>JANOAZ010000205.1:0-6412 GCA_031411395.1 Chthoniobacteraceae bacterium
CTCGAGGGCACCGTCTATGCGCGGTCGATCAGCGTGGAAAAAGGAGGCGTGTTCAGCGGGGAGATTTTCATCGGGCAGACCGATCCCTCCGGCAAAGTGGCCCCCGGCGCCGCGCGGGAGCAGCAAGGCCTTTTTGGCGACGAAGGTCTTCAACCCGCCTGAGCCGGAGAGGCATCGTAGCGCCCGGCAAAAAGCCCGCCGCTACTTCTTGAGTTGCTGACTCTCCCGCATCGCCTGCTGTCCGAACATCGACTCGGGATACTGATTGATCACCTGGTCGAAAAGGCGGCGTGCATCATCGACTTTCCCCTTCTCCTTGAAAATGCGCGCCTGCCCGAGAAGCGCGATCGGCGCGCTGAAACTCGTCGCGAAACTCGTCGAGACCTTTTGATACGTGCTCAATGCCTCGTCCTGCTTGCCCTGGGATTCCAGCGTCGCAGCGAGGCTCGTCCAGGCTCCGCTGATCAGCGGGTAATCGGGATACTTGTCGATCAGAGCCCGCAGCGTCGTCACGGCCTCGTCGGCCTTGCCCGCCTTGCGCAGCTTCTCCGCGAGGAGCAGGTGGGCATCGCCCGCCGCAGCAGTGCCGGCGTAATCACTTATCACCTTGCGCAGCGCGGCCTCCTCCTTTGCTTCGGCCAGCGCACGTCCCGCGGCATCCAGTTTCCTCGTCCGCATGAACTCGGAGGCGAAATAAATGAGCGCCGCCGCGAAAAACAGGCCCGCAAAGAGCGTCACCTTTTGCCGATGCTGCACCCAGAAAACCAGCGGGTCGAAACCGGCGGGAGGGGCCGGCGGGGCGGGAGAAGTTTCAGCGGGGCTGGTCATAAGGGGCGGCAAGGTTGCAAAGCGCCCGCGTTAGCGCAAGCCGATCCATCCGGCGATCTGGCGATTTTGCGACGGGCGTTTCCGCGGCGATTTCACCTCGCCACCCAGCCATCTGGCCGAATGCTTCTCGCAATCGGCGTTCCGCGCATTCGCCTCCTCCAAATAGAGCCTGCGAGGTTCGGTGTGGTTTGGAGCGTCTGTTGAAAAATACTTTCCGCTCCACCCCTCGCAGTTGTACGGCGCCCGCTTCGGTTGCCAGAGGGAGGCGAAGCGCCCCGGCTGCCAGCGGAAAATGGCGGCGTGGTCAGAGGAAAACGCCAGCGAGTCAGTTCCAAACGGCAAACCGTGAACAGGAAACCCCAGACCGTGAACAGGAAAGCGCAAACCGTGAACAGGGAACCCCAAACCGTGTACACGAAATGGCAAACTGGGAGCAGGAAACCCCGAAGCGTGAACAGGAAAAGCCGAACCGTGAACAGGAAACGCGCAGCCGTGAACAGGAAACGGCGAACCGTGAACAGGAAAAGCGAAACCGCGAACAGGAAATGCCAAACCGTAAGCAAGGCACGGCGATTCATAAGCAGGAAACCGCAAACCGTCAGAATGGAGCGGCGATCCGTAAAAGGCGAACGCCGATCCGCAAGAGGGTGCCGATGATTCGTGGTAAGCGAACGGTAATTCGTAAGCTTGAACGTTGCGACCAACGGACTCAGAAGGCAGGATTGAGGCCATGACATCAGGCGCGACCGAGAACCCGAACGGCTCGGTAACCGTAATTGAAGAAGGCGATCATCGTCGGACCCGACGGAATTGGATTCCGATCCCAGCGGCAGCCGCGCTCATCGTGCTCGCAGGTCTGGTCTAGCGCTGGAGGGACCTTCCTTGAAAAGTGTGCGACATTATAAGACTGACCCCTGTGCCTCCATCATCGGGACTTCCTCACCGTCCGGCGAGGCGACGGTCGGAACCACTGCCGAGCGCCCTGCTTCCGCCGTGGCCTTCAGGCGAAATGCCCGACCCGGCCGCTCCCCCTCGCGCTCACTCCAATGCCAGTGTTCGGTTTCCTGAAGGAAAACATCCAGCGCCTGCCGCGCCTGCTCTGAGGCGAATGCGGCGTTGGCGCTCGTCCCGGCGATCGAATCGAGAAACTGCCGGGCCGCCATTTCGGGAATTTCGCTCGCCTTTGGCCCCAGTTTCCGGCAGAAAACCAAAAAGCGGTCCAAATGCACGCTCCACCAATACAGCGTCTTTTCCGGCGGGTGCAGGCCGCGCCGCTCGGCCATGCGGCGCACCCAAGGCTTGGGATGCGGCGATTTCGTTCCCGCTGGCGTGGCACCGCGTGGCATCTCCGACCAACCGGGGGCGGCCGCTTTGGGTTCCGAACGGTTCGGTTCCATGCCCCGATAGTGTGGAATAAATCCGCAATCCACCACTCTTTTCTCACCTTACCCCGTTATCAAGCCATTGATGTGGCGACACATCGTTCGGCGACTTCGCACACATCCAACGCATCCGATGACCGCTCTATATTGTTGCTCTACGTTCATATCCGCACATGACGCCCGGCGGCGATCCTCAGACGGACGAGACCGATGCCCGAAGTGTTCCCGAGAACTGAAACCACGCAGAGTGTGGTGCTACAATTGCGGCGACGACTTCCATTGCGGTAGGTCGCCCACACTGCCCGAGAACGGTGCATGTAGGCAATGCGGCCAAGCGCTCGTTTGCATCGATTAGTGAGCTTACACCAGATAGCTTTACTCCATCGCGTGCGTCAGCCCGAGTTCCAGCTTTCCCAACATTCACGTTTGGGCGTCCATCGCGAGAGTAGGCGTTTCTCTCAGCACTCTTTTTGGGCATCTGTCCTCAATCCAACGTCGCCGAACCATGCGCTGCAGCGAACTGCTCCGCGCGTCACGGTAGCTGCTTTTCTACGCTCCACCCGTTCCCTTCGTTTCACCCGTTCTCTTCCCCGAGCGTCTTCCCTGTCGGTCACCCCGCAGCTACCGCGCCGCGCTCCGCAGTCGCTGAGCTTGGGGTCGTTAGGCGTTCTCGCACCTCTCCCGTGAACGTAGCCCTCCAATGACTAACTCCGAAGCCAACGTCACGAGTAGTCCGGGCAGTTATCAGTCGCTCGTGGTTCGGGCGTCGGCAGGCGAGGCGGGCGCGCTTACCCTCGCGGCGTGGCGGACGAGTTTCGAGAGTTTGGCGTTGCCCGGCTTCGGTCACGTTGCCACCCTTGCGGCGATGAGTGGCGTTTCTCCAGTTTGCGCTTCGCTTTCGCTGCCGGCAGCACAGCGACGCTCCACGTCTCCGGCTCACCCCGCCGCCTGCGCCCATCCTTCCCCCGCCGCCTTTCCGCAGCCAGCGCGCCGCGCTCCGCAGTCGCTGAGCTTGGGGTCGTTAGGCCACTAGCGCACACACTTATGTCACGAACGGTTTCACCGTCTATTAAGGAGACAGCATTTAGCTGTCCGCATTGCTCCGCATTCACGACGCAGGAATGGTATTCACTCTATGCTAGCGAGATCACCGGCGAGAAGCCCCTTCCATTTATTGCTAGCGAAGAACAAAAGGAAAGCATTCGTCGCGATCAGGAAATGCCAGCGGAAACCCGGAAGGAGCTGGTCGCATGGTTTGAATCACTTCAGGCGGGCTTCGTTCTCATGCACGTCGGCGAGGGCAGCTATCTTTCAAGCCGGGTTCACAACCTCCACCTGAGCAAGTGTTACAACTGCAAAAAGATCGCCGTTTGGATCCACGACCGTCTGCTTTTTCCTCTCGGTAAGTCCGGCGTTGTTCCCAACCCTGACTTGCCGGATACAGTGCTCGCAGACTTCGAGGAGGCGAGAGAGATTGCGAACGCGTCTCCTCGCGGAGCCGCCGCGCTGCTGCGTCTTTGCGTCCAGAAGCTCTGCAAGCATCTGGGCGAGCGTGGCAAGAATATCGACGACGACATTGCAGCACTGGTTCGCAAGGGCCTAAACCCGCTCGTCCAACAATCACTCGATATTGTCCGCGTAATCGGCAACGAGGCGGTTCACCCCGGCGTCATCGACCTCAAGGACGACCGCGACACCGCTATGCGCTTATTCGAACTCGTCAACTCGATTGCAGACCAGATGATTTCTCATCCGAAGGCAGTGACTGAGATGTATGCAAAGCTTCCCGAGAACAAACGAAAGGCAATCGAGGACCGTGACAAAAAATCCTCGTAACGGGCCTAACCATGCGTTAAGTGGAATGCCTCTGTAGGCTTTTTCGCTACAGGGTAAATGGCGGCACTGGCGGGCAGTAGCGGGCAGATAATGGCAATTTTCTGGTCACTTAAACGTCACTCGGATTCCCCGTCATCTGCATCATCGTCAGACGGGCGTCTCTTGCGCAGGGCGGTCACTCGCTCAATGGGCTTTTCTTGCACCATTTTCGCCAGCGCCTTTGCGAGATCGGCGTCTGCTTCAAACTGGAAGCGCGGCGCCCAGAGACCATCGCGTTTCTCGAACGGGCTTCCGGCAATAGCGATGAGGTCAGTCAGCGTTTTGCGCAGGCGCGAGAACTCCCGCTGCGCGGATTGGTAGCCTCTCTCGTAGGTGGCCGGATTCTTCCACCATCCTTGCGCGCACATCCGGTAGAGGATGGTGAACTGCGGCGGATGCTTTGGCTTTCCATCGATGCCCTCGCGGTAGCCGAAATCATAATGACCGACGTGCTTAGCGTAGCGCGCGGTGAGGTGTCCCTTCAGGCTAAGACGGATGCTAAGCTGCTCCCATTTCCAACCCCGCTCCACCGGCAGGATGGGTGCGCGCTTGCTGGCTTTCGGTTTCCGGGCTGTCGAGGTGGAAGCGGCTATGGCGGTCATCGCGCTCGTCGCCCCGGCGCTATCTTGACGCAGGCGGTCGTGGATGGATTCGAGTGCGATGTCCCGGGTCTGCGCCAGGCTTTCGATCTCCGGGATAAATAGCCGGTTGGTCGGTAGGTATAGGATGCCGGCTGCGAGCCTTTGCAGACCGGCGCGGAAGGTGTCGAAGTCGCTGAAGTGGCCGGTCGGTATGTAGAGATAGACTGGCAGCGTGCGCTTGAGACGTGGCTGCACGATGCCTACCTGCCAGATGTTAGGACAATGCGCGGTGCATGGCTGGCGCGGTGTGAAGCCGAGGGCCTCGGCGAGCTTGTCGCTGAGCTTCTCGATGTCGGGCGCCAGGCGGGCGAGATCGGCGGCGGAAATCTCGATGGGTGCGCGGTGCGCTGGGAAGTCGTCGCTCTCGGCGGAGAAGACGTCATCCTCGTCGGTCGGGTGGACGCTCAACCGAAGCCGCGGATCATCGGGATCGGGTATGTCAGTCGCCAAACCCGGCAGCGTCTTAAGGAATTGCGACGCCTCGGCGAATCCGCCGTCGAGTTCGATGCGCCATTGGCTGAGCGCGCTGCCGAACGTCCCGAGACGATCAAGTGTTTGCCAAAATCGGGGCGTCCGCATTGCTGATGATGAAGTCGCGGTCTTCGAGCCATTCATCCACGAGGCTGATGCCGCCGGTGCCGGAGACGACATTGCGCAGTGGGTTCACTTTGACGTGCAGCGTGCGTTTTCGGTGTCGAAGCATCAGCGCGAAGGTCGCGTCCACAAACTCGATGCCATCCCCAGGCACGTCGCGCTGGCGCAGCAACTCGGCGAAGACATCTCCTTTGCTCAGCCTCATGTCCACGCCCGTTGGCAATCGCAGCGTGATTTCCTTGAGCAACACGGCGCGCACCCCATCGACGCCGTGGTCGTTGAGCCAGTCGCGTCCCTGGCGCAGCGGTTCGAGCGTGTAGCGATCCGACGGGGACAACGCGTGGCGTGAGCCGTGAAGAATCGCGCCGATCTGTTCGCGATACATCTCCTTCAAAATCGTGCTGACACCGCTGATAAGCCACTCCCGCTTCGCCACGTTGTAGTAGGCGACATCGAGCCGCTCGGGCCGGAACAACAGCGATCCAGATTCACCGTCGTCGGTGATCGTGCCGATCCGGGAGACGGGTTCGCCGTGTCGGATGATCAGCGCCCACTGCCCGTCCTCATGCACGGGGTGGATGCGGCACGCCTCGCTGCGGTTGCTTTCCTTAAACAGCGGCGCGAGCGCGCTCTCCAGTTTTTTGATGCGGTCGTCATTTGGCGTGCGGAATTCCTTCCCCTCGGTTGCCAGGAAGGACGAGAGCGCCCGCTGCACCGTGAGCGCGCGCTTGTCGAACGCCTTCCATGCGGCCTGCGGATTGTGCAACAGCACGCGCATCACGATGTCCGCCGGGCTGTCCTGCGGCTGCTGAAGCTGCTTCACGAGCTGCGAATACTCGCTCTCGAACGCGAGGAATTGCTGTTCCTCGCTGAGCAGGTCCACAAGATCGAGCTGGTCCACCAAGTCCGGCGGCATGTCCGGACGCGGCACCGCGAGAATCTTGGCGAGCGCGTGGCAATCCAACTGGGTCGCCCCATCCGCTGGCCAGGCAAAGCCCAACCGAGCGAGGTAAGCGCGGTGCGGCTCCATGAAGGCAAGCAGGTTGTCCGTCTTGACTTTCTTCAAGACGTTCGGGCGCGAAAACTTCGAGG